>JANYBM010000031.1 GCA_025361125.1 Holophagaceae bacterium | reverse complement strand
AGGACTCCAAAATGTCACTCCGATCCCGCGAACCCCTCATCTTCGACCGCTCCGTACCGGGCAAGGTGGGCCTCGACCTGCCGAAGCTGGATGTGCCGCGCCCCAAGGACACCCGGCCCGCGCATCTCAAGCGCACCGGCTTCGACGCGATGCCCTCCTGCAGCGAGCCGGAGATCATCCGCCACTTCACCAAACTATCGCTGTGGAACTATGGCCTGGACCAGGGCATGTATCCGCTGGGTTCTTGCACCATGAAGCACAATCCGCGCCTCAACGAAAAAGTCGCCGCCATCCCGGGCTTCGCGGAATCCCATCCCATGGCGCCGGACGCGATGGTGCAGGGCAATCTGGCGCTGATCTACACGCTGCAGGAATGGTTGAAGGAAATCACCGGCCTGGCCGCCGTGACGCTACAGCCCAGCGCGGGCGCGGCGGGTGAGTTGACCGGCGTGATGCTCATCCGCGCTTATCATATGAGCCGGGGCGGCAAACGGCGCCTGATCGTCATCCCCGACTCCGCCCATGGCACAAACCCCGCAACCGCCGCCATGGCGGGCTACGACGTGGTGGATGTGGCCTCTGCCGCGGATGGCACCGTGTCGTTTGATGACATCACCGATGCCGCCACGGGCCGCGTGAAGAAGGGCCTGCTCTCGGTCATCGCCGAGCACAAAGAGGACATCGCCGGTCTCATGATCACGAATCCCAACACGTTGGGCATCTTCGAACATCGCATTGATGACATCTGCAAGCGCATCCACGAAGTCGGCGGCCTGGTCTACATGGACGGCGCCAACATGAACGCGCTGGTGGGCGTGGCGCGGCCCGGCGATTTCGGCATTGATGTGATGCATATGAACCTGCACAAGACCATGTCCACGCCCCACGGCGGCGGCGGCCCCGGTGCGGGTCCGGTGCTCTGCACTGCAGCGCTGGAACCTTTCCTGCCCAAGCCCGTGGTCGTCCGGTCCACCGTGAAGGTGGGCGAAGGCGAAGTGCCCCACCACTCCTACCGCTGGAATTGGGATCGTCCCCAGAGCATCGGCAAGGTCCACACGTACTTTGGCAATTTCGGAATGCTGGTGCGGGCGCTGACCTACTGCCTGAGTCATGGTGGCGACGGCCTGCGCGACGCCACGCTGCGCGCCATCGTGAACGCCAACTACATCCGCCATGAACTGGAAGGCGTCTACAACCTGCCCATCAAGACCGCCACCATGCATGAAGTGGTTTTCAACGATGCCTTCCAAACGAACCATGATGTGAGCACCTTGGATATCGCCAAGCGGCTTATTGACTATGGCTTCCACCCGCCCACAATCTATTTCCCCACCATCGTCCATGGCTCCCTGATGATCGAACCCACCGAAAGTGAATCCAAGGAAGAGCTGGACGCCTTCATCCAGGCCATGAAGCAGATTGCCAAGGAAGCCGAAGAAAATCCCGACCTGCTGCATCAAGCGCCCGTAACGGCGCCCCTGCGGCGCATGGATGAAACCACCGCCGCACGGAAACCCGTGCTGCGCTGGACCCAGGCGACGGTATAAAATCAAGGCTCCATGCCACGACCCCAATCTTCTTACCGAGCCATCGCGAAATCACTTCGCCTACTCGCCCTTTCCCTGCCAGAGGCGGAGGAACACTTCCCCTGGGGGGAATCCGTGATCAAGGTGAAGGGAAAGATTTTTGTCTTCCTGGGACGCGCGGAGGAGGCCGATCTGCTTTCGTTCACGGTGAAGCTGCCATCCTCGGCGCCGCTTGCCCTGTCCCTGCCCGGGGCATCCCCCACAGGCTACGGCTTGGGCCGCGCGGATTGGGTGACTTGCCGCTTCGAGAAGAACATGACCGTGCCCGTGGAGCTATTGCGGGCCTGGATCCTGGAGAGTTACCGCGCCGTGGCGCCGAAGCGCTTGGTCGCGCTAATCGGGGATGATCTGTAGGCATCGTGGTAGCTTGAGAACCAATCTCTGACCACTTGCTCCCCCCATTCCGAGGTTCACCATGAACAGGCTTCCCCTCACCCGCCTGGGCGGAATCATCCTTCTGGCTTCAGCTTCGCTGCTGGGCCAGACACCCGCTGCTACCCCCGCTCCTCCGGCGGCGAAAGCCGCCGCGCCATCCAAGGAAGGCGGGAAGAACCTGCAGGTCTTCAAGGGCCTGGACCATGAAGGATTGGATGATGCCATGGGCTTCATCAGTGCGTCCTTGGGCGTGGGCTGTGCGCAATGCCATGTGAAGGATGAGAAGTCAGTCTGGCAGTTCGAGAAGGACGACAAGGAAGCCAAGGTGACGGCACGGAAGATGATCCTCATGACCCGAGCCATCAACACGGAGAACTTCAGGGGCAGGACCGAAATCACCTGCGCCACCTGCCACAATGGCCACGCAAAACCCGCTTCCATGCCACCGTTGGCCGTGCTGGGAGCACCGCGACCGGGTGCGCCCACAACCGAACAGCCAAAGGACCTCCCGGCCTTGGACTCGATCCTCGATCATTACCTCGCGGCCATGGGCGGGAAAGCGGCGCTGGACGCCGTTTCCTCGCGAACCATGAAGGGCAGTCTGGACCTGGGCGGCGGCCGCGTGATGGCGCTGGAGATCCAGCAGAAGGCGCCGGACCGCTACCTTCAGAGCTTGTCGACGCCACGCGGTCTGATGCTTCAGGGTTTTGACGGTCGCGCCGGCTGGACTTCACGAGGGGGGAAAGTCGCCCCCGCGGAACCCAAACAGCTCGCTGAAATCCGCCAAGAAGCCGATCTCCACTTCCCTGCCCACATCAAAGAACGCTTCGACAAGCTGACTGTGTTGGCCCGGGAATCCGTGGATGGCCATGATGCGTTCACCGTGGCCGCCAAGGGCGCGGACGGATCGCATGAGCTCCTCTCTTTCGACGCAGCCACGGGCCTGCTGACCCGGCGCCTCGCCTTCGAAACCACCGTGCTGGGGCGCACGTCAGTAGAAACCACCTACCAGGATTACCGCAGCGTGGATGGCCTGATGGTGCCCTTCAAACTCATCACCCGTTCCACCCACGCCGCTCAGGTCACCACCTTTACCGAGATCAAACAGGGTGTGCCAGTGGATGCTGCGGTGTTCCAGATGCCAACCTCGAAACCCTGAGCTGACGGGTTCCCACATCGTTTCCTTCAAAAATGATTTCTGTGCTTGTGGGACGTGCGTTACACCCAGGCACCTAGAAGACGGCGAACAACCACGATCTGACCGACATGAAAGGCGTTGTGATCCGCGACCAGCAGGAACTCGCGGAGGTAGGTTTGGCCCTCTCCGTGGGGAATCTTGGCGAAGAGGTCGAGAGTCGGATCGGCTAGCCATTTTTCGAGGCTGCGGCGGTCGGCTCGGACTGCGGCGATGCTTTGCTGCCAGGCCTTCGGCGTAGGAGGAACAGGCGACTTGGGCCAGTAGGCGTCGGGCCACTTCGGGGCGCTATAGGCGGGATCCAGACAGAAATCCAGAATGTCCCGCTGCGCGAGACGCAGATGTTCCAAAAGCTGCCAAGCCGAGTAGGGTAAGCCCTGCGGCTGGACGCCCCGGAGGCGCGGAGGAAGGCCTTTGACCGCCGTATCGAAATCCACATGCGCGTCCTGCCACTTCAGCAGCGTGGCGAGGTGGCTCCGGAGGCTGTCGGATGACTCCATGGGAGGATTCACCCCTTGAAAGAAGTGCGTTCAATACAAGCGCGATGCAAAAGTATCGCCGGTAAAGCCTGACGACGAAACCTTGCCCGCCTCATCGGGAGGCAAAGGCGTAAAGCACGATCATTGAAAAGCCTGACTGGGTGGTGAAGACGAGGCCGGACAATGATCCGTATGCTTTCGGGAAGTGCGATCACTCCTCCACCTTTTCCACGACGATGACCATGCGGGTGACCACCGCGGCGAGCGCGCCCACGGCGGCGAAGATCGGCAACAGGGCCACGCCGACGAGGCCCCAGGTCAGGGGAATCTCCAGGTACACCTTGCCTTCCTCGTTTTTCAGGATGATGCGGCGCACATTCCCGGCATGGATGATCTCTTTCACCTTGTCCAAGACTTTGCCGCCTTCAAGTTTGAATTCTTCCGTGCGTGGGGGTTTGAGGTCGTTCATGGGATCCCTCCGGGCTGAAAACGACGCCCAGGCCATTCAATGGCTCGGCCTGACAATGAAGGTAGATCGGCACGGCCCATAATCGGATGATCACGGCCTGGTGGCTGTTGTGCCGGGCTGGGTTTGGGTCGAATGGGGTTGGGCGTCACACGGCTCCCAAGCCAGTTCCATTGCTACTGACCTTGCCATGGGTATCCGCAATGGACGCACCGTGGTTTATGCATGCAGAGGAGCAAGGCGCATTTTGGACAAGTCCATTTGACTGTTTCCCCAGTCACAAACTTTTCGATGCCTACCGTCTTGATCCGTTCCGGATTGGCGATGACGCTCACGGAATATCGGGCCCGGTAGCGACCGTCCAGATGTCGCAGATGAGCGCAGGGGAACTTGGCGCAGGAAAAGCAGAACTGGTGTTTCCCGGCGGCCAACCCAGCGCAGTTCTTGATTGCACAAGTGGTGCAAATCTTCGATTTGTGGCCGTTGTCTCCGCGGCATCCGGGACATGGCCGCCGATCGCGAAAGTAGGCGCGACACAGCCGACAATCCACACCGCACGGTGCGATCAGCATCGAGTCATCCGGTTGAATTCCTGGGTCCATGTCGGCCATCCCGTTGTTCTAATTTAGACCTTGCGCGACACAAAGCACTTAAATGGAGACGTGACCACGGCAGCCGTTCGACCCGATTGACTGTTTGACGACTCCAAATCTCCTTGCCTTTCAAGCTTTCGGAGCCTAGAAAGGGTTACCACCCCCAGGACACCATGGGCTCTTTCCTTAGCCGTTTACGCATTTCGACCAAGCTCTCGCTGGCCTTTGGTCTGGGGGCTGCTTTGCTGGCCTGCGTGAGTCTTTGGCAGGTGGATGCGGTGCGTCGTGACGGGCTGGAAATCATCAATCTTTTCGAAAACCGGATGGTGCCGATCCGGCAACTGAAATTGGTTTCGGACGCCTATGTGCTGGACATTGTGAATACCGCACGGCTGGTTCAGGGCGGCACCCTACCTCCCGAACAGGGGCTGCAAAAGGTCCGGCAGGCCAGGGTGAAAATAAAGCGGGATTGGGCTGCCTACCGGTCCAGTTTCCAGCTGACCCAGGAGCAGGCCGGCGTGGTGGAAGCAGAAAGACTCATGGCCCAAGCGGATCCCATGCTGGACTATTTGGAAGTCCTTTTCTATTCCGCGGACCTGCCACGCCTGGAGCACTTCCTGGACCAAGGTCTGGTGCCCAACAGGGATTCTATTGTCGGCCAGCTCAACCAGCTCTCGCGACAGCAGGAAATGGCGGGTCGGGAGCAGGTTCAGGCATCCTCGTTGCGAGTGAAGCGCGCTCAAACCATTGCGATATCTATCATCCTTTTAGGGTTCTTGTTGGCGCTGACTCTTGGCCGAATCATCGCCAAGGATCTTGGTTGGAAGATCAATCATATCGTGGCGGGCATGCGGGCCGCCGCAGATGGCGACTTGAACCATCTGGTTGTCGTGGAGGGCCGTGACGAATTCGCACAGATGGCTTCGGACTTGAACCGTGGCGTTGATCGCCTGAGGGAATCCATGCTGAGGCTAGCCAAGGATGCCCAGATATTGCGTGTTTCCGAGGCGAAAGCCCAGGCTGCCAACCGCGCCAAAAGCGCCTTTCTATCCAACATGAGCCACGAACTGCGCACACCGCTCAACGCCATCATCGGCTATGCCCAACTTATGAACCGAAATCCAGAACGGACGACCAGAGATCAAGATCAGTTGCGACACATCCTTCACGCTGGGGAACATCTGCTTTCACTCATCAATGATGTGCTTTCGCTTTCTAAAATCGAGTCCGGTGGCCTGGTACTTCGAATCGCGCCTTTCTCCTCGGCGGAATTCTTTTCTGCCTTGCGGGCGCTCTTTGAGCTTCGCGCCAATGGCAAAGGCATCGCTTTCGAGATGGATGTGCAACCGGGCTTTCCAGAATACCTGGGAGGGGACGAGGGGAAGCTGCGGCAAGTATTGGTAAACCTCCTTGGCAACGCCATCAAGTTCACCGATTCGGGTTTTGTGGCCATGAGGGCCTCCTACCACGCGGGACTGGCCAGTTTCGAAGTGCGGGACACCGGACCAGGCATTTCCGAAGAGGACCTGCAGCGGCTCTTCGAGCAATTCTTTCAAGCAGAAACCAATCAGCGGGCCGCTGAGGGCACTGGCTTGGGACTGCACATCTCACGGGCGCTGGTGCGGCTCATGGGCGGTGACCTATCGGCCGAAAGCCGTGCGGATGTGGGTAGCACCTTTTCCTTCCAGGTGGCCCTCCCGGAACTGGAACACCCCCTATCTCTGGAAGCCGGGGGAGAGGTGGTGGGCCTGGAGCCGGACCAGAAACACTTCACGCTACTGGTGGTGGACGATCGGGAGGAAAACCGCGACCTGCTGACCCAGCTTTTCGAGTCCGTGGGGTTTTCGGTAGTTACTGCCAAGGATGGTCTGCAAGCCCTGGAACAATGGTCCCAACTGCATCCTGACCTTATCTGGATGGACTTGAGAATGCCCGGAATGGATGGCTTCGAGGCCATGGCCAAGCTACGCAACATCGAGAAAGCCGAAGGCAGGGGCCGAACTCCCGTCATCGCGATTTCGGCCTCGGTGCTGGAGTTGGACCAAGCCTCTGTGCAAAAACTTGGCTTTGATGATTTCCTGGGCAAACCTTTCCGTGAATCAGCGCTCTTCGAGCTTCTTACCGTGCACCTGGGTGTGCGCTTCACTCGGCGGTTGGAGCGTCCGAAACCCTTGAAGACACCGGGTCCATCGCTCCATGAGTTGCAACTCCTGCACCCGGAATGGCGCCTCGCCTTTCGGAATGCTGTAGCCTCCGGGGATACGACAGAAGCCCTGACCCTGTTGGAACAACTGGAGGAGCCAAAGCTGGCCCAGCCATTACGGCACCTGATCAAGACCTATCGCCTGGAAGAGCTGCTCACCGCCCTGGATCTGTTGCATTAAGGAGCCTCCATGCTCGTTCCCCCAAGCGACATCCTTATCGTGGATGACAATCCCGCGAATCTTGATCTGTTGGCGGGACTGCTGCGTGAGCACCAGTTTCGCGTAAGGGCGGTGCCTTCGGGCCGTATGGCTCTGGATGCGGCGCGGCGCACTCCGCCCGAATTGGTCATGATGGATATCACCATGCCCGGCATGAATGGTTATGAAGCCTGTGCAGCCATGCAACAGGACCCGGTATTGGCTGATATCCCAGTCATCTTCATCAGCGCCTTGGATGATCCCCTTGACAAGGTGAAAGCCTTCCAGGTGGGAGGCCGGGACTACGTTTCCAAACCCTTTCATGCGGAAGAAGTCGTCGCCCGGGTAAACCATCAGGTTCGAATGGTGCGTCTGGAAAAGGCGCTAAAAACACAGAACGAAAGCCTGCTTGATGCAAATCTCAAATTGCGGGAAGTGAACCTGTTGAAAGCCAATTTCACGGCCATGCTCGTTCACGATATTCGTTCTCCCATGACCGTGGTGGGCATCGCATTAAGTGCAGCCCAAGATGATCCCGGCCTCTTCGCGGTCATCCAGCCCCAAGCCCAAAGCGCTTACGTAAAGATACAAACCCTGCTGGAGGAGATGCTGGAGGTTTACCGCAGTGAAAGCGGCCAGTTGCCCTTCGAGTTCTCCACTTTTGCGGTCCAACCATGGCTCGACCAGATCGCCTCGGCTCATCGCGCATTGGCTACCGGCGCAGGGTTGGGCTTCCAGGTTCAGATTGCGCCCGAGCTCCCGGACATCACCGGCGACGCCGCCAAGTTGGAGCGGGCTCTGGCCAATCTGCTCGCCAATGCCTTCAAATTCACCCCCACAGGTGGCGCCGTGCGAATGGAAGCGACGGTGGATCTCGGCGCTGGCGTGGAGGCCGGTTTGCGCTGGTTGCGCATCACCATCACGGATACCGGGCGCGGCATTCCCGCCGAGGAGCTGCCCTTCATTTTCGACCCCTTCCGTCAGTCCCGACTACAGGATTCCACCCGTGGCGTAGGTTTGGGCCTCGCCATCGTGCAGCGCATCGTAGCGGGTCATCGCGGCAGCATCAGCGTCAATAGCCAGGTGGGCTTCGGCAGCACCTTTACGATGAAGCTTCCAGGTTAGTGGCCGTGTCAAAATAACCTGTGCAGTTCGGGTTATTTGGCTACGGCTACTTACGCCGGGAAGCCCGTATGTCGTTTAAGTTATTTTGACGCAACGGTCTAGGAGACCTAGGCGCATCGCGGCACAATGGGAACTTCCTTGTGGAGTGCCCATGCGCTTGCTGCCCACCCTCATTCTTGGCCTTCCCCTTGTGCTACCGCTCTCCGCCCGGTCCACACCAGTGCAAAAAAGTGTGGCGGTGCTCCCCCTGGAGAGCCCCATCAAATCGCTGATTCAGCAACAGGCAGACCGTTTTCTGGACCTTGTGAACGCTGGTTACAAGGCTCTGTACGCGGTGGCCAGCGAAGCTCAATGGGCCGCCAGTACGGATGTCGGCCCAACCCATGATGCTTCGGCTGAAACGGCCGGGAAGGCTTTCGCAGCCTTCACCGGCAATCCCGCCGTAATCACCGAGGCCAAAGCGTTGTTGCAACACAAAAGGGAATTGGACGAATTGACCGTGCGCGAACTTGAACGCGTGCTGTTGAACGCAGCCGAAGGCCCCATGACCAATCCCAAACTGGTAGCCGACCGCATCGCCGCGGAAACCGCTCAGGCCAGCACTATGAACGGCTTCCAATTCAAGCTGGGCGGCAAGCCCGTAACCGCCAACGCCCTTGATGATGTGCTGTCCAAAAGCAAGGATCTCGACGCCCGCGTCAAAGCCTGGGAGGCCAGTAAAGAGATTGGTGTGCCACTGAAGCCGGGCCTCGTGAAGCTCCGGAGCCTGCGCAATGGCGTGGCCAGGGAACTGGGCTACAAAGATTACTTCAGCCTTCAAGTGGCCAAGTACGGCATGACCACGGATGAAATGTTGAAACTCTGCCGCACCAGCCGCAAAGAGCTCATGCCGCTCTATCTTCAGCTGCATACCTGGGTAAAGTATGAGCTGGCCAAGAAGTATGGCCAGCCGGTACCCAAAGTCATTCCCGCCCATTGGATCAACAACCGGTGGAGCCAGAACTGGACGGGCTTTGTGGATGCCGCGGACTTTGATCCTTACTTCGTCGGCCGCAAGCCTGAATGGATCATTCGCACTGCCGAAGATTTCTACGTGGGGCTTGGCTTCAAGCGCCTACCCCAGACCTTCTGGGACAGATCGGATCTTTATCCCGTGAAGGCCGGCGACCCTCGCAAGAAGAACCAACATGCCAGCTGCTGGCATCTGGACCTCGAGAACGATATCCGCAGCCTTCAAAGCATCGAACCAAATTTTGAGTGGTTCCAAACTGCCCACCACGAGTTGGGCCACGGCTACTACTTCATGAGCTATACGAAGCCGAACGTGCCGCCACTGCTTCGAGATGGCGCGGCGCCCTTCTTCCATGAAGGCGTGGGCGAACTCATCGCGTTCGCCACGCGGCAAGTACCTTACATGAAGGAGACCGGCCTCCTTCCTAAAAACTACAAATCCGATGCTATGAAAGTTCTGCTGAACGACGCGCTGGAGGTCGCCATACCCTTCATGTTTTGGGCCTGCGGCACCATGCCCGAATGGGAGGCCGAGTTCTACGCCAAGGACATGCCCGAAGGAAAAATGAACGCCGAGTGGTGGCGTTTGGTGGCTGAGCTCCAGGGCGTGAAGCCTCCCGGTCCGCGGGGCGAGGAATGGTGCGACGCCGCCACCAAGACCCACATCAATGACAATCCCGCCTACTACTACAGCTATGGTCTGGCTACGGTCTTCAAGTTTCAAATGCACGACCACATCGCTCGGACGATCCTCCACCAGGATCCTCGCAATTGCAATTACGCTGGGCACAAAGATGTGGGCGCCTTCCTGAAGGGTGTGCTCGAAAAAGGTGCCACTGAAGATTGGCGCAAAGTGTTGAAAGAGGCCACCGGGGAGAACCTGAGCACTCGTGCCATGGTGGACTACTTCAAACCGCTTCAGCTCTGGCTCGAAGAACAGAACAAGGGCCGTCAGATAGGTTGGAATTGAAAACCTACAACAACCACCTGAATTGATAAGCGAATTGTTCATAGACGCGATGCCACCATGGTCGCCGCGCCCAGACCTCCGCTTGAATCTCAACGCTTTCGGTCCGATAAGCCTCAAAGATGCGCCGTAATTCTGCCGCCACGCCTGGGTGGTGGATGGCGAGGCTCAATTCCAGGTTCAAGCTGAAGCTGCGGGGATCCATGTTCCCGCTACCGATGAGGGCCAAACCGTCGTCGAATACCCCAGCTTTCGAATGAAGCATCCGGCCCTGCCGTTCAAAGATGCGCACACCGGATTCCAACAATTTCCCATAGGACGCCCGACCAGCGGCCTGCACGAATCCACTATCGCTGTGGCCAGGCACCAGGATTCGGACAGCCACGCCTCTTTTGGCAGCGCGACAAAGCATCTTCGTCAAGCTCACGCCAGGTACGAAGTAGGCGTTGGCGATGAGAAGTTCTCGTTGTACTTGGGAGAGCAAAAGCCGCAAATGCTGACGAATCGCACGGGTGCCTCGCCGCCCTGCGCTGGTGACCAGTTGCACGGTCACCGGCTCGATCCAGGGACCTGGCCAGATGCGGGTGTCAGCACCCACTGGCTGTTCAAAAAATCCGCCACCGGCACGCCGCCACACTTTGTCGAAATCCTCGCCCAAATCCTTCACGATGGGCCCGCGCAACACCACGCCCTCATCCAGGAAAGCTTTAGGGTTGGCGCGCTCATCATAGTCCATGCCCCAATTGGCGCTGCCCACGATGGCTTCCTTCCCATCACAGATCAGGAGCTTGCGGTGGTTTCGACGGTTCATGATCCGGAACCGGCGCCAGGGTGCCACTGGGTGGAAACGAAGGAGTGAAACGCCTGCCTCATCCAGGTCTGATAGCAAAGCGGCACTCCCCCAACTGCCAAGCGCGTCCACCACCCCGCGTACGTCCACCCCTCGCGTTTTTGCGTCCCTGAGCAGCGCGGCGATTTCCCGGCCCACTGCATCATCGGCCCAGATGTAAATTTCAAAATAAAGGGAGTGCCGGGCCGCGCGAATAAGCGACTTGGTGGCCGCAAGAATGGCACTCCCGCTATCCAACAACGAGACCGCGTTGTCATCCCGCAAAGGCAGGCCCAGCCGATGCCCAGAACGCATCATCAAGCGGCGCCAAAGGTTTTGGATAGGGTCAGGAAGAGGTAAATGGGACACTCCATCATCATCTGCGATAATGGCTCCTTGGAGTGTGATTCAAATGGCGCATGAATATCCCCTAACACTTACCTGGGCTGGCAATACCTTGGCGGATCCCTATTCTCGCGCTGCGGTCGCCACTTCCAAGGGCAAGACCGCCATACCTGTGAGCAGCGCGGTGGAATACGCCGGAAGTGTGCAGCGCTGGAACCCCGAGGACCTGCTTGGGTCCGCGCTCGCTACTTGCCACATGCTCACTTTCCTGGCTCTTTGCGCCAAGGCAAAAGTGGAAGTCACCCATTACGAGGACAGCGCAGCGTCGGTGCTGGATACCGTCGGCAAAGCCACGAGCGTCACCGAAATCCATTTGAACCCGACCATTCGGGTCGCCCCGGGCACCAGCAAGGCCAAGGTCGAGGACCTCTTCCACAAGGCCCACAAATACTGCTTCGTGGCCAACAGCATCAAGAGCAAGGTCGTCATGAACCCCCGCATCATCGAAGCCTGAGGCTTTCATGGCTGCCTTGAAACGAATCCTGATGGTCGATGACGAAGCGGATATCCGCGCCATCGCGCACTTGAGCCTCACGGCGGTGGGCGGATTCACCGTGGAACTATGCTGCTCGGGGCCTGATGCCATTCAAAAAGCCGAAGGCTTTGGCCCTGATCTGATCCTGCTGGATGTAATGATGCCCGGCATGGATGGACCCACTACCCTTAAGGCGCTTCGAGCTATTCCCTCTTTGGCTGAAACGCCCATCGTCTTCATGACCGCCAAAGTGCAGCCGCAGGAAATTGCCCAACTCGTGGCGTGCGGTGCCCTGGACGTGTTGGCCAAGCCCTTTGACCCCATGACCCTCCCAGATTCCCTGCAACGCATCTGGGCGGCGCACTAACCGGGTACCCTTGCTCATGCGTTGCCCCTTTTGCGCACATTCCGAAGACAAGGTTGTGGATTCCCGCGAATCCAAGGAAGGCGATGCCATTCGTCGGCGGCGGGAATGCCTGGCCTGCGGCCGCCGGTTCACCAGCTACGAGCGGGTTGAGGAATTCCCGCTCCTGGTGGTCAAGAAAGATGGCCGCCGAGAGGCTTTTGACCGCAATAAATTGCTTCGGGGTCTGAGCATCGCTTGCCAAAAGCGACCGGTTTCCCTGGAAAAACTGGAAGAGGCGGCGGGCGACATCCAGGCGCGCCTGCTGGAACGGCCAGATCGTGAGTTGCCCAGCCGAGAGTTGGGTGAGTTGGTGATGGATGCGCTCAAACATCTCGATTCAGTTGCCTACGTGCGTTTTGCCAGCGTCTATCGGGACTTCAAGGACTTGCCGGATTTTGTCCGCGCCCTGGAAGAAGCCCTGATGCATCGCGATTCCAAGCCCGAGGCCTATCCTGAATTACCCCCAAAACCACGGCCCAGACCTGTGTCAGCGGGCCAGGAGTTGCCGCTGTTCCCCACTGATGATCCGACGCCCAGGCGGATCAAAGCCAAGTGAACCACAAGTGAACCAAGTGGGAGGTGGAAGGGAACGTTAAGCTGATACCAGAGGTAGTCATGGCCGAGGAAAATGGTTCCCAGCTTTTGCAGGTCGAAGAAACCCCGCGCATCCCTGAGGTATTGCCGGTATTGCCACTGCGGGATGTGGTGGTCTATCCCTTCGTCATTCAGCCTTTGAGCGTCAGTCGGGAAAAATCATTGAAGGCTGTCAATACCGCGTTGGTGGAAAGCAGAATGGTGCTGTTGCTTTCCCAAAAGCAGGTGGAGATGGACAACCCTGGCCCCGATGATCTTTATCGCATCGGCACCGCGGCACTCATCATGCGTGTGTTGAAACTACCGGACGGACGGATACGCGCTTTGGTGCAGGGAATCCAACGGGTGCGCGTGGAGTATTTCACCGAGACCGAGGAATTACTGCAGGCCCGGGTGGAGCCAGTCCCAGAGCCCGAAGGAGTGGCCCCGACAGTGGAGTCCGATGCGCTCATGCGCTCGGTGAAACAAACCCTCGAAAAGGCCGTGTCCCTGGGCAAGACCATGCCCCAGGAAGTTCTCATCATTGCCTCCAACCTGGAAAATCCTGGCCGGTTGGCGGATCTGGTAGCGTCCAATCTGGAATTGAAACCCCAGCAATTGCAGGAAGTCCTGGAGATCACCGAACCGCTGCCCCGCCTCAAACGCGTGAATGAGCTGCTGATGCGTGAGATCGAACTGTTGGAGGTTCAACAGAAGATCACCCTGGAGGCCAAGGGTGAGATTGATAAGGGTCAACGGGAGTACTACCTGCGGCAGCAGCTCAAGGCCATCCAACAAGAGTTGGGCGAAGGTTCCGAGCTGGCAGAGGAAATCCAGGCCTTCAGGGATAAGCTCGCGAAATTGGTAGTCCCTGAAGAAGCAATGACAGAGATCGAACGTCAGTTGAAGAAGCTTGAGCGCATGCATCCCGACAGCAGCGAAACCGCCGTCACACGCACCTATCTCGAGTGGATGACCGAACTTCCCTGGGGCATCCAGGATGCTGAAAGCCTGGATTTGCAGATCGCTGCAGATGTCCTGGATGAGGACCACTTCGGTCTGAAGAAAATCAAGGAACGGCTGCTTGAATTCCTGGCAGTGCGAAAACTGAATCCGAAACTGAAGGGCACCATCCTCTGTCTGGTGGGCCCGCCTGGCGTTGGCAAAACTTCTCTTGGCCGCAGCATTGCCAAGGCTCTCGGAAGAAAATACGCCCGCATTTCGCTAGGCGGCGTCCACGACGAAAGCGAGATCCGCGGTCACCGACGAACTTATGTGGGTGCCATGCCTGGCCGCATCGTCCAGGCGCTGCATCAGGTTAAATCCATGAATCCCGTGATCATGCTGGACGAGGTGGACAAGATCGGCCGGGACATGCGCGGGGACCCATCCGCAGCGCTTCTGGAGGTCCTGGACCCCGAGCAGAACCACACCTTCAGGGATCATTACCTGAACGTGCCCCTGGATCTCTCCCAGGTGCTTTTCCTGGCCAATGCCAACGAGCTGGACCCCATTCAGCCAGCGTTCCGGGACCGCATGGAAATCATCAGCCTGTCGAGCTACACCCTTCAAGAAAAGCTCGGTATCGCCGAGCGGCACTTGATTCCCAAACAACTGGAGAAGCACGGCATCAGCGACAAGCAATTGATTTTCACCAAAAAAGGGCTTACCGCCCTGGTCACCGGCTACA
Organism: Holophagaceae bacterium; assembly: GCA_025361125.1. Classification (GTDB taxonomy): domain Bacteria; phylum Acidobacteriota; class Holophagae; order Holophagales; family Holophagaceae; genus JANXPB01. The sequence goes on along the minus strand of JANYBM010000031.1, from coordinate 36,877 downwards.
CCCGTGAGGCAGGCCTGCGACAGCTTGAGCGCGAGATTGGCGCTGTCTGCCGGAAGGTTGCAAAGCGCGTGGCGGATGACACTTTTAAAGCCAAAATCACGCTCAGCGAAAAGAACATCCAGGCTATTTTAGGGCCCATCAAGATCCTCCCTGACGAACGACTCAAGGCGCCACGCATCGGCGTGGTGACTGGACTTGCGTGGACCAGCACCGGCGGCGAGGTGCTGTTCGTCGAGGCCCTTTCCATGCCCGGGAAGGGCGGGTTGATTCTGACGGGACAACTTGGCGATGTCATGAAAGAAAGCGCCCAGGCTGCTTTGAGCTACATCCGCAGCCGTAGTGAGGCCTTTGAAATTGATCCGGAAATTTTTCAGAAACGTGATATTCACATCCACTTTCCCGAAGGTGCCATCCCCAAAGACGGCCCCAGCGCGGGCTTGGCCATGGCGACGGTGCTGCTTTCCGTGCTGAAGGGCATACCCATCCGCAACACGTTTGCCATGACCGGGGAAATTGATCTACGTGGTGATGCCATGCCCATCGGTGGCTTGAAAGAAAAAAGCCTCGCGGCCCTGCGTCTGGGGCTGCATGACATCATCATTCCCAAACCCAACCTGAAAGACCTGGAAGACATCGAACCCGAAGTTCGCAGCCAACTCCGATTCCATCCCGTAAGCCATGTCGAGGAGGTTTTTGAGCAAGCCCTGGTGGGCTGGGTGAGGCCCGAAAAAAGGAAGAAACCAAAGGCCACCGCCAAGAAAGCCAAAGCCAAATAATGCACCAACCCTGTGGCGTGCCATGTTGTATGACTTGAAATGATTTTGGTTGTTTACTTTATTCGACCGCTCTTACAAGCGCCGTTCTACGTGGAACACGCCCGCCCATCAAAACCGGTCCGCAGCCCCATGACCAAGCTGTTCTTTCTGAATGCCAAGGGTTGTTTGTGGCGTCATGGTAAAGGATTTCCGTGCTCCCATTCACCATTCAAGCGCCTCCTGCCTTGCAGTAAACCCTTACTCCACAAGCCATCCAGGCCAAGGGTGAGGCCCTCGAGAAAGCCCAGAAATGGAATGAACTCGCAGATTTCTTCAAATCCCTCAGCCCCAAAGACCGAGGTCTTTTTCTCACTTACTGGCTGAAGGCGCTTCAGAAAGCGCAGCGGTGGGATCGGCTGCTTGAAGTCTGTGAAGCCGCCATCCCCCAACTGGAAGCAAAGACCGGCCCGAAAGCCGGATTGGAGCGCCTGCTCCGCGCCAATGCCTTCAGCCACCTGGGTCATCACCCAGAAGCCTTGTCCGCCCATCTGGAAAACGGAAAACTGGGTTCAGCGGCGAGCTACCGCTCTGCCTGCACCGAGGCGCGGTTCGTGCCCGACTGGGTAAGCGAGCAAACCTGCGCAGATCTCCTGCTGACCCTGGAACCGGGAGATGCGGAGGCATTGGCCTGGAAGGGCGAAGCCCTGGCCCAACAGAAGAAGTTCAAGGAGGCCGAACCGATCCTTAGAGCTGCCATCAGAGAAGACCCCAAACAACCCTTTGCCTGGTCCAGCCTTGGCCGGTGCCTCAATGAACGAATGGCGTTAGCCGAGGCCCTTGAAGCGTTAAACCAAACCCTATCGCTGGATCCGGCTCTGTATGAGGCCCACTACAACCGCGGCCCTACCAACTTCGAGCTAAAACATTTTCAGGCGAGCGTAGATGATTTTCGTCTGGCGCTAGCCGCCCTTCCGGGTGATGAGGAACTGCAGGAAAATCTGCACCAAGCCGAACGATACCCTACAGCCCAACGCAATGGTGCCAAGTCCAAATAGGCCTGTGATCCCCGTGAAATCCCGGCTTCGCTACACTTAAACCTCCGAGGTTCTCGTGGCTCTTTTCGGCGGTTTGATAGACAAGTTCCGACAGGGGCTCAAGCGCACCCAAGAAGTTGTGTTGCGGCCCCTGGGTCATCTGCTTGGGCTGCGAAAACTGGATGAGGACCAACTACTGGAGATGGAAGATCTGCTGCTGCAAGCCGATCTCGGCGTTCATGCGGTGGATCGCCTCATGCTCCGCCTGCGCTTTGAGCTGAAACGTAGCGGTGAAATCGACCCCAAGGCCATCCTGAAGGATGAGCTCCTGAAGATCATCCACCTGCAGCCAGCAAGGCCCTTCTCGGCTCCGAACACCCAGGTGGTGCTTTTAGTGGGCGTCAATGGCGTTGGGAAGACCACCACCCTGGGCAAGCTCGCTGCGTACCTGAAGGGTAAGGGCGAAGATGTCCTGGTGGTGGCCGGTGATACCTTTCGCGCCGCAGCCATTGATCAGCTGGAGCTTTGGGGCGCGCGAGCTGGTGTGCCCGTGATCCGCAATCAGATGGGCGGCGATCCCGCGGCCATCGCCTTTGATGGCGCCACCAGCGCCAAGGCCAAAGGCACGCCTTGGGTGCTCATTGACACCGCCGGGCGCTTGCACACCAAGGATCATCTGATGAAGGAGCTGGACAAGATCCACCGCAGCCTGCAGAAAGTGATTCCTGAGGCGCCGCATCGCGTGTTGTTGGTTTTGGACGCCACAACGGGCCAGAACGGCATCCACCAGGCCGAAGCATTCAAGCTGGCCGCGGGTGTCACGGACCTGGTGCTCACCAAATTGGATGGCAGCGCCAAGGGCGGCGTGGTGGTGCCAATCTTGGAACGGTTAAAGCTCCCCATCGCCTTTGTTGGCGTAGGGGAGGCTGTGGATGATCTGATTCCGTTCGATGCCGAGGCTTTCGTGGATGGGCTGCTCGATGCCTGAGCTGGATTCAGCCTTGGCGTGGGCTCTGGCCTGTGGTGGACCCTTCCCTGACCCGGCTCTGCTTCAGGGTGATGAACACTTCATGTCGCTGGCTCTAAAGGAGGCCCAGAAGGGCGTAGGGCTCTCCAGCCCTAATCCACCGGTTGGCTGCGTGCTTGTAAAGCAGGGCCGCATCCTCGGGCGGGGGGCGCATACCCGCGCCGGAGATCCCCATGGCGAGATAATCGCCCTGATGGATGCCGAAGCCATGGGAAACGTTGTTTCGGGCGCCACGGCCTATGTAACGCTTGAACCTTGCTGCCACCACGGTCGAACGCCACCTTGCACCGATGCACTTCTTCAGGCAGGCATCGCGCGCGTGGTGGTTGGCGTACGTGATCCGAACCCGCGGGTCGATGGCGGCGGAATAGCCATCCTCCGGGCTGCGGGCCTTGCTGTGAAAGAAAGCGTTCTTTTTGAAGCCTGCTCCCGCTTTCATGCGCCGTTCTTCAAGCTCATCCAAACAGGGCTCCCATGGGTCTCTCTTAAGTTGGCGCTGGGCTCTGATGGCGCCATTGGCCCCGAAGGCGAGACCACCCACGTGACCCCTCCCCCCATCCAATCCCTCGCCCACGCGCTACGGCGCGCCTCCGACGCCATTCTGGTGGGGCGTGGAACGATTGAACAGGATGATCCCGAACTCACGGACCGTTGGCCTCTGCCCGTGGCCGCCCATCGTCGGTTCGTTCGCGTGGTGTTGGATCCTCTCGGCAGATTGGGACCCGAAAAAAAGGTGTGGCGGCCCTACCCGGGCCAGCCCGCGCTCCGGGTTCTGGCAGGGGAGGCGGCCCCCTTGCGCAGCGTGGAGGATCTGCATGTCCCCCCGGGACCCGCGGGCTCAGGATGCAGTTTGCGACATCTGTTGCACGAGCTGTCTTCCCGGGGGGTGGGCAGGGTGCTGGTAGAAGGTGGGGCGAAGACGGCTCAAGCCTTTCTCGATGCAGGACTCGTGGATAAAATTCACCTATTCCGTTCGACTAAACCGGTCGGTGGTGTCATCCTTAACCTGGATGGAATCAGTGGTTGGACTCTTCTCACAGAGACCCAATGGAGCGCAGGGGAGCAGCACGGAACCTGGGCTATTCTCACCCCCTGAAACGTTTTGGCACGGCAATTGAGCTTATCTTTGAACTCGACGCACTGTTCTGTAAATAGTCTGTCCCTGTATACCTGGAGGTCTCCATGAGCCTGTTGACTTGGCGCACTTGGCTCTTCGCGATTCCCCTCGTGCTTCTGGTGGGTTGCACCAGTGTTTCAAATGATGGCGGTTCTGGCCCCAGTGGCACCGTCAGGGTTACCATTCAGGGGCAGTTCGAGAAACGCGCACTTACTTCCACTGGTTTTGGAGCCAGCTCAATCCTCCCCATTCGACATACTTACGCAGAAGTGAGGCAAGTAAGTGGCAATACCTTATTGGCTTCGGGTTATATGGGTAGCGATGGCACTGCCTTTGTGGATGTAGCTCCCGGTACCAAGCTTTACGCCACCATTTTCGCAGAGTACGAAGTTCCCGGCGGTTCTGGCACCAATGACTTTTTCATGCGGGGGGGGGTGATAAACCAGCCCTTCGATACCACAACGGGCTTTTCGGTGAATGACGAGTGGTCTGTCACCAGCGAAAATCTGACTGTCAACACTTCGGGCACACTGACCATAACGGCAACCACCTCCACTCGTATTGCCGGGGCGTTCAACATCAACGATCAGATGCTGACTCAAGGGTTGAAGCTATCAAGCCTCGAGCCCAGCCTACGGTTGCCCAGTCTTTTCACCTATTGGTCCACCAACGCCAACCCCATTCATCAGCAGCGTGGGTACCCACAAGTGCTCAAGAGTGGCACCCAGATTGTGACCAATGCCGGCCGCGCGGTCTTCACCCAAAGCCTGAATGGATTGCAGGGCGGTCCCGCTTTCAGCGAAACCGATGAGTGGGATGACGGCGTCATCCAAGAGGTCAGTGCCCACATGCTCTTTGCGGATTACAGTCTGAAATCAGATGGATCAAGCAGCCTTTCCCTGCTTCGGCGAGACAACGACAACACCTATGTGAGCCGCTATTTTCAAAGTGAGAGCACCGTTGGCTTTGTGGGTGGTTTCTGCGATTTCCTGGCCGGGGCGCTGCGGAACAACCCGGTGCTGCTGGACAGCTACCTAGACAGCAATGGTGCCCAGCAAGTCGAAACCTTCGATCTGAGCCGCCACGACCAGGTTGACAGTCCCCAGCGTTCAGAATTTACCCGCGGTTCCGTTGCCGCCTCTCTGTGGGGAATCTGGAAGAATTCCATGACTGGGGACACCACGGCCCTTACGACGCTTTGGCAGGCCGTCCGCTCCAACACTTTTCTTGCTGATGGCACAGGTGAATTCAACAACGCAACCCTGGCCTGCTATCCAAGCTACTTGCTGGGTGTGAAAAGCCGGGTAGCAAGCACGGTGTGGTCATCTGCCGTGACTCAGCTCGCTTTTGAGACGATCCCGGAACCCACACCCGCTTATTTTGCCACCAACGCCCTATGGCAAACCCGCGCCAGTCTGCCCTTCACGGTTACGGGGAGTCTGCAAACCTACATCCCCGGCTCAAAAATTTACTATGACCGCAATCAGAGCCAGGCCTATCGGTTCACCCAGTCCTTCACGGGCTCACGCACCATCACGATGACTCCAACCGGTGGACAGGATTTCTGGGTGGAGGTGATCGGACCCGGTGGTGTCTGGGCCGATAGCATCGGCGGTGCTTTAGGCACCCGGACCTTGACCACGGGAAGCCTGCCGGTCGGTGTCTATGTCGTGCGGGTCAGGGTAGGCAACACAACCACCACGGGTTCTTTCGGCTACACGTTATCGGTGAATTGAAGCGGTAGACGATCAGCGTTCAACCCCCACCCACCAGTCGCACCACCTCGAGCCGGTCTCCATCCTTCAAGGGGGTGCCAAGGTGGTCGGCCCTCCGGATGACTTCGCCATTCAATTCAACGGCAGAACCGAAGGTAGGGAGTTGTAGCCAATGGGTCAGCTCCGCAACGGTGGAGAGAGCAGGGGCCTGCCTTTCCTGCCCATTGATGAACAGCCGCATCACTTCAATCCGGTAGCCTGGAAGCCCCGTTCCAGGTCTGCAAGCAGGTCGGGTTGATCCTCAATGCCAACCGAAAAGCGAAGCAGGCCATCCGTGATGCCCAGGCGCGCCTTCACTTCGGGTGCTGTGCGCAAGTGGCTCATGGAAGCCGGATGCTGAATCAAGCTCTCGACACCTCCCAGGGACACACCGCGTGTGATGATTTCCAGAGATTCGCAAAAGCGCTTGCCGGCTTCAATTCCTCCCCTCAGCTCGAAACTCAGCATGGCGCCATAGCCCCCGTCCATTTGTTGCTTGGCCACCAAATGACCCGGATGGCTCGGCAGTCCTGGATAGTCCACGCGCGCCACGGCGTTTTGCCAGAGCAGCCATTGGGCTAGGCTTTGGGCGTTATCGGCGGCCCGACGCATCCGTAAGGGAAGCGTCTTGATTCCGCGGTGCAATAGCCAAGCCGCCATCGGGTCCAAGGTGGGGCCTTGCAACTTGGCCACCTGCCAGCACGCCACGATATCCGCATCTTGGCCCGTGATGACCCCAGCGGTGAGATCCGAGTGCCCCCCAAGGTATTTCGTCGCACTACTCACGCTGAGATCAATACCCAGCGTGCAGGGCTTGGTGAGGATCGGGCTCGCAAAGGTGTTGTCGGCCACGGTTCGGATGCCGTGCTTCTGACCCATACCCGCGATGGCATTCAAATCTGTGATGGCAAGAGTTGGATTGGAAGGGGTTTCGACCCAGATCATGGCTGTTTCCGGACGGATGGCCGCTTCCCACTCCCCCTGGTCCAGCGTGTGTTCAATCCAAGTGATCTGAAGTCCCCGTCGGGCTTCCCAGCGTTTCATCAGTTGCTCGGTCCCTAGGTAGATCGCCGCCGGAGCCACGATGTGGTCGCCGTCTTTGAGCATGGCCTCAAACAAGGTCGTGAAAGCACTCATGCCAGAACTGGTGATTAAAGCGCGCTCAGCGCCTTCCAAAGCAGCAATGACGGCTTCTACCTCGCTGAAATTGGGGTTGCCCCACCGTGTATAAAAATTCTCCGGCTCGATGCTGGCGGAAAATTCAGCACCCTCGGCGTTGTCCATCAACTGGAAAACCGAAGTCTGAAAAATAGGGGTGGTCACGGCCCGCGTGGGATTGTGTTGCTTTCCCGCGTGGATGGCGGTGGTGGTGGGTCCCCAGGTGTGTTCGGACATGGCTGGCCTCAGCCCTCAAGCATAAACTCAGTGCTTCCAGAACACGATGGCCAAGGCCACGACCACAAGAATAACCAGCGCCATGAGCCGCCAAAGGGTGAGCGGGCCTTCGTGGATATCTATGGTGTGCGCTGCGGGGTCATTGAGCGCAGCCCGGGTGAGATCATCTTCTGGCGTATCGCTGGGCGCGTTTGGGGCTGGGAAAAGAGGCTCTTCGACTTGGCCGAAAAAGATCCGATGAAAACTATCCTGGGGGTGGACTTCCAGAATTTCTGGCTCTTCCAAATCGGAGTTGGGTGCGGCTGGGAGGCCCTCCTCGGGGTTGGTTTCAGGATTCTTCTGCTCAGTGGTCAAAGGTTGCCTCCAGAATTTCGTTCACCAACTGCGGGTTGACTTTGCCCTTGCCTGCCTTCATGACCTGGCCCACAAAGAAGCCTTTCAGTTTTTCATTGCCGGCCTTCACTTGGGCCAGTTGTTCAGGATGGGCCCGGATGACTTCCTGCACCAGGGTCTCGATGGTGTCTCGATCTGAAACCTGAGCCAATCCTTGCTTTTCCGCGATCTGCCGGGGCGTTCCTTCGCCCCTCAACAGGCGTGGGAAAACGGCTTCTTTGGCTGTGTTCAGATTTATGGTTTTGGCTTCCACCAGTTGAATCAGCTCCGCCAGCTGCGCCGCATCCAGTCCCAAGGTTTCGATTTCCCGACCCGTTTCGTTGAGCGCGCGGCTCACTTCTCCCAGCATCCAGTTGGCCGCCTGTTTGCCGTTTGCCGCTTTCGCCACCGCTTCAAAATAGGTGGCAAAGCCGCGGCTCTGGAGCAACATGCCGGCTTCGTAATCCGTAAGACCATACTCTCGGATGAAGCGGTTCCGGCGAGCTTCTGGAAGTTCTGGCAGGGCCCTTCTAACGGTTTCGATTTCATCCTGGGTAATGGTCAGAGCCGGTAGATCGGGTTCCGGGAAAAAGCGATAATCCATGGCGGCTTCCTTGGTTCGCTGGGACTTGGTCTCGCCCGTATCCGCATCCCACCCCCGCGTTTCCTGGGTGAAGCTTTCACCCTTCTCAAGCAGGACTATGTGCCGCGCAGCTTCGTGTTCGATGGCCATTTTCACATGGCGGAATGAGTTGAGGTTCTTTACTTCCACGCGCGTTCCGAAAGCCGCAGCGCCCGTGCGCCGAACGCTCACGTTCGCATCACAACGAAAGGAGCCTTCCTCCATGTTGCCATCGCAAATGCCCAAAAAAGTCACGAGCCTATGCAGGGCCTTCAGGTAATCGTAGGCTTCATTTGCAGAGCGTAAATCGGGTCCGCCCACGATCTCCAACAAAGGCACGCCAGCTCGATTCAGATCCACATAGGTGGCTGTATCTGAGCGCTCGTGATTACTCTTGCCGGCATCTTCTTCGAGATGCGCTCGCTCGATGCGGATGGCAATGGGTGCGGCGTTTCCACGCACCTCGGGATCGCCTGCAATGGTGACGCTGCCCTCCTCGACAACCGCCACGGGTCCCTGGGTGATCTGGTAGCCTTTAGGTAGATCTGGGTAGAAGTATTGTTTGCGGTAGAAAACGGACTTCGTCTGAATGCGTGCACCCAAGGCTAGGCCCAGTGACAGGGCCATGCGCACGGCTTCCTTGTTGAGCACTGGCAGTGCTCCGGGCAGGCCCAGGCAAACCGGACAGGTGTGTGCATTGGGCGCTGCTCCGTAAACATTGCGGCAGGCGCAAAACATCTTGGATCGAGTCAACAACTGGACGTGGATCTCCAAACCGATCACCACTTCAAAACCGGGCTTCATGCATCACTCCGTATTCAAAGTATGCCTGTAAGGAACCGGCGATGGCCCACTCATGCTTCACTTGCCCAGGCAGAAGCCGCTGAACACCTGGTCCAGGGCCGATTCCGCCCGGTCTTCACCGGTGAGCGCCGCCAGGAGCCCCCACATTCCTTGCAGGACGGAGGCCACCAGCTCGGGCGGGGAACCAATCTCCAACCCAAAAAGAAGGTCCAGTTGTGCCGACAATTCAACCAAAAGCTGCCTCTGGCGCCCAGTAGCCAGTGCGCCCAGGCAGGCATCGGGGCTGAGGTCGCCGAGAAAGCGGGCTCTCAAGACTTCTTCTAGTGCATCTAGGTCGCCATGGATGGCCGAAATAACAGTTTCACCCGTTTCGTTGGGCTGCTGTTGCGTCAGATCACCCATGGTACGCACTTGGTGCACTTTCCCTTGGAATGGCTCCAGGCGCTCCAGAATGCCCGCCTCAGCCTCCTTGTCCCTGGCGGGGACCAGGTGCAGGATCAGGTCCGCCTGCTCCAAGACTGCCCGCACCCGCTCTACCCCCAGGCGCTCGACCAGCTCCGTGGTGTCCCGTAGTCCCGCCGTATCAAAAAGCGCCAGGGGCAGGCCCGCCCATTCGGTACGAAGCTCCAGTACGTCCCGGGTGGTTCCCGGAATCTCCGTAACTATGGCGCGATCCTCCCCGGCCATAGCGTTGAAGAGCGTGCTCTTCCCGGCATTGGGTCGGCCGACAAGAGCCACTCGGATGCCATCCCGCAGCCAACGGGCGGCGGCAGCCCGACGTTGTTCCACATGGAACACTGTCATAAGACCTTTCAATTCTGTTTTAAGGTCTTCCAGAACAAGAACGATGCCCTCTTCTTCGCCGTAATCCACGGCGGCCTCGGCGCGGGCCATCCATGGGGTTATGCGCGTCTTGGCTTCGGTGATCCAGGCGGGTAAGGCCCCCTGCCGACCTTGGGCCTGCCGAATCTGTTGGTCTGTGGTGGCAGTGATCAGATCGCGCAGGGCCTCGCTTTCAAGCAGGTTCTGCTTGCCGTTGAGCAGGGCACGGCGGGTGAATTCGCCTGGTTCGGCCAACCGGATCCCAAGGCCGCCTAAGTGCTCCAGGAGTCGCCGTACCAGGAGCGGGTTCCCGTGGACTTGGAACTCAACCACATCCTCGCCGGTATAGCTCGCCGGGGCCGGAAAGTAAATGACAAGGGCTCGTTCGTGATAACCACCCCAGATCAACTGACGAAGCGTTGCAACACGCGCCTGGGGCAACCTCACAAGGGGCGCAAGAACCGTGGCTAGTCTTTCACCAGAAATCCTCACCACGGCCACCGCGCAAGGAAACAGGGCTGTGGTGGGGGCGCAAATGGGCTGCCACATCAGGCGCTTCGAAAGACTTTCAGTGTCTTGATGTGGCCAATACCTTCACTTTCCGTGCTGAGGCCCGGCAATTGGGAGATGGTCAAGTGGACCCAGCGTCGCTCCCGGGGGGTGAGCCCCGAAAGGGCAAAGCTGCCCAATTCTTTGGCTTTGTCGGCCGCAAAGGCCGCCATGGCCTTGAGCTCCTTCATGCGGAAAAGACGGGTTCCTTGGGGATCCAGATAGGCAAGTTTGGAATCTTCCCTTTCCCCCTGGGCCTCGTGCAGCAAAAACTGCATCGCATCAATGGCAGCGCCCTTGTTGGCCGCCAACCACGCTGTGTCGTCCCCCTTGATGAGCACGCGATTCGGGAACAGGGCTTCGTCACCCGATGGCTGGAAAGCCGCATCAACGTTGAAGCCCAGTAGTGCGGCCCACTGAACCACTTTTTCGGGAACCCTATCGAGCGGGATAGCTGACTTCCGCATGAAAACTCCTAGGCCGTGATTTCCTCGCCTACATAATTGCGCCTTAGCCACCAAGTCTGGGCCAACCCCACAATATTGAACACGAAGTAATAGAGACAGAGCCCTGAAGGCATTGAGATGAAGAAAAAGGTCATCATCGCGGGCATCAGGAACAGCATCATTTTCCGCTGCGCGGGATCCCCGACAGCGGGTGTGACCGCCTGCTGGGCCAGCATCGAAACCCCCAACAGCACGGGCAAGACATAATGGGGGTCCTGGGCCGAAAGATCTTTGATCCATCCAAGCCAAGGCGCGTGACGCAACTCATAAACTGCATTCAGCATGGACCACAGCGCGAAAAAGACCGGCATTTGCACGATGGCCGGCAGGCAACCCCCCATGGGGTTGTGGTTGTTCTTTTTATAGAGCGCCATGAGTTCTTTTTGCATCTCGGCTTTCTTGGTCATGTCGCCGCCGAACTTCTCATACTTGGCCTGAAGGGCCTTCTGGTGCGGTTCGAAATCCTTCATGCGGAGCATGTTCATGGTGCTCTTGGTATTCAAGGGCCAGAGTAATAGCCGCAGCAGCAGCGTGAAGAGGATGATGGCCCAGCCCCAGTTCGGCACGAAGCGGTGGATCCAATAGAGCACCAGGAAGAACACCTTTGCGACGGCGCCAAAGAACCCGAAATCCACAACCTGGGTGAAGGGCGCGCCAAACGCTGCAAGTTGGCTTGTTTCTTTGGGGCCCAGATACAGTCGGGCCGTCAGGTTACCGTTTTTATCTGGGGCCAAGTGATACCCCCGCTCATCGCGCTCGCTCACGTGAGGGCTTGCGTCCCATAGGGCCGCAAAGTAGTGGGTGCGCTGGGCCGAGGCGCCCTTCTCAATACCCGCATCCATTCCCAGCAGGCTTGCCGCCGGGGGCATCTCTTTGCGCTTGAACCCTAGAAAGCTGAAGAAGGGATCCTTCAATACATCGGCCCAGGCGACGGCCGTTATTTCCTTGTCTTTCAGGGTAAAGACGCGCCCCAGAGACTGCGCTTCCTGAATATTGGCGGGGCGATGGATGAGGTCTAAATGGGTCCCACGACGGGTGGTCCATCCAACCTCGATGTCAAACCCTTTATTGGGAATGGCATAGACGAGATGATCCCCGTCTGCGTTCTGGAAGTGTACCTTGATGCCGGTGGGGGTTGGCTCTTCGGTCACCGCTTGAAACTTGGTGTTGAGTACGCCACCGATACCCGGAAAGGCCCTGGAGGTTTCTTCGCCCTTTTCGTTCTTTGCGGCCTCATTGAAAAAACGGGTTCCATCAAGCCAAGTTGCCTGCACCAACGCACCGTCTTCGATGCGCCACGTCAAGGTCAACTGCGTGGTCTTCACGCTATGGGTGGCGGCACTTGGCGGCGCCACCCCCGGGGCCACCGCTGGATTTACAGCAACGGGCGGAACCTGGGCAGGGGCCGTGCTCGTTAAGGTCCCGGCAGCTTTCGTGGCTGTGGTGGTGACGTTGGTGGGGGGATAGAGTTTCCCCACCAGAAAGCTGTAGCCCAACAACAGGCCCATGCTCAGCACCACAAAAATCACGAGGTTTCGGTTTTTCATTGTGGCTTATCCCAAACGTGAAAGGGCCAGCCGCAGCTGGCCTTCGATGGCGGCGTAATCCAGGCGGCAACCAAGGGAAGACCCTTTGGTAGGGCGAACCCAGAGGACCCAGGTCGAAAGGTCGCGCGCTGGGGTTTCCTGCAGTATTTTCAAAAGTGCCATACGCGTTCGCCGTTTGAACCGATTCCGCTCCACCGCTATTCCCGTGCGTCGTGGCGCGTGAACGAGCAGTGCCAGCAGGTCTAACAAGGTACCAACGGCGCCGCTGGGGGGCCGGCGCCAAGCCCTGACGTCCAACAATTGCATGACCCTTGGCTCTCCGGGAGTGGCCTGAGCCGTTAACGAACGCACAACCACCGGGGCGGGCAGAACGTGGTCCGAGTGGCGGACGACCCGGAACTGCTGTGCTACGTTGGCGTGGCGCATGCCGCCTGCGGGGGTGCGATTAAAGCGCGAGGACGTGGCGGCCCTTCGCGCGTCGGCGCTTCAGCACCATGCGACCGTTCTTCGTTTTCATCCTGGACAAGAATCCATGGGTCTTCGCGCGGCGTCGGTTGTTTGGCTGAAATGTGCGTTTCATGATTCACCCTCAAGGCTCACGGCCCATACAAAGCCGTGGGCGAACCTTCGAGTCTATTGGGAAACCGGTAGATTCTCAATGAATTTTTCTCTGGCTTTAGGGCGGTGCTAGAGTATCCACGCTGCCTTCTGGTTTTTTGGCCCGCAGGGGTCGCCTCATCGCTTAGCGATGGGTTAGGCGCGCTTTTTTGGGTGAGTCATGGTGTCCGGCCAGCACGAATCTTTGTGGGACGCCCTTTGTTCGGGGCTGCGGGAACGTCTTTCCTTGGCCAGCTTTCAAGAGTGGGTTGAACCCTGCGTCCCCCAACGGCTTGAGGGCGACGTGCTGTGGATCCAAGTGCCCAACCCCTCAAATCGAATTTGGATCGAACAGCAGTTGGCCGAGGAATTCCACGATGCCCTGGGTCAAGCAGGGCTTTCTCACCTTAAATTGATGTTCACCGTGAGAACCAACGTTAAAGGCGCGGCCTCGATAAAGCCCGGTGGCGCCGAGTCTGTACCAGAGTTGCTGGCACCTGACGCGCCATCTCCCTTTCCGCCCCTTTTCCATCGGTATACCCTGGATCGTTTTGTCGTCGGTCCCGGCAATCAGCTGGCCTTTTCGGCTGCCAAGGCGGTGGTGGACAATCACGGCAAGGGTAATGCTTCATTCAATATGAATCCGCTATTTCTCTATGGTGGCGCAGGTCTGGGTAAGACGCATCTCATGATAGGAATTGGACAAGCCCTCCGTACCCGGCATCCTCACCTGGCGATTGCCTACCTGAAGGTGGACGTATTTTTCCACGAGGTAACCTCTGCCATCAAAAATCGCAATACGGAGCCGCTCCGAAGGAAATACCAGACAAATGACGTGCTTTTACTGGATGACGTTCAAACTCTTCGAAGCATGGAGCGAACCCAGGAGGAGGTGTTTTATATCTTGGAGTATCTGCTTCAACACGGGAAACAGATCGTCATCACTTCTGATAATGCTCCGCAAAAACTGGAGGGCCTTCACGAGAGGCTGATCACACGCTGCAAATGGGGGCTCACCGCCGATATCCAGCCCCCGGACTTCGAGACCCGTATCGCCATACTTAAAAAGAAGTTGGAGGAGGACTTCTTTAAGGATTTCCCTGTCGTTCCCGATGACGTGCTTGCCTTCATCGCCCATAAAGCAAAAGGCAGTGTTAGAGATCTGGAGGGGTTGCTGAACCGTGTCATTTTCCAGAGTGATTTTCTGAGGACTTCCCCAACTCTGGAGATCGCCATGAGCGCTTTTCAGGGCCAAAGCGGCCAAGAGCCGGGAGCAACGGTTCCCCTGGAGCGGGTATACCGAATGACCGCGGAGACCTTTAATCTTTCCTTTTCGGATCTGATGAAAAAAAAGTCCCGCCAACAAAACATCCTGATTCCGAGGCAGGTGGCGATGTACCTTGCGCGGGAACTCACCGCAGCCTCGTTTTCTGATATTGGTCGCTCTTTCAACAATATGCACCACAGTACCGTGATGAATGCCATCGAATCGGTCAAACAACGGATGGGAAAAGACCCTGATTTCCACAAGACTCTTCAATCTTTGTTGAACAGCATTCATTGATTTCATTGGGGTCTGCGCTTGTTTTCCACACCTTTGTTGCTAACCAGTCCGCTGGGTTGCGGGTTCGCCAGACTTGGTGCCAACAGGGAAGTCTCTTGGGGTTTAGCGCATGATCATTGAACAGACTCCCCACCTGTTTTCCACTGGGTCCACAGAGGTGGTTTTCCAGGTAGACTAAGGGTTTCCAGAGTCGCTTCCGCCGATTCCTCTCTTACTCATCATCATCATTCTTGGGTGGACCATGAGCATTCAAATCCAAGTCTCGAAGGATCGTTTGGATCGAGCCTTGGGCATTCTGAAACATGCTTTGGATCGTCGCGTTACGCTTCCCATCCTTCAGCATGTGCTTCTTCTGCTGAAGCAAGGTGAGATGGTTCTTCGCGCCACTGACATGGAACTGGCCTTTGATGCCACGTTGCCGGTTGAGGGAGCGGGTGATCTGGTTGTTGCAATTCCCGGTAAGAAATTCATTGAAACAGTCAAAGCTTATCCCGAGGGTGTTCTTACCCTCGAATGGCCCGAGAACACGAATCGGCTCTGGCTTCGAACCAAGGGGTATAACTCTGAACACAATCTACAACCAGGAGAAGGGTTTCCGGAGCTTCCAGCCCCAAGCGAATCGTTACCTTCCATTGAGCTTCCCCTTGCCCTATTCAAGCAAGCGATTCAACTGGGTTCCCTCGCAGGTAGCCGGGACGCAACCAAGCCAACCCTTTTGGCGATTCTTCTTCACTTCAGTAAAACCTTTGTTCGGGTCGTTTCTACTGATGGCTTTCGTCTTGCGGTGGCTGAAATCCAGCATCCTACTGGGCTAGCAGAAGATGTACGACTTATCGTTCCCAAACGAGCACTGGACCTGCTGCATTCGTTTCCGTCCCAGGATGGTGAGATCAAGCTGCAATGGGACAGCACGAGTCTTTTCATGACCCAGCCCGGGCTTAAAATGTCCACACGCCTGGTAACTGGAAATTACCCAGCCTATGAAAAGGTGCTTCCTGCAGAACTTCCCAAACGCGTCATCTTGGATCGAGAAGATTTCCTGCGCACGCTGCGTATCGCCGGTCTTAAAAAGGATGACTACAATAAAAATGTTCGGCTCTTCTTCGAATTCCCTAACTTGAAAGTGGTATTTCAGCACCCCGACGAAGGCGTAAACCAAGGCACGCTGAGCTTCTCGGGAGAAGAGGCACCCTTTGAACTGGCCTTCAACATCGACTACCTCACCGAATTGCTTGAACGGTTACCGGGCGAGGAAGTTGTCTATCAATTCAAGGATGAGGTGGGCCAGGGCATTTTCATGAGCCCCAGCCTTGAGGATTTAAGCTTCCGCTACATTCTTATGCCTGTTCGTTTTGCAAGCCCCGCCAACGTTTAACCCGCATTGCCCGTATTTTTCCGTGCAGC
The DNA here is from genome assembly GCA_025361125.1 of Holophagaceae bacterium. GTDB lineage: Bacteria > Acidobacteriota > Holophagae > Holophagales > Holophagaceae > JANXPB01. Next base: position 21,008 of record JANYBM010000031.1, on the reverse strand, counting down.
CCGATAAAAGTGAGAATTGATGTCAGAAGAAGGTACAACACCGCACAACCACGAAACTTCCTCCACCTACACCGCCGATAACATCACAGTCCTTCGGGATCTGGAGGCTGTGCGAAAACGTCCCGGCATGTACATTGGGGACACTGACGATGGAAGCGGACTCCACCAGATGGTCTACGAGGTTGTGGACAATTCCATAGATGAGGCCCTGGCGGGTTACTGCACCCGAGTGGACGTGATCATCCACACCGATGGAAGTTGCTCTGTGGAAGACAATGGGCGGGGCATTCCCGTGGATCTCCACAAAGAGGAGAATCGCTCCGCCGCGGAAGTGATCATGACGGTCCTTCACGCAGGTGGGAAATTCGACAACACCAATACCGAAGGCAAGAACGCCTATAAGGTTTCGGGCGGTCTCCACGGCGTCGGTGTCTCCTGTGTGAACGGCCTCAGCGCAAAACTCTGGCTCACCGTTTGGAAGGGTGGGAGCGAATATGCCATGACCTTCAGCCAGGGTCATCCCGATAAGCCACTTGCAAAGGTCGGGCCCACAACCAAGCGCGGTACCCGCGTGCGCTTTCTGCCAGACCCTGAAATTTTCAACAATGTTCTGGACTTCACCTTTGAAGTGCTGAGCCAGCGCTTGCGGGAATTAAGCTACCTGAACAAGGGCGTACATATCCGCATCACCGATGAGCGCAATGGCGACTCCCACGACTTCATGAACGCAGGCGGAATTGATGCCTTTGTGGAACACCTCAACCGAAACAAGACGGTTTTGCACAAACCGCCAATCCACATCGAGGATTCTAAAAACGGCACCACCGTCGAGGTGGCCCTGCAGTGGAATGATTCCTACCAGGAAACGCTTTACTGTTTCACCAACAACATCCGGAATCGGGACGGCGGCGCCCACCTGGAGGGCTTCCGGGCCGCCATGACGCGCGTCATCAACACCTATGCCGAAGCCAACAACCTGCTGAAATCCGCCAAAGTCACCTTATCGGGAGAGGATGTTCGCGAAGGCCTGACGGCGGTGTTGTCGGCCAAAGTACCCGACCCTAAATTCAGTAGCCAGACCAAGGATAAACTGGTCAGCTCCGAAGTGAAGGGCGTGGTTCAGACCATCGTGTATGAAAAGCTCACAAGCTTCTTTGAGGAGAACCCCCGCGAAGCCCGCGCCATTCTTGAAAAGGCCATTGAGGCCGCTCGGGCCCGGGAAGCCGCCCGCAAGGCGCGCGAACTCACCCGGCGCAAAGGCGCCTTGGATGGAGGCGGATTGCCGGGCAAGCTGGCGGACTGCCAAGAGAAGGACCCGGCGCTCTCCGAAATCTATCTTGTAGAGGGCGATTCCGCCGGTGGCTCCGCCAAGCAGGGCCGCAACCGCGCCAACCAGGCCATCCTGCCCCTGAAGGGAAAGGTCCTGAATGTTGAGAAAGCGCGCTTTGATAAAATACTAAGTCATCAGGAATTACGGATTCTCATCCAGGCCCTGGGGACAGGCATCGGTCCGGATGAATTCAAGGTCGCGAATTTGCGATATCACAAAATCGTCTTGATGACCGACGCAGATGTTGATGGTTCCCACATCCGGACGCTGCTGCTCACGTTCTTCTACCGACAAATGCCGGAAATTGTGGAGCGCGGTCACCTCTACATTGCCCAACCGCCGCTCTACAAGGTTAAAAAGGGCAAAACTGAAAAATACCTTAAAGATGAGCGAAGCTTGGAAGAATTCCTTTTTCAAAAGGCCCTGGATGGGTGGGCGCTAACGCTTCCGGACGGCAGCGAGCACAAGGGTGCCGCCCTGGTTCGCGAAATGAAGAAGTGGGGCGAGGTACAACAACTATATGCAAAACTGGACCGGCGAGGCTACGCACAGCCCCTGGTGGATGGCCTTCTGGCTTCTGGATTGCTGGACGGCCACCGGTTTGACAGCGCGGAAACAGTGAAAGAACTCGCGTTGGCGGTGGCTGATGCGGGTCTGGGTCAGACCGAGGTGGAATCCACGGCAGCCATCGATGCCACGGAAGAGAGCCAAGACCGAAGCCCTCAATTTGAATACCCGGAAGCGGAAAACACGGGTGAGGCAGCTGGCGAGGATGCCGAGCTTGCCCCGAAGGACGCCCCCCGTGCGGCCCTACCGGCCGTTCCTGCTTCCCACCGCATTCGTATCATCCGCATGCACCTGAACCGCCCCATCACCCTCTGGTTGGACGCCCAGGTGGCTTTGTGGGGCGAATTCCGTAGGCTCAAGGCTCTGCACGAAGAGCTGAGCGCCTTCCGTGGGGGCGAGCTCAAATTGCAACGGGTCAAGGAGGCCAAGACGGAAAAAACGGCTAAGGCAACCGCCAAGGGAGACAAAGAGGCCCCTGCGGTCAGCGATGCCAGCGATGCCAGCGATGCCACCGACCTCACCGAAGCCGGCGAGTCCAGTGAATCCAGCGGCACTTCGAAAATGGCCAAAGAAATGAGCTTTACGAGCCCGGAAGCCATGCTTTCCATGATTCTAGAGGAAGGCAAACGCGGCCTGATGATCCAGCGCTACAAGGGGTTGGGTGAAATGAACCCCGAGCAACTCTGGGAAACCACCATGGATCCTGCGCGGAGAACCATGCTGCAGGTTCGTGTGGATGATGCCGTTCAGGCGGATGAAATCTTCACCGTCCTGATGGGAGACGCGGTGGAACCCCGCCGCCGTTTTATTGAAACAAACGCGCTTTTAGCTGAAAACATAGATATTTAATGAGCTGATGAAACGATTTTCAAGGGGTGACCCCCCAGAAAAGCCCAAGACCAGCGCAATGTTCCACGTAGAACACGAGTAGCCCATGACCCGATCTGAAACCATCGAAATCGAAAAAGAAATGCGGAAGTCCTACCTTGATTACGCCATGAGCGTAATTGTGGGCCGGGCCCTTCCCGACGTGAGGGATGGTCTCAAGCCAGTCCACCGCCGGGTGCTTTACGCCATGAAAGCCGCGAACAACGAGTGGAACCGTGCCTATAGAAAGTCGGCGCGGACCGTGGGCGATGTGATCGGTAAATTTCATCCCCACGGTGACGTGGCGGCCTATGACACCCTGGTGAGGATGGCCCAGCCCTTCAGCTTGCGGCACATGCTGGTGGACGGCCAAGGGAATTTTGGCTCCATCGATGGCGACAGACCCGCTGCCATGCGTTACACCGAGGCGCGTCTGAGCCGCATCGGCAGCGCCATGATGGAAGACATTGATCAGGACACGGTGGACTTCGGCCCCAACTATGACAACTCCGAAGAAGAGCCCTTGGTCCTGCCCACCCGGTTCCCGAACCTGCTCATCAATGGGTCCCAGGGCATCGCCGTGGGCATGGCGACCTCGATTCCACCCCACAACATGCGGGAGTGCTGCTCGGCGCTCGTGACCCTCATTGATGATCCAGCCGCCGGACTGGAGACCCTGATGACCCACATCAAGGGCCCGGATTTCCCCGGCGGAGGACTCATGCTTGGTACCGAAGGCGTTGTGGACGCTTATCGCACGGGTCGTGGCCGCTGCGTGGTGCGCGCCAAGGGCCACGTTGAACAGATCAAACGTGCCGGGGACCGGGAACAACTGGTCTTCACCGAACTGCCCTACCAAGTGAACAAGGCCACCCTTACCGAGAAGATTGCCGAATTGGTGCGGGACAAGAAAATTGACGGCATCAGCGACCTTCGGGACGAAAGTGATCGCGAGGGCATCCGCCTGGTGGTTGAGCTCAAGAAGAATGAGCCCTCGGACATCGTCCTGAACCAGCTTTACCAGCTGACGCAGCTTCAGAACTCCTTCCCAATCACCATGCTGGCCATCGTGAACGGTCAACCACGCGTCTGCACGCTGAAGGAGATGCTCCAGGAATTCCTGGGCTTCCGCCGTGAAGTGGTCACCCGCCGTACCATGTTCCTGCTGAAAAAAGCCGAAGATCGCCACCATGTGCTGCTGGGTCTTAAGATAGCCTTGGACCACCTGGACGCGGTCATCAGGCTTATCCGAGCCGCAAAAACACCAGATGAAGCCAAACAAGGCCTTATGGAAGGGAAATTTGCCTCCGCTACTGAGCTGAAGAAGGATCCAAGGCTCCGACTCAGCGCCATCCAGGCCCAGGCCATTTTGGACATGCGCCTCCAGCGCCTTACGGGCCTGGAACACGAAAAAATCCTGGACGAGCTGGCCGAACTTGAAAAGACCATCAAATATATGAAATCCATTCTTGCTGACGAGGCCTTGCTCCTAGGCGTCATTAGAGATGAACTCAAGGCGGTGGTGGATCAGTTTGGGGACTCCCGGCGGACCGAAATCGTGGGCTATTCCGGAAGTATTCGCATGGAGGACGTGGTTCCAGATGATCCCATGGTCGTCACCATGTCCAAGGCTGGCTACATCAAACGCACGGATCTGGTGGCCTATCGTCGCCAGAAACGCGGTGGCAAGGGCAAGCTGGGTATGAAGACCAAGGATGAAGATTTTGTCGAGCAGCTCTTCATGACCAAGGCCCACGACACCCTGATGGCTTTCACGGACCGCGGCTATGTTTATGCCCTTAAGGTATATGACCTGCCCGAGGCCGCTGCCAATACCCGGGGTAAGCACATCAAGAATCTCATCAGCCTGAAAGATGGCGAAAACGTGGTCACACTCATGGCCTTGCGCGAATTTCCGGTCGGTGAGCATCTCGTGTTCGCCACTAGCGATGGAACTGTCAAGCGCACTTCTCTCAGTCTTTACGGAAATATTCGGGCCAACGGCCTCATCGCGCTCAACATTGATGACGGAAACAGCTTGGTGGCGGTGCGCCGTTCCAGTGGCGATCAGCAAATCCTGCTGGCCACGGCCCAGGGTAAGGCCATTCGCTTCGCAGAAGAGGATATCCGCGCGGTAGGCCGGGTAGCCACGGGCGTGCGGGGGATGCGTCTTGGCTCTGGCGACCGTATTGTGGACATGGAAGTGGCCGATGCCCTGCCGGATCTGCCGGAAGGCGTCCTGGCCGATGAAAGCACTGCCGACCACGGCATGTTGCTCACCGTCACCGAGAAGGGTTACGGGAAACGCTCGCTTCTGCAGGACTACCGGCTCCAGGGCCGTGGTGGCACCGGTGTCATCAATATCCGGGCAGGTGTCCGTAACGGACCAGTGGTCGGTTTTAAACTTGTCAAGTTCGGCGAGGGTTGCCTTTTGATCAGCCAGGAAGGCATGGTCATCAAGTTCCTCATTGATGAAGTCCGCAAGACCGGTCGCGCGGCCCAGGGCGTCAAGCTCCTCAACCTGGGTTCCGATCAGGACAAGGTTGTGGGCATCGCCAAGATCGAAGCCAGCGCCATGGCTTTTGACGAAGAAGAAGACTTGGTTGTGGACGCAGAACTCGCCAATCCAGGCCCTGACGAGAGCGGCCAACAACCGAAGCTGGGACTCTAAAACGAAAAGGGGCCGCAAGCGCGACCCCCTTTCATTGCAAGTAGTGAACCCAGTCTCCATTGGGCAGTTCTACGCCTTCACGCTCCAACCTGGGCAGGCGCTCCACGGGAAATACGTAGGCCCACGCTGCGTAAGTCTGGCCGCTTTCTAGCAAGACGGGAACCCATTTCCGCTCGAACTGGCCCTCTCCGACACCCTCGAGCTGGTCCAGATTATCCAATGCGTAATCTAGAGCCTCGTCATCTTCATAGCCGATGAACTCACCCACCACCCATCCCGGGCCCGGAGGCAGGGTTTCAGGAATGGGTCCGGGAACCATGGCGGCCACACCAACGCCAGGCAGGTGGAAGATCCGTCCAGGGGTATGAGCCAATGTGTGGCCGATGGGATTTGTGCGGTTCAACCAAGAGCGGTTGGACCCACCTTCGCGAAGGGTGCCATAGACAAAAAGGCCGTCAGAATCCATTAGTAGGTGGTGACCTGGATCAACCCCTTGGCACCATCTGAAACAAGGCATGAATTTGAGTACAGATCTGGGGTAGGCAGGACATCCCGCACATCCCGAAGGGCTGGTTCAGCAGCGTATACGGGGCCGTCAAAACGGCCCACGAGGTTGGGTTTCGAAAGGTCTGAAAGACCGAGCACCACCAGCCCCGCGTTTCGGTGAGCAATGTAGGCGCGGCTACCTTTGAGTTTGATTGAACTGGCCAGGGTCTGACCATCGAGACTCCATTGTCCCGCCGCCACGGCCTGCCCTTGAGTGTTGACAGCTAAAAACCTGATGGGCGCCGAGGGGGTTTCCTCCACGGTTCCCACGACCTGACCATCTTCCCGTGGCCAAATGCTGTTGGCGAAACCCTGACTCGGCCAATGTGATAGGCGGGCTGGCGCAGCGGGTGAAGCAACATCCCAAATGGAGAACCCCTTGGCCGAACCTTCCGCCACGTATAGCCGGGTGCCCTGGGAAACCAGGTCCGACACGGGTGTATCTGAAGCCATATGAGCCAGATACGTCGGATGAAGGGGGTTGGTCTTAAGATCCCACACCTCAATACCCAGCGGGCGTTGGAGAAAGAGCAGGCCTCGATCGGTATCAATGCTGAGATTCGTGGCTTTTGGATCACCATCATTCGGTTGGAAAGAACCCACGACGGGAGCTTTGGCGGGGAGCCCAGACAGATCCACGATCATGACGCCCTGGTTAGGCCCTGTAGCGTTGGAGCATACGTAAGCATAACTTCTGTAAACCTCAACGTCGCGTTGGCTGACGCCAGCTGAAACCGCCGTGGGCCCGCTGACATCCACCTGCACAGAGGTGGCATCCAGGGACTGGATGTGTAAACCCCTGTCCGTGCCAACCAGGGCATAGTGAAAATTCCCGACTTGGGCAAACCAGAGGCCGCTGGCCCCCGGGGCATCGGCGTAGGTCGTCCATTGAGAGAAATTTATACTGTGATTGTAGGTGGCCCCCGGGCCTGGGTCCCCATGGAAGGGGTAAGGACCTGGACACCCCAGACTGCCCAGCAGGGCCAAGGCTGAAACCAGGCTTGGGCGAGTTTTCATGCTTACTCCGGAATCGGGAAGCGGGCCCCGAGGGCGAAGACTTCCGACTGGATGGCAGAGATGGCTGCCTCATCGTCCTTCTGATGCAGGGCGCGATCAATCCAGGCCGCGATTTGGGTCATTTCAGCTTCCTTCATACCTCGGGTGGTAAGTGCGGGTGAGCCCAGGCGGATGCCCGAAGGCTTCAGGGGCGGGTTGGGATCGAAGGGAATGCCGTTCTTATTCACCGTGAGTCCAGCGCGGTCCAGCACCTTTTCCGCTTCATTGCCTAGAATGCCCTGGGCAAAGACATCCACCAACATCAGGTGGTTGTCCGTACCACCGCTAACGATGCGCCAACCCTTGTCCTGGAGGCCCTTGGCCAGGGCCTGGGCATTCGAGATGACCTGGCCGCTGTAGGCCTTGAACTCGGGCCGGAGTGCCTCCGCGAAGGCCGCCGCCTTGGCTGCGATCACGTGCATGAGCGGCCCGCCTTGGATGCCCGGAAAAACAGCGCGATCGAGCTCCTTGGCGTACTTTTCCTTGCATAGGATGAGGCCGCCCCGCGGTCCCCGCAGTGTCTTATGGGTGGTGGTGGTGACGAAATCAGCGTGGGGAATCGGGCTAGGGTGATGGCCTGTGGCCACAAGCCCCGCGATATGCGCCATATCCACCATCACCAGGGCGCCAACCTCATCGGCGATGGCCCGGAAGGCGGGGAAATCGAAGATTCGGGGGTAGGCCGAGGCCCCCACCACGATCATCTTGGGTTGGTGTTCCAGGGCGAGTGTGCGGACCTCGTCCATATTCACGCATTCATCCTCTTTGCGCACATGGTAGCCCACGAATTGATAGAGCACGCCACTGCTGTTGAGGGGATGGCCGTGGGTCAAATGCCCACCGTGGGCCAAGTCAAGCCCAAGGACCGTATCTCCGGGCTTCAGCATGGCGAAGTAGACCGCCATGTTCGCCTGGGCGCCGCTGTGGGGTTGAACATTGGCATGTTCGGCCCCAAACAACTCCTTGGCTCGGTCCCGGGCCAAATTTTCCACCACGTCCACGTTTACGCAACCGCCGTAATAGCGCCGGCCAGGATATCCTTCGGCATACTTATTGGTGAAATGGCTGCCCATGGCCTGCAGTACGGCCACGGAGGCGTAGTTTTCGGAGGCGATGAGCTCCAAGTGATGACGCTGGCGATTGATCTCATTTTGCAGTGCCGTAAACACCGCAACGTCCTCTTGCTGAAGAACCTCGTACACGATCCCCTCCATCATGGGATTTTGGCACGGGTGCGAATCTTGGGGTTCATTGAATTCATTGCCGAGCACACCAAGCCTGTGGTCTGGGTAACATGGTGCGGACCCTTTGGTTCCCCATCTTGCCCTCTTCGGAGCTATGTTCCATGTGGAACAATCCAGGCCCAATGAAGCGATTTCGAAGCGTTTTAGGCTCATTCAGGCAGATCAGCAGGAGTCTGTTTCTGGTGGCTGCTTGTCTGGGGTTGACGGCTGCCGAGTCCAAGGATCCAGTGCGCTGGGCTACGCCAGGCTTTCAAATCATGACTAGCCGTGAGGGCTTGCCACAGAACTCGATCATGGGCCTGACTCTCGATGCCAAGGGCCGACTGTGGGTAGCTACGCAGGATGGGACTGCGGTTTATGACGGACATTCCTGGAAGCCGGAATTCATACCTAATCGTAATGTATCCAACTTCCTTAGATGCATCACTTTAGGTAATGATGGCAGCCTCTGGTTTGGACGCCAGGATGGGGGGGTGGCGAGATTCAAAGAGGGAGTTTGGGACTGCCCAGAAGGACCCATGGGCGCCGTAGGAACTCGGGTAAACACACTGCTCGCAGACGGCCCAAGGATTTGGGCGGGAACCGCCAAGCATGGTTTGGGACTGTTTGATGGCACAGCCTGGAGGTTGCTAGGTTTGGAGGCCGGATTACCGTCTCTCGAAATTTCAAGCCTCGCCCTGGCTGGAGATGAGGGGCTCTGGGTGGGCACCAGCGCTGGCCTGTCTTTGCTGGAAAAAAAACAAGTACGGCGCACGGAGCTTGTTGGCCAAAATGTGCAGTCCCTCTTGAGTCTAATGAACGGAGAACTGCTGGTCGGAACCAATAAAGGCCTTTACCGATACCATGGCAACACACTGGAAGCGATCAACTTGCCTCCGGAGCTAGAAGGTAAAACAATCAAATCGCTTGCCCAGACCCTTGCGGTAGATGGGTCCACGATTTTTTGGGTGGGAAGCGGGAGTGGCGGACTTGGGCGACTTGATAGCAGCGGATGGAGGGTTCTAACACCGGTGGAAGGTCTCCCAAGCTCCGACATCTGGAGCCTTCTGCCTATCGCCGGGCCTGCGGGCGCCGAGGGGCTTTGGATTGGGACCGATGCGGGACTGGCCCACCAGCAGTTCGGCCAATGGCAGCGATTTGGTGGAGATAGTGGCCTGGGTGGCTCCAGCATCTATGGATTAACGGTTACGCACGGCAAGGGCCTCGAAGGGGCCCTTTGGCTTGGCACCCGTGGCAAGGGTGTGGCCCGCCTGGATTCGGGCCATGTCCGTTTCTATACTCAAGCCGATGGCCTGCCGGACAACACGGTATTCAGCTTATTGGAATGGCCCGAAAAGCAGAGCAGCTCGAGTGTTTATGCGGGAACCCAAAGCGGGGGCCTCGCCCGGTTTCAGCGAGGCCGCTGGAGCCCCGTAACGGTGCCAGCTGTTGTCAGGAATATGAGTATCCGCCAGCTCCGGGAAACCCAGGACTCAAATGGCCAACGGGTCCTATGGCTCATCTCTGGAGGGGCTGGGCTTTGGCGCCGGACTGGAGACAAATGGGACTCGATCACCAGCGCAAATGGTCTTCCCACAAACCAGCTTCATTGTGCGCTGGAAACCACCGATGACCAGGGCCTGCGGACCTTATGGATTGGTACGGAGAATGGCGGGTTGGTGAGAATTAGGAGCGGAAAACCCACCACCTACACAATGAAAGAGGGTCTTCCGAACAACACCGTGATGAGTCTTTATGAATCCCGACGGGGGGGCAGGCATTTACTTTGGGCAGGTACTGAAGGCGGGGGCCTTGTTTGGCTGGATCCCGATGTGGCAACGCCGACCTGGGGCTTGCTCACGGAAAACACCAGTCCGGTCCTGCCGAACAACACCATTTATCAACTGCAGGAAGACGCCCAGGGACGCCTTTACGCCTTCACAAATCGGGGAGTGGCGAGGATCGGCGGGTCTCCAGGAGCCTTCCAGGTAGAAACCTTCACGACAGAAAGCGGGTTGCCCAGCAATGAATTTAATGGGGGCGCGTCTATGAAGGACCACCTGGGTCGGATCTGGGGTGGCACGATCCAGGGTGCGGTGGTCTTCGATCCAAAGCAGGAGCTGGCCGCGACGGAAGCCCCACGCCTGATCCTGAACCAGGTCCTGGTGAACGGCCGACCAAGGGAATTAAACCTTGGCTCACGGCTGGGTTATAGGGAGCACCACCTGGCGTTCACATATGTGCTGCTGAGCTACTTTCGAGCTACGGAAACCCGCTACCAGACGCAGCTCATGGGCCTGGAGGAAGCACCATCAGCCTGGGCGGAAGATCCCCACCGGGAATACCCGGGTCTTGCTGCGGGAAGCTATAAATTCCGTGTTTGGGCCAAGGATTACCGGGGCCGCTTATCCGGCCCAGTGGATGTGGTTTTCACGATCCGCCCGGCGCCTTGGCGCACGGCCTGGGCTTCTACGCTCTATATCTTGCTGCTTGCGGGGGCGGTGTGGTTGGCCACCCGCACTCGTTTGCGAAGACTGGTGCGCAAGAACGAAGAACTGGAAGGCAAGGTCCGACTACGCACCGCGGAAATCGAGTCTGCCAAGAACCAGATCGAGGCCCAGAACCAGCAGATATCGCGACTCATGGAAAGCAGCAGCCTCGCCCAACGGGATCTCATCAGCTGGTCCCAGGCCATAGCAGGGGAACTGGCGCAGACCATTGGCGCCACCAGCATTGGCATTTATACCGTGCAGGGCGATGAACTCCGCTCACTCGGCGAAAGTGATACCCGAATACCCACCCTTCAAGAGCTGCAAGCTAAGCCTTACTTGAATCCCAGCCTCGATCGGCGGAAGCAAGCCATCGTGGTTTCCGAGGACCGTAGGCGGGAGCTCTCCATCCCGGTTACCGGGCCCAGCGGTGAAATCTTGGGGGGGATGGTACTTTCAGGGCCTTTCCGTTGGGGCGAGGCGGAGCGGCGTTTGGTGGGGGTGGTGGCGGCCCAGCTTGGCGCTGTCCTGGAACTTCAAAAAACGCGCCGGAGCCTGAATGCCGCGCGACAGCAACAGGTCCAGACCCGAGAGAAGTTGAGGGAAAAGGGGGTAGCCCTTCTGCAAACCTGTCCTTTTTGTAGTCGCTGCTATGACGAATCGGTGCAGCTTTGCCCGTGGGATAGCGTCCCCCTGGAAGCGCCGCGAATCCTGCCTTACCTGATCCAGGAGCGCTACCAGCTCGCCCGTCTGTTGGGCGAAGGCGGCATGGGTCTGGTTTTCGAAGCCAAGGATCTGCGGCTGGGCCGGGATGTGGCCATAAAACTGATCAAGCCAGAACTTTATGGCATGACCGAAATTCACGCCAGGTTTGCCCAGGAAGCCAAGGCCCTGGCGGGCATCGAGCACCCGGGTGTCACTTCAATCTTCGATTCTGGCGAGTTGGAAGATGGGTCAGCTTTTATGGTCATGGAATTGTTGAAGGGCGTGGACCTTGGCACCTTGTTGGCGCGGCATGGCCCAGGAACACCCGCCCAGGTCGCGCGGTTACTGCACCAAGGCGCCGCGGGTCTGGCTGCAGTTCATCGTACCGGTGTGGTCCACCGGGATCTCAAGCCCGCCAATATTTTCCTGGTCCCGGATGGAAGCACCTTTCAGGTGAAGATCCTCGACTTCGGATTGGCCAAACCCCTGGCCGCAGAAAACGGTGTCACTCAAACCGGCATGGTGGTGGGGACGCCTCATTACATGTCTCCGGAGCAGGTCCGAGGTCAAACGTTGGATGCACGGAGTGATGTCTATGCCTTCGCGGCCAATGGTTACGAGGCGCTTACGGGCCGTCGGCTCATTTCTCCAAACGCAATGGCAGACATCTTTTCCTTGATCACACGAGGAGAGCACGCGGAATTGCGAGCGTTGTTGCCCGGGCTGCCGACCAAGGTAGACGAGGCATTCGCCGCTGCGCTAGCGGTGGATCCCGGGTATAGGCCCTGGGATATCGAAGCCTGGGCAGCAGGTTTTGTGGCCGAGCTTGAAACCATGAAGTCCCAAGCCAGGGGGTGGCCCGAGATTTCCACCTCGGGCTCCCAAGTGACGATTAGCGGAGTACCACCCACGGGTCTGATGTCGGAGTCGAGTTAGGTCCGATCTGCCAAACTGAAACGATGGATAAACCCTTTCTTCCCCCCAGCGAGGCCCCAGAGCTTGAACGGTTCGAGCATCCGCTGGCCCAGCGCTATGCGACCAAGGCCATGGTAAGGCTGCTCTCACCCCTATATCGGCAGCGGGTTTGGAGGCGCCTTTGGATCGCCTTGGCCGAAAGCGAGATGGAGTTGGGCCTGCCAATCTGCCCTGAACAGATTGCTGAAATGCGGGCCACCCAGGACAGCGTAGATCTTGATGCGATCTCCAGGTACGAGACCGACATGCGCCACGACGTCATGGCCGCCATCCACGCCTGGGGAGAGCAAGCGCCCATGGCCCGGCCCATCATTCATTTGGGTGCCACAAGCTGTTTTGTGACCGATAATGGTGATTTATTGATCTGCCATGAAGCCCTGCAACTGCTTCGGAAGCGAATGCTAGATGTCATCGCGGCCTTATCCAGCTTCGCTGATATCTGGAAGGACCAGCCAACGCTGGGTTTCACTCACTTCCAACCTGCCCAGCCCACCACGGTCGGGAAGCGGACCTGCCTTTGGATCCAGGATCTTTTGCTGGATCTCGAGGACCTGGATCACCTTATCGCCACCACACCCGTTCGCGGCGTCAAAGGCACCACGGGCACCCAAGCCAGTTTCCTGGAATTGTTCGACGGCAAGGGTGAACAGGTTGATGAACTCGAAAACCGGTTTTGTCAAAAAGTTGGAGTCAAGGCCATTCCTATCAGCGGTCAAACCGCCACGCGAAAGTTGGAGGACCGCATCGGCCAAGTTCTTTGCGGGCTTGCCGCATCCGCCAGTAAATTCGCGTGTGATATGCGCCTGCTCCAGCACCTCAAGGAAGTTGAAGAGCCCTTCGAGAAGAGCCAGATCGGCTCCAGCGCCATGCCCTACAAGCGAAATCCCATGCGCAGTGAACGCATCAACAGTCTGTCCCGGTTCACGCTTGGGTTGCTGCCGTCCACCTACCAAACCAGTGCGACGCAGTGGTTGGAACGCACCCTAGACGACAGCGCCCATCGGCGGTTGACGATTTCCCAGGGGCTACTGGCCGTAGATGCAATTATGGCGCTTTATCTGAATGTAGCTTCCGGGTTGGTGGTTTACCCTAAAATGATCGAGCTGCGACTGAACCAGGAGCTGCCTTTCATGGGCGCGGAGGTGCTGCTTATGGAAGCTGTCAAACGGGGTGGGGATCGCCAGGATTTACACGAGCGCTTCCGTGTGGCCGCCCAGGAAGCCGGGCGCCGCATCAAGGAAGAAGGCAAAGGTAACGAATTGCTCTCCCTTCTTGCTGCGGACCCAGCGTGGGGAATGAATGAGGGCGAGTTGCTGTCAGTATTGGATCCCCATCGGTTCACCGGCCGCGCGGGAGAACAAGTCCGGGCCTTTCTGGCTACGGAAGTAGGCCCTGTTCTGAGCGGCCATGTTCCAACAGCAATAGCCCCAATTAACGTCTAAAGGAATGTTTATGTTAAAACTTGCCGTTATTGGTGCCCAGACTTTGTTGGGGCGTGAGCTTGTGGCCGCTTTGGAACCCCAGGACTGCTCGGTTCTGCCCCTTGCCACGGGGCCCATGACCCAACAGGATGAAGAAGGTGATTTGATCGTTTTTGCCCCGGAACCCGACCTGCTGCGGGACTTGGATGTGGTGATTCTGGCCGATACGCCAGTCGCCGCAGATCTTTTCCTGGATTTCCCTGGGAGAATCCTGGATTTACGCTCCGAGGCTGATCCAACGGAATCCGGGGAGCCCATGCCCCTCGCTGGAGAATGGCCAGTGGGCACATTGCGCTACCGTGGGCGATCAGCCTTGGAACAAGTGCTGGCACAACTGCCCCTGCTTGTGGAGGGTATCGGAGACGTGTCTGGCACCCATCTGCGTTCCATCGCCCACTTGGGCGATGTAGGGCTCGGGGGCCTCATGGAGCAGACCGCCGCCGTCATCCGGGGCGAGGAGCCGGACACCCACACCCTGGGTTATCGGGCGGCGTTCGAACTGGTGCCGCAGTCCCCGAGGGGGAATCTGGTGGAGGTGCGCACACCTACTTTTCACGGAGACTTGCTGGTGCTGAATCTACGAGCATCGGAAGGCAAGCAGCTAGTCTTGAAGCCCCCGCCCGAGGGCGTCGCCTGGGTGGAACAGCCTCCGACCTCCAGGGATGTGGCCGTCAGCATCAACCTGTTGGCCCACCTCAGCCTGTCCTCCGATGGAAAGCAAGGAATGCTCACCCTTGGTTTCGATCCCATCCTCTGGGGAATCTTGAGGCCTACCCTTCGCCTCCTGGGTCTTTAATTGGATCCCGCCCGTGGCTAAAAAACTCGATCAACCCCAAGGGCGTGGCGACTTCTTCAAGTCGCTGGGAACGCTCGTGGCCGGGTTCATGGCGGAGCAAGTGGAAGAAGCCATCACGAAGGCCAGCCCAAGGGTATTGCGCCCCCCCGGTGCCCTGGATGAATTTGCCTTTTTGACGGCCTGCACCCGCTGTGGTGACTGCATTCCAGCCTGTCCCCAGGATTCCATCATCAAGGGTGGTTCCAACATGGGTCTGGGGCTCAATGCGCCCTACCTTGATCCCCGCTCCATGCCTTGTTTTTTATGTAGCGATCTGCCCTGTGTCAAAGCCTGTCCTGAAGAAGCCCGGGCCTTGGTATGGCCTCAGCGCACAACTCGGGACGGGGAACTGCTGGATGGCCCCCGGGCCGTGCGCATGGGCACCGCCAGAGTAAAAGAAGCCCTATGCCTAACGTATGAACACGATGGCGTGAATGTTCAGGCCTGTCGCACCTGCGTGGACCGTTGCCCCTATCCCGGTGTGGCAATCCGCATTGTGGATACCGAGGACGGCAGTGTTCCTCATCCAGAAGTGATGGAGGACTACTGCACCGGCTGCGGGTTATGTGTGTTCGGCTGCCCAACCGTTGAGCCCGCCATCGTGGTGGACCCAAGGCACTGAGGCCAGGGGTTAACGCTTTTCGATATTGAAACATTGCGCTAAAGCCGCATCCCTGCTAGTTTTTCAAGGCTAAGCAGGTACGCAGCATGAACCCATCGCTCCACATCGGTCATTCGAGAATTCGCAAAGAAGGCCGGGCTAAAGTCACCGGCGCGGCCCAGTACACCGACGATGTGTGCATGTCGGGGATGCTCTACGGCGCCACCGTGCGCTCGAGGGTGGCCAGGGGCATTCTCAAGGGCATCGAATTCGGAGAAGGGATTCCTTGGGACGAATTCATCATCGTCACCGCCAAGGATGTGACCGGGGATCTTTATGTGGCCCTCATCGAGCAGGACCAGCCCTTCCTGGCTCTGGATCGCATCAACCATCCCGAGGAACCCGTGGTGCTGCTGGCCCACGAGGATCGCTACCTGTTGGAGAAAGCCAGAGCCGCGGTGCGATTGATCATCGAACCCCTACCACCGCTTTTTGATCTGGAAGAATCCCTGGCCTGTAGAGAAGTAATCTGGGGCTCGGACAATTCGTTTAAAGACATTCTCATCGAACAAGGAGATGTGGATTCAGTTTGGGGCGCGGCCACCCACATCGTCCAAGGCGAGTACAAGACCGGCGCCCAGGAACAACTCTACATAGAACCCAATGGGGCCATCGCGGTGGCCAAGGCAGAGGAAGGTGTCACGGTTTGGGGTTCGCTGCAATGTCCCTATTATGTTCACAAAGCACTGAAACACCTTTTTAATCTGCCCGATGAAAAGGTTCGCGTCATCCAGATGGAAACCGGCGGCGGATTCGGTGGCAAGGAGGATTACCCAAGCCTGATTGCGGGACACGCGGCGCTACTGTCCCTGAAGTCCGGTGGACGGCCCGTGAAGATCGTTTACGACCGGGAAGAGGACATGGTGGCCACCACTAAACGCCACCCATCGCGCACGCGCATCCGTAGCGCCTTTGACGCCGAAGGGCAGTTGTTGGCGTTGGATATAGATTTTGCTTTGGATGGCGGGGCCTACCTGACCCTGACGCCGGTGGTGCTCAGCCGCGGCGCCATCCATGCTGGCGGGCCCTACCGCTGCCCAAACACCCGCATTCGGGCCAGGGCCGTGGCCACCAATACGCCTCCCCACGGTGCGTTCCGGGGATTTGGCGCACCTCAAAGCCTGTTTGCCATCGAACGCCACATGAATGTGGCCGCCGCAGAAATGGGCATGGATCCAATTGCCCTCCGCAAGCAGAATCTGCTCAAGATGGGCGACAGCACCGCTACGGGGCAAATCATCAAGGAGGCCATTGACCTGCCGGGACTGCTGGATCGAGCCCTTGAAAAGCTGGATTACACAGCCAAGCAGGAAAGTTGCCGGGTCCACAATGCGAGTTCAAGCCCCATCAAGAGGGGTGTTGGTTTTGCAAGTTTCATGCACGGCTGCGGGTTTACGGGCGCTGGGGAATCCTATCTGGCTTCTGTTGCGGGGGTGGAGGGCCGGGAAGATGGCAAAATCCACGTGCTGGCGGCAGCTACGGAAATGGGGCAAGGGGCCAACACCATCCTCAGCCAAGTGGTTGCCGAAGTCTTGAAAGTGCCCTTGGAGTATGTGGAAGTGGCCCGACCAGACACCGCTCTGGTTCCCGACAGCGGGCCTACCGTTGCGTCACGAACCACTATGGTGGTGGGAAAGCTGGTGCAAGAAGCGGCCATCGGGCTTCGCCAGATTTTGCTCCAAGCGGGTTTTCTTTCGGAACCTTATGCTGGCGAAGCCTTTTCCAATGCCGTGAAGCAATACCTTGCTAAAAATGGTCACTTAAAAGCCTATTCCCAATACAGTACGCCACCCCAGATCGTTTGGGATGACCAAAACTACAAGGGCGATGCCTATACGACTTTTGCCTGGGCCTGCTATGCGACGGAGGTCGCTGTGGATACCCGCACGTTCGAGGTGCAGGTTGAAGATTTTGTGGCCTTGCAGGAAGTGGGACGGGTGCTCAATCCCACCTTGGCTGAAGGCCAGATTGAGGGTGGCGTGGCCCAGGGCATCGGGTATGGACTTTCCGAGCAGGTGGTGTGGAACGAGGGTCGCATGGCCAATGGGCAAATGACCAACTACATCATGGCCACCAGCATGGATCTGCCCCGCATCCGGGTCTATTTTGAGGAGAGTCCCTATCCATTGGGTCCCGGTGGCGCCAAAGGAATCGGTGAATTGCCCATGGACGGTTCCGCCCCTGCCCTGCTCAATGCGATACAGGATGCGCTGGCCACGGTGACGCCGCGGGAGATCCCACTGACACCCGAACGATTAATGGAACTAGTCGAGTCTTCCAATGGCTGAAAAAATGAAATTATCCCTCAATGTCAATGGCCAAGCCCGGACCCTAGACGTATGGCCCATGGCGCGGCTCCTGGATGTGATCCGCGAAGACTTACACCTGACGGGAACCAAGGAGGGGTGTGGCGAGGGCGAGTGCGGTGCCTGCTCGGTGATTCTCGACGGTAAGCTGGTGAATAGTTGTCTGATACCGGCGGTGCAAGCTGAAGGCGGCGAGTTGTGCACCATCGAAGGCGTTGCTTCGGAAGAACAACTCCACTTGGTTCAGGAGTCATTCCTGCACTGCGGCGGAGCCCAATGCGGCATCTGTACTCCAGGCATGGTCATGGCTGCGGTGGATTTGCTGCATCGATGTCCGCAACCCGACGAGGCCCAGATCCGTGATGGTCTGGCGGGGAACCTCTGCCGCTGTACGGGCTATGTGAAGATTGTGGATTCTGTGGCAGACGCTGCAGAGCGGGCCCTTCAAGTGGCCAAAGAGTCCCGGTCATGAAGGGCCAGGCACCAAGCTGTACTGTGCACACGCCAGCCTCCCTGGTGGGTGCCCTAGAGATCCTGTTCGCCGAAAAGGGCACTTGGCGTCCGCTCGCCGGGGGCACGGATTTGATGGTTCCCTTCGCGGCGGGAACCCTGCCCTTCACGCGTTTTCTGAATCTGTGGGGGCTTGATGAACTACGGGGAATCGAGATATCCCCAGAGAACATCAGCCTAGGCGCCCTGACTACTTACGCGGATGTCCGCAGCCATTCTTTGCTCAGGGCCGAATTTCCCAACCTGGTGCAAAGCGCCCGGGTGACCGGCGCCATGGCCATCCAGAACCGAGGCACCCTTGCGGGCAACATCGCCAACGGCAGCCCCGCCGCCGATACTCCGCCCAGCCTGCTGGCTTACGGTGCCGAAGTGCAGTTGCAATCCCTAGCGGGGTCCCGGTGGGTCCCCTACGAGAGTTTTCATACGGATTACAAGCAAACGGTGATGTTGCCAGAAGAACTCATCACGCGGATCCGCCTTCCACGCACCACCGGCGACACATTCCATTTTTTCCGCAAGGTGGGTACGCGAAAGGCGCAGGCCATTTCCAAAGTCTGCCTCGCGGCCTATGCCCGAGCGGAAGAGGGCCGCGTGGCTGAATTCCGGTTGGGAATGGGCAGCGTGGCCCCGGTGCCATTGCGAGCTCTGACCACCGAAATGCTGATCCAGGGGCAAAGGCTGGAAGCTCTCGATGATCATTCCATCGCCGAGGCCAAGCAGGCCCTGCTGGAAGACATTCGTCCCATAGATGACATCCGCAGCACCGCCAGCTACCGGCGCAAAGTGTCCGCCAATGTGCTGGGACAATTGCTGGAAGCAATGATCGAACGATTCAAGCGGCCACAAATACGGGCATAACCAACGGCGAATAAAATTTATACCGAGAGTGGTAATCTATTTTTTCTGTCCCATGTCGATCTTACCCGCCGTTCCCGCAATCCAGATCCGCTTGGCGGAGAGTTACCGGAATTTGCCGGAGGCCCAGCGTGCCATCGCCGATGTCCTGATGGCGGATCCCCTGCTGGGCGCGCTTTGGGGCATTGAAGCCATGGCCGAACGCTCTCGGGTGAGCGTGGGGACTGTCATCCGGTTTGCCAAGCGCCTGGGCTACACGGGCTTCAGCGAATTCCGGAATGCGCTTCGGGAAGCTTGCAGCGCCCGTTCTGAAGAAGCAGAACTGGCGCAGCTCCAGGTCCCCCAGGACATGCTCGGGACATTGGCCGGTGTGGTCCGCCGGGATGGGGACCATCTTTCGCGGCTTATCCAGGCCGTGGACCCAACTGTATTGGAATCCGCCGCGCGACTGTTGGTGCAAGCGGATCACCGGGTGATTCTGGGTCGGGGAGTGGGCCACGTTATGGGTCTGATCTTCGCGTTCTACCTCACCCAGGCCGGGGTACCCTGCATTGCGGCGCTCCCTTCGGATTTCTCCAATCAGGTCGCCAACCTTGGGCCTAAAGATCTGCTGGTGGTGATCAGTTTTTCGCCCTACAGCCGCGAGACCGTGGACGCCGCCAGCTTCGCCAAAGAGAACGGGGTTCCCGTCCTTGCCTTTTCGGACCGCAAGGACTCGCCACTGGCTCACCAAGCCGACATCCTGATTCCCGTTCCCAGTGAGGATCTTCTCTTCAGTTTCAGCCTCACCTCCTTCGCCACCCTCTCCCACGCCTTCGCCATCGTCCTCGCGGCCCGGGACCAGTCCGGCACGCTTCAGCGCCTGAAGGCCGCCGACAAGGTTGCCCAGCCCCTCTTTGTGGATCACTGGCTGCCCAAGCAGCCGGGAGCGTTGCCGTTGCAGAAGCCGGGCAAGCTCCGTAGTAGCTGAAGCGATGGTGCCTGTAAAAATTTCGGAAACCCCCGGTCAAGGAGGGCAGCAGAAACCTGTTTGTCTTGTTTATCGGCAGAGCCGATACCAACAAGAAGCGCGTCTTGCCGACTGGGTGAAGTGAATTCCGGGGTAGCTCACGCGGCCCCCTCTTCGTCTGAACGGCATTACCCCACGGTTGAGGTAGTGACCGATGTGCTGCCTCTGAGGCGCACAATAAATTTGGGCGAATTTGGGAATGCCACCACAAGGCACCGCGGCAGTTTGCTTTGGTGATAACGAGCAGAGGCTAGCTATGAATCCCACGGACTTCATGAAACTGGCATTCCAGGCCATCCTTCGCAACAAGACCCGGGCACTCCTCACGATGCTTGGAATCATCATCGGTGTCGGCGCCGTCATCGCCATGATCGGCATCGGTGAGGGCTCGCAGCGGGCGTCCAAAGCCATCATCGAGAGCATGGGCACCAACCTGATCATGATCTTTCCTGGCTCCACGTCGAAGGCTGGCGGAGGGTCCATGGGCATGGGCGGCATGGAGAACCTTACGGACGATGACGCCGTCGCCATCCAGCGGGAACTCTCCGCCAGCGTCGCCGCGGCCTCGCCCTATGATCGCGCCAGCCGCCCTTTGGTCTATGGCAACCAGAATTGGCTCTGCGGTGAGATCGCCGGGGCCAGTCCCGACTATCTGCAGATCAAATCTTGGAACCTGGAAAGCGGTCGTTACTTCAACGAGCAAGAGGTCCGCAGCCAAGCCAAGGTCTGCGTGCTGGGCAAGACGGTCCAGGACAATCTCTTTCCTGGCGGTGAAGACCCAGTGGGAACGACCATCCGCGTGGGAAGCTTGCCCTTCATGGTCATCGGGGTTCTGGCGCGCAAGGGCGGCGGTCCCATGGGCGACCAGGACGACACCATCCACACGCCGTACACCACGGTCATGCGGAAGATCAAAGGCCAC
>JANYBM010000029.1 GCA_025361125.1 Holophagaceae bacterium | reverse complement strand
ATGTTCGGCATGATGCGGCTCTTTGATGCCTGCGAAAAAACCGCGGACAAGGACGGCAACTGGGCGGTGAAACCCATCCTGGGGAGTGAGGTCTACGTGGCCCCTCGTACCCGCTTTGACCGGAAGCTGGACGCCAAAAATCCCGATACCTCTGAAGAGGGACTGGAAGATTGTGTGGATCCCAGCGGAAGCCGAGACGCGGGCTACCACTTGGTGCTGTTGGCGAAGAATGCGGTGGGCTTCGCCAACCTCAGCAAGCTTGTTTCCAAAGGGTTCACGGAAGGGTTTTATTACAAACCGCGCATTGATAAGGAACTGCTGAAGGAGCACAGCGAGGGCCTCATCGCACTTACGGCCTGCCTCGGGGGCGAGGTTCAGGCCCGAATACTGCAAAACCGCCTGGATCAGGCCGAGCGGGTGGCGCGGGAATTCCGGGACATCTTCGGCGATGATTTCTATCTGGAGATTCAGGACCAAGGCTTCGAGAAGGAAACACAAATCATCCCCTATCAGATGGAGCTGGCCAAAAAATTGGGCATCCCCCTGGTGGCGACCAACGACGCGCACTACCTCAATCATGAGGATTCAGATCTTCACGACACACTGCTTTGCATTGGCACCAAGACCACCAAGGCAAAGCAAAAGCGCATGCGCTTTGCCACGGATCAATTCTTCGTGAAGACGCCGGACGAAATGCGATCTGTGTTCCCGGATCACCCGGAATATCTGGAACGCACCCTTGAAATCGCAGCCAAGGTGGATCTCTTTCCCATCACCCGGAAGCCAGTCACGCCTTCCTTTCCGGTGCCGGTTGGCCACACGCTGGAGAGCTACTTCGTCCAGATCGCACGAGAATATTTTGAGCAGCGATTACAGAATTGCCGACCGCTCTGGGCTGCGGGGTCGTTGAAATATGCCGAAGAAAAATATCGGGAACGGTTTGATTTCGAGATCAACACCATCCTGAGCATGGGCTTTCCGGGATACTTCCTCCTGGTGTGGGATTTCATCGCCAAGGCCCGTGAAATGGGCGTTCCCGTGGGTCCGGGGCGTGGCTCCGCGGCAGGGAGCATCGTGGCCTGGGCCATGAGGATCACCGATATCGATCCCATGCAGTACGACCTGCTGTTCGAACGGTTTCTCAACCCAGAACGTGTTTCCATGCCCGATGTGGACATCGACTTCTGCCGGGACGGCCGCCAGAAAGTCATTGATTACGTCACCGAAAAGTATGGCCAGGACCGGGTTTCCAACATCATCACCATCAACCAGCTCAAGACCAAAGCGGTCATCAAAGACGTGGCGCGGGTGTATGAGAAGGACTTCAACTGGGCTAATACGTTGACCAAGCTCGTGCCCCAGGAGCCAGGCAAACCCATTACCATGGCCGAGGCGCTACAGAAATCAGACAAGCTACGGGAACTGTATGAAACAGATCCTGAAGTCAAAAATGTGCTCGACATTTCCGCGCGGCTGGAGGGCTTGGCCCGAAATACCGGGGTTCACGCTGCGGGTGTCATCATCGCGCCCGCTGACCTCACCACGTTCGCACCACTTTGCATGGACCGCGACCATAAGGTGATGGTGCAGTATTCCATGATGGAGGCTGAGCGCGCGGGCTTGTTGAAAATGGATTTCCTGGGCCTTGAAACCCTGACGCAGATCGCCAAAATCCAAAGCTATGTGGAGGCCCGCCACGGCAAGCCCGTGGATATGGAGGCACTCAAATCGTTCAATGATAAAAAAACCTTCGACCTGTTCGCCAGCGGCGATACAGATGGCATCTTCCAGTTCGAATCCAGCGGCATGAAACAGTTGCTGCGCCAACTGGGCCCCGATCGTTTTGATGATCTCATCGCGCTGAACGCGCTGTTCCGCCCCGGCCCATTGGGCGCTGGTATGGGGGAAACCTACGTGAAGCGGCGCCATGGCGCTGAAGCCGTGACCTATCAATTCCCAGTGCTGGAGCCCATCCTCGCGCCAACTTATGGCGTGATCCTTTACCAGGAACAGGTCATGCAGATCGCGAGCGCCATCGCAGGCTACTCCTTGGGTGAAGCCGACATGCTGCGCCGCGCCATGGGCAAGAAGGATCTCCACAAGATGCAAAAGGAGAAATCCAAATTCACTGAGCAGGGCGTGGCGCGGGGCTTTGATGAAAGAAAGGTGGGGGAGATCTTCGACCTCATCGAGTACTTCGCGGGCTACGGCTTCAATAAGAGCCATAGCGCCGCCTATGCGATGGTGGCCTATGAAACCGCCTACCTGAAAGCGAACCACCCCACGGAGTTCATGGCGGGACTTCTGAGTACCAAGAGCGGCCGTACGGACGATGTGGTGAAGTACATCCAGAACTGCCGGGAGAAGGGCATCGCAGTGCTCGGACCGGACATCAATGCTTCTGGTCTTGACTTCACGGTGACGGGCGAGAAGCAGATTCGCTTCGGCTTCGCGGCGGTGAAGGGGGTAGGCGAAGCCGCGCTCCAGGCCATTCTGGAAGCCCGGAAAGCTGAAGGTGGATTCAAGGATTTTTTCCACGCACTGAAAGCCACTGACTTGGCCAAGGCCAATCGCCGGGTCTGGGAATCCCTCATCAAAGCCGGTGCTTTCGACAGCCTGGAACCCCATCGGGCTGCTTTGCTCGCGGGCCTGGCATCGGCCATCGAAAGCGCATCCAGGGGGTCCAGCCCAGATCTCGGCATGATGAGCCTTTTTGATGAAGCTGAAATTGCGAGCTGCAGTGCCGACTGGCATCTGCCCGAAGATATAGCTCCCATGAGCCGTCGGGAGCGCCTGGCTGCAGAGCGGGAAACCCTTGGTCTTTTCGTCAGTGGCCATCCCTTGGAGGAATTCGCTGACGCTGTGCGCGTACACACGCGAGGCACCATAGATCAGATCGCTGAGCTGGCGGTTGCAGGTCAGGTACAGGATCGCGACGAGGTCATCGTGGCAGGCATGGTCAGCAATGTGACCTTCAAGACCAACCAGAAAGGTGAGCCCTGGGCCATTCTCCAGATCGAAGACGTGACCAGCAAATTGGAGGTACTGCTCATGGCTGGCCTTTACAACTCCCACACCAAGCAGCGCACCAGGCCTTTTGAAACCCACCGTCATCTCTGCCTGCCCGACGCCCTGCTGCGCGTCACCGGCGAATTGAAGATCGAAACCATTACCAGCAACGATGAAGACGAGGAAGATCGCACGGTGCTCAAAGTGTTCGCCACGAGCCTGGAGGACCTGGAAACATTTCAGGGCAAAGGCTTCAGTGGTGCCGTGGTGCGCTTGCCCCAGGGCCAGTGCCCGCCGAACATTTGGCCAATGCTGAAGCAATACCAGGGAGATCTCCCCGTGCAATTCGTGTACCGCAGCAATGAAGGACTGGTGGCCCGAGTGAAGGCCGGGAGCGAGATCCGGTTGCGGTTTGATGCGGATCTGGCTGAAAAGCTGGTCAAGGAAACCGGCTGCGCACTGAGCTGGACGTACTGATGGTGAGCCATGAGCATCAAGGGGATGCGGCCGTAAGCCGCGACCTTACTAAAGGAGCGCCGGAGGCGCCTCCAGATTAGCTGATGGCAGATGGCTGGTAGCTGGTAGCTGGTGTCCCAATACCCACAGCCCACTCAAAAAAATACCTATTGCATTTCCATTAACCCCCGCATACTGGAAAGAAGTTCGCATTCGCGGGCCCGTACGCAATAGCATTGCCTCCTTGCCTGGAAGGACCGATGCACCACCCAATCCAGGAAGAAGAAATAGGAAGCAGTCATGGCACAAGGCACCGTCAAATGGTTCAACGCTGAAAAGGGCTTCGGCTTCATCACTCCTGATGAAGGCGGCGCAGACCTCTTCGTGCACCACTCCGCAATCGAAACCACGGGTTTCCGCACCCTGGATGAGAATCAGCGCGTCAGCTTCAACGTCGGCCAGGGCCAGAAAGGCCCCCAGGCCACCAACGTCCAGAAGATCTGAAGCCAATCGGATCGTACCGTTCAAAATAGATCGGCCTCCAATTGGGGGCCGATTTTTTAGGCGCAGTTACGTCTTGGGCAGTGCTTTTCTGCCCAAGATGTTACTGCGCCTGTCATGAAAGCCATTCCGAAAAGCTGAAATAGGAGTTTTTAGGAAAACGCGGGAATGGGTGTGAGCTGGACCATCAGGCCGAGTTTTTCGAGGTCGCGGATGTGTCTCTGGATGCTGCGGTGGCGGGACCTGGAGGA
>JANYBM010000173.1 GCA_025361125.1 Holophagaceae bacterium | reverse complement strand
TGGGAAAGCCTTCGGAAAAGCAGTACGGGCCCTTGTCGGTGCTGGCCCAACTCGTAACGAAAATGACAAGGTTGTTGAAGCTCGGCCCTTCCGCTTTCGCGCCGCCCCCGAAAGTGGATTCCATTGTGCTGACCTTCAATCCACGGGAAGGAGCGCCACCGCTCGATCTAAGAAAGGCCTTCCTGGCTTGGCTGCACCAAAGTTTCGGCCATCGCCGCAAAACGCTTTCGAATAATTGGGCCGGAATTCATTCTCCCGAATGGGTGCGTGGCATCCTGAAAGCCGAAGGCCTCAACCCCGCCATCCGGGCCGAGGCCCTGACGCCAGAACAGTGCTGGCGGCTGTTCGTGGCATTTCAGTCCCTCGAAAGGATCCTTCATTGACAGGTCTCCAAGCTTATAAAAACGCCCCGGTATTCCAGAATTGGGATCAGCCCCCTGCACCAGGAGAGTTGCGCCTGGTACCCATTGGCGGCCTGGGGGAGTTCGGCATGAACGCGTTGGCGGTGCATAGCGCCGAAGGCCTGGTGCTCATGGATTGCGGCCAGCTGTTCCCATCGGATGATCAACCAGGCATTGATCGCATCGTGCCGGACTTCGCCTACCTGGAGCCCTTCGCGGATCAGGTGCTGGCGGTGCTGCTCACCCATGGCCATGAGGATCACATCGGCGCACTGCCCTATTTTTTACGTCGGTGGCCCGTGCCGGTCTACGGTACGGCGTTCACGCTGGGCCTGGTGGCCGGAAAATGCCGGGAGCACGATCTTCCCACCGAAGGGATTTTGCGAGAGGTGCATGATTTTGATTGCCGCACCGTAGGTCCCTTTGAAGCGGAGTGGATTCCCGTCACCCACAGCATTCCTGATGCTTGCGCTATCGCGCTGCATACGCCGAATGGAACCATCGTCCATAGTGGAGATTTCAAGCTAGATCCTCAGCCCACCGACGGTCGGCTAACGGGTATGGCGCGATTGCAGGCGCTGGGCAAAGAGGGTGTCCGCATGTTGCTTTCGGATTCCACCAACGTCATGCAATTGGGCGCGACTCCTTCGGAATCCATTTGCGCCAGCGGTCTTCGCGAGGCCCTTGAGCAGACCAAGGGCCGCCTGGTGGTGGCGACTTTTTCATCCAACATCAACCGCATGCAAACCTTGGTGGACTTAGCCTATGAGGCCGGCCGGAGTGTTTGTCTGGTGGGCCGTTCGGTAGAACGGAACATCGAGCTGGCGCGGTCCTTGGGCCGGTTCAAACTTCCGGACGACATCCTGGTGAAACCCGCCGACGCCCATCGCTATCAACCGGGGGAACTGCTCCTGATCTGCACTGGCAGCCAAGGCGAGCCCCAAAGCGGGTTGCTGCGAATTTTGAGAGGTGAGGTGAAGAACCTGGCCCTTGGCGTTGGCGACCGGCTCATCCTGAGTGCCCGCCCGATCCCTGGCAACGAAGTGGGCGTTTCGCGGATGCTGGATACGGCGGCGCGACTGGGAGTGGAAACCAGCCTGGATGGTATAGGTCCCATCCACGCCACAGGTCACGGGCATCGGCCTGATTTAAGGACCATGATCGAAACCCTGCGCCCCGACCATATGGTGCCCGTGCATGGGACGTTCAGGAATCTCCAAGCCCATGGGGCCGTGGCCAGACAGGCGGGCTGGGCCACGGACCACATTCATCTGCTGGATGGAGGAACCTGCCTGGTTCTGGCCCAGGATGGATCTGTTCGTAATTCCGGTCAAGTACCTGTTGGGCGCTGTTTTATAGACGAAGGTGTGGAGCATAGCGTGGACGCCAGGGTCGTTCATGACCGGTTGATCCTTCAGGAGGATGGCGTCATTTTCGCCACGCTGATGTTGGATCCGGATGGTGAACGCGTCGGCGAGCCTTCGATTCTGAGCCGTGGCTTTGTGATGCTTTCCGATGACGAAGCCTACGGCGATCTGCTGGGCGCCGCGCTCATCAAAGCCTTCGATGAGGCTCCCCGCTCCATCCGCAAGGATCGTGAAGCATTAAAAGAGCTACTGCGCCAATCCTTACGCCGGGTTATCCGCAAAACTACCCAAACCAGGCCTCTGGTGGTACCGGTGCTTTTGGATGCGCCAGCGGAAGGATAGGGGCCATTTGGGTGTTACCAGTAATCTTCTGGTCAGACCGTAACGGCTCCTCCACCTAGCGGGCGCAAGGCGCCCTTTTGCTCACTGCTTTCGCAGCGTTGGAGCCCGTATGTCGGGCGGTCATCTTCAGAACCAAGATATGTGGTGGCAGCGGTTTAATTCATCCGCCGCTGCCGACCTTCCTTCACGGCTTCCCGAATGCCTTCGCGGATGGTCTTTTGCAGGTCATCCACCAGGATGATGAGTCGGACTTGTTGTGCCGGGGAGAGTTGGGAGCGGATGTCGTCCTCGAATTTCTGCTTCAACTCCTGCTGCTGACGCCGCTGATCGAGGAACTGGTCCAACAAAGGTTTTAAATGGGCGTTCTTGTCATCTTCACCGCCGGGGCCGAGGAGAATCTGATTGAAACGGGCTCGGAGCTGCATCATCTGATGGGCCCGCTGCAAGAAGTCGCGATCATAAATGGACCATCGTTGAGCGATGCCTTTGGCCCGGTCTTCAGACACACCGAGAGTCTCAGAAATGCGCTGAGTGCGAAGCTTCATGAGCCATGGGGCTGCGGCGGCCGCATCAATAGCATCGGCCCTTGTATCGTCTCGGCGGGGTCGAGGGAACCCCTGCTGGGCTATAGCGGTTGTTGTAACAAGTATTGCAATCGTTAATATTATATGTTTTCTCATGTTCTCTCCCTCAGGGTCGGCCTTCATACCTCATACCTCATACCTCAATGATCATTGACCTTTTTTTACCTTGTCGGCGATGCGCTGGATTTCCTCAGGGGTCAGGTTCTGGATTTGAACCAGCACATCATCATTTTCCTGAAAGGGGGCGTCGGCCAGCGGCAGCTCCTTGGTGGGTTCCAGTTCCTGTGCCTTGGCTTCCACCAAGGGGGTACGGTTGGCTTTCCCTGCCCAAAACCCGCCAGCGCCGATGGCTAGCATCAGTGCCGCCGCCGCCGCCCACAGGGCAGGGTGCAGGCGATGCCGAGCAGCCAGTTTGACGGGCAGCTTGCGAAGAATCCGGCCAGGCAGAGCCTGGAAGTAACCCTCAGGGGCCATGTCGCCATTTGGGTGCTGATCTTCCAAAGCCAACCAATGGACGCGCAATTCTCCGAGGGCAGGGCTCTGACGAACCAATGCCGCCACATCTGCAGGCAGATTCAATGGATCCGCTTCAATGGCCTGAATGGCCTTTTCAAGTTGTTCGGGGGCGATGGTTTCGGGGGTCATGGTTCTCATGGCTTGCCTCCATGAAGGTAGTGGGTGAGGTTCTTGATGGCATGAAAGATGTGGGCTTTGACGCTTCCTACCGAAGTGCCCATTTCCTGGGCGATGCGATCGTATTTCCAGTCATTGTCCAGCTTGAGCAGCAGAGCCTGCTTTTGGCGTTTGGGAAGTCGGGGGATGGCTTCCCGGAGCAGGCGGCGGGATTCCTGATCAAGTAGGGCGGTCATCTGGTTGTCCTCGATGCGGAGCGCCTGATGCTCCATGCCATCGTCGTTTGGATCCAAACTTTCATGGTTGTTGCGCATCCGATCCAAATAGTTCAAGGCCTGACGGGTGGTAATGGTGATGAGCCAGGTGCGGAAAGAACTTTCGTGGCGAAAACCCGGTAGCGCCCGGTACACCCGCAGGAAGGTCTCTTGCACAACGTCATCGGCGTCTTGATGATGTTTGAGAATGGAAATGGCCTTGCCGTAGACATCCCGCTGAAATCGCTCCACCAGATTGGCAAAGGCCTCTTGATCACCAGCCTGGGCGGCTTCGACCCAAACCCGCACCTCGGGCGCGTGGTAGGGAGAGTCTAGGTCGGCCTGGGTCATCTGGGTCATCTGGGTCACTTGGGTGATCAATGGCTCGGGTTTCTCGAATGTCTCGGTAAGGGCCATCATCAGGTCGCCTAAGGGGTTCCAGCAAGGGTTGATTGGAAAAGATCGGTCCCGGTTCTTTGCTAGACCCGGCGGAACGCCTTAGGGTTGAATGAATGTTGGAGCGAGCTTGAAGCACGTTCTTGTGGAGATCCAAATGAATCCCAGCCGCGACCGTATCGTGCCGATGCTTTCTGAAGGTCAACTCCAGGCCCGGATTCGCGAACTGGGGATGCAGATCGCCGCGGATTACGCCGACAAGGATGTGGTGGTGGTGGGACTCTTGAATGGCGTCTATCCCTTTTTCGCGGACCTCACTCGCGCTATCCCCTTGGACTTCGATGTGGCCTTCATGCAAGTGTCCAGCTACCACGGTGGGACCCAAAGCACCGGTGAGGTCAAGATCGTGAAAGATCTGGATTCAGCCATTCAGGGTCGCCACTGCCTGGTGGTTGAAGACATCGTGGACACAGGCACCACGCTATTCAAGGTGCGCAACCTGCTGTTGGACCGCGAGCCCCTCAGCTTAAAGATCTGTACCCTGCTGGACAAGCCCAGTCGGCGCAAAACCCAGGTGCCCGTGGATTACATTGGCTTCACCATTGAGGACCGCTTTGTGGTGGGTTATGGCCTGGACCTGGATGGGAAGTTTCGCAACCTGCCGTATGTGGGCGTTTACCAGCCATGAACAGGCGTCCGCTTCTCATGACTCTGGTGGCTGCGATGGCGATGGTCGGAGCGATGGCCTGCGGCTACCACAGGCTGGACAAAGTGCCGCATCCGACGGCGTGGATGAAGAAGGGCTCGACCATTCGTCTCGCCAAGTTCAGAAACCTGACGCCACGGTTGGGGTTGGAGGAACGGTTCACCAAGGCGCTTGAAAATCGCATCGTGGCGGCGTCCCCCTGGAAGCTAGTGACCCAAAACGCATCCTCCCGCTATGTGCTTCAGGGAACACTGCTGCGATATGAGGTGCGACCTATCGGTCTTTCTCTTGGAACGGGGACGCTTAAAGCCTCCGCGGGGGGTGCCAGCCGGATCGAAATCGTGGTGGTGGCGTCTGTGGAACTGCTGGATGGGCAGACTGGCATTGTGTTGGTGCGACGGCCAGGACTGACCTTTTCCAACCAGTACCGTGTGGATCAGAACTTTGCCAGCTTTGACAACCGCGAGTTCACGGTGGTGGAAAGCCTCGCGGATGATTTCGCTGAAAGTTTCGTCACCCAGTTGCTGGAAGGCAATGACTCATGAGCGCGCCCGCAGCATGGCTGAAGGCTGATCTCGCGCTCATCCATGGCGAGGATTCCGAAGCCCGCCGCCAAGCTGTGGAGGAGTGGAAATTATCGCGGGTGGACCTTGAGTGGGCCGAGTTCGCCTTGAGTGTCTGCAGTGAGAGCGCACCTTGGGGCGAAGTGGTCAGCGCTCTTTCCGAAGCGGGTCCTATGGGCATTCCGCGGGTGGTCATCGTGCCCCAGGCGGACCACCTGCTGCAAAAACCCAAAGATCTTCCCGCCGCCGTGAAAGGCTGGCTCACCAGACCGCCACCAGACACCCATCTGTTGCTGGTGGCTCGCAATGCGCTGTCCGCAGGACCCGGTAAACCGCTGGGGACGAAGCCCTTTTCTGATTGGGTGAAGGAAGGTCGGGTACTTAAGGTGGGTGTACTCGAAGGCGATGAAATTCGGAGCTTCGTGGAGCGTGAGGCCGCAACGATGGGGTTAAGGCTTGACGCTGGCGTGGCGGCACTTGTTGCTTCGCGTATCGGAGGCCATGCAGGCTTGTTGCGCCGCACCCTTGAAGTGCTGGATCTGCTCGCTGATGATCATCGCGTGAATGCCGACCTGGTGGCCCAGGCCACCTTCCGCCTTGCGGAGCAAAGCGCCTTCATGTGGTCCCAGGCCTGGCAGAAAGGCCAGGTGGACCGTGCGCTGGAGGCGTTGCATCAGGCCCTGGACGATGATCCAGGTGGTGCGCCGCTGTTGCTGCTGGGCCAGGCCCGCCGTGAAGTGGAACGTGTCTGCAACTTGGCAGAAGCGGGCGGATTGAAGGGTGCGGAGCTTACTGCCGCCGTGGGTCTTGGCCCACGTCAGGATTGGCTCCTGGACAGCTACCAGCGGGTGTATGCCAAGCTTAAAACCGATGGTGCGCGTCGCCTGCTGGCTCGGATCGGCGAGGCCGATCGCGACATCAAAGGCCAGGCCATCGGCCCCGTGAGCACCTTGACGGACCTCACGCTCGGCCTTTGCCGGGCTTGGGGCGCTGTGAGAAACTGACTTCCCGATGCTTCACCGCCTGATTTCCCTGACCGCGCTCCTTGTCCTGGTGGCTTGTGGCGGAGGCGGTGGCGGCACACCCGTGATCACCCCCACCGGGAGCAACCTGTCGGTGCACCTGGTTGGTTCATCCGGGGATGGGGTGCAGGCCCTCAGCTTGGCGATTCAAAAAGTGGAATTGAGTGGCCCACAAGGCTGGGTGACGGTGGCCACTCCAAATGCCGCATACTCGGTGGTCGGCTTGGTGGATGGCAGTTCCGCGACGCTGGCGACCGGTTCGAATCTTTCTTCGGGAACATACACTTCACTGCGGCTCACGCTTGGGCAGGGCAGCACCGCTCAGCTCGTAGGTGGGAATGCGCTTGCGCTGGTGCCGGTGGCGTCGGCCTTTGTGATTCCACTCAATCTGACCATCGGCAGCACCGCCGCGGACCTCACGATCATCGTGGATCCAGGCCGTTCGGTGCAGCCAAGGGGGAGCACGCTGGTCTTCGCGCCGGAGTTGCAGGCCGTGGATCGCAATGCCAGCGGGTTCATCACAGGAAAGTTCACCGACAGCTTTGGACAGCCGCTGGCCGGGGCACTGGTGACTGCGCAGTATTTCCAGGCGTTTGGCGAGCCGGTGATCCAGCGCCGGGTCCTGACTCGCGTCGACGGTGGCTACACCTTGGATCTCTTGCCCTTCGGCACAGCGTGCTACGCGGTCTGCTTTCCGCAGGTGGGCGCGAAGGCCTTTGATCCAAAGGCCAGCCCGGCATTCACTCCCCAGGCTGGCGCGACGACCCTCACATTCAATGCAAGTTTCAACCAGCGCACGGATCTGGGCTCCGCCAGTGGAACGGTGACGCCGGTCACGAATACGGCCCAGGGCGATGAGATCACCCTGCTCTTCGGCGCCATCACCGCTGGGGGCGTGCCGGAATCCTTCATCGTCAACACGAGCCCTGGCAGCCTGGCCGGCAATGTTGAAACTTGGGCGTTCACGCGGCTTCCCGCAGGAAGCACCTACCAGCTGCGGGCCTTGAGGCGCACCTGGGCGACTGACGGGATCTTCGCTTCCACCACCAAGTTCAGTGAAGATTACGGCTTCCTTGCGATCCTCAACTTCACGTACGACTTCTTCTTCTGAGGTTGAGCTGGCCTGGATCAAGGCAGACAATGGGAAGCTGGTCCTTGGGGGTCGTGCCAAAATAACCTGTGCAGTCCAGGTTATTTTGCTACAACCCCTTATGTCGGTCAGTAACCGAAATGACCAGGTTATTTCACCGCAACGACTTCTGGAGCTCCCATGGCTGAGTGCACGATTCCCACCCTCACAACGATGGACGTCGTCGAATCAAAATCGGTGTTGCCTGAGAGCTACCGCGCGGACATGTCGGATCTTCCTAGCCTGGACATCACAACCGCAGTACTGGAGCTGATCCGCCGCACCACCTCAAGACTTCCCCAGGATGTGATTGATGCCTTGGTGAAGGGGCGGGATGCAGAGGAGGAAGGATCTCGGTCCTTCAATACTCTCAACGACATGGTAAGGAACATTCTGCTGGCCGATGGTCACGTGACGCCGCTTTGCCAGGACACCGGCACAGATATTTTCTGGGTGCGCCATCCCTATGGGCTGAGTCAACGATTGATCAAGCACCAAATCCGGGAAGCCATTGTCGAATCCACCAAGCGCTCGTGGCTGCGGCCGAACTGCGTGGAATCCCTCTCCGGCAAGAACAGTGGCAACAACCTGGATCCTTTCCATGAAGGCCATCCGGTTGTGCATTTTGAGGAATGGGAAAAGCCGGAAATCGAAGTGGCGATCATGCTGAAAGGAGGCGGCTGCGAAAATGTGGGCGCCCAATACCGGCTGCCTGATGTGGCCATCGGCGCGGGCCGGGACATCGGCGGCGTGCGCAAAGCCATCATTGATGCCGTCGTGAAAGCGCAAGGGCAGGGCTGTTCACCCGGAATTCTTGGCGTGGCCATCGGCGGCGATCGCGTCACCGGCTATGAGAAATCCAAGGAAGTCATTCTCAGGAAGCTCGGCACGCTTAATCCCGATCCCAAGATGGATCAGTTCGAAAAAGACATCACCCACGATCTGAATACGCTTGGCATCGGCCCCATGGGCTATGGCGGAAACACAACCGTGCTAGGCGTCTTCGTGGAGGAGATGTTCCGCCACCCCGCGAGCTTTTTTGTGAGCATCAGCTACATGTGCTGGTCGTCGCGGCGCAGAGTGATGACGATCGGCGCGAGTGGAGAAGTCTCTTTCGATTGAGTTCCTTGATGACCACTTGGCAGGAGGCCCACCCATGATCCGTCTCACCACACCCATCTCTGAAGAACAAGCCCGAGCCTTGAAAGTGGGCGACGAGGTGCTGCTCAACGGGAAGCTCGTGCTGTCGCGCGATATCGGCCACAAGTACATGAAAGAGCAGAAGCCGGAATGGCTGAAGCCCATTCTGAAAGATATGGTGATTTACCATTGCGGGCCGGTGGTGAAGAAGAACGAGGACGGCTCCTGGTCCTTCGTGGCGGCGGGGCCGACCACCAGCATCCGCGAAGAACCCTACGAAGCCGATGTCATGGACACCTATCAGGTGCGCGGCGTCATCGGTAAGGGTGGCATGGGCAAGAAGACCAGCGACGGCCTGGTGAAGACCGGTGCGGTCTACTTCCACGCTACCGGCGGAGCGGGTTCGCTTCTGGCCGCGCAGGTGAAACGCGTGGTGGATGTTCACATGCTCGAAGAATTCGGGAGTCCCGAGGCTTTCTGGGTGGTCGAAGTGGAAGACTTCCCGGTCGTGGTCACCATGGACAGCCATGGTGCCTCGCTTCATGAGATTGTGCTGGCTCTAAGCCAGGAGCGGGCAAAGGCGCTTACGAGGTAAGCCGGTACGGGGTACGAGGTGCTCAAAGTGCGCCTTTGGCGCATTGATTTATGTAGCTTCCGGTCGCCACCGTATTGAACCTCATCACCTCATACCTCACCGCCTTGTACCCTGTTCATATGCCCATCACCTTCTCTGAACTTCGTCTGGATCTTGCTTCAGCGCTGGCTCATTTCCTGGAGCCCGAGGAGGCCTCTGCCGAAAGCCTGCGCTGGTTCGAGGATGGCCTTGATTGGAACCGTGCGAAGCTCGCCTCCAGGGGTGACGAAACTGTTACCGCTGTGATGCG
The DNA here is from genome assembly GCA_025361125.1 of Holophagaceae bacterium. Taxonomy (GTDB): domain Bacteria; phylum Acidobacteriota; class Holophagae; order Holophagales; family Holophagaceae; genus JANXPB01. Next base: position 3,750 of record JANYBM010000173.1, on the reverse strand, counting down.
GCGCCAGGTGGGTCAGTGGCTGCGCCGCCGCCGGGTAGGAGAGCCGTGGGCCTACATCATCGGCTTCGAGAGGTTCAGGGGGCATCGCTTTGAAGTCACCAAGGAAACCCTCATCCCACGACCTGAGACGGAGATGGTATTAGATGCTGCGCTTGAAATTGGCCATCGACTTGGTGTTAACCAAGTCTGCGACGTCGGTACAGGTAGCGGCATCCTGGGTATTTGCATGGCGTTGGAAACTCCTTGGGAAGTTACTGCGTCGGACATCAGTCAAAGCGCTCTGAACGTTGCCAAAGTCAATGCGGAAAAGTTGGGCGCAAAAATCAAATTCGTCCATGGCGATCTGCTTTTGCCTATTCCGGATCCCATGGAATTGTTGGTTTCCAACCCACCTTACGTGGACCCTGCGGATGCCTCGACGCTTCAGCGAGAGCTTTCATTCGAACCCACCCAGGCGCTTTTCGCCGAGGACAAGGGCCTTGCGCTCTCAACTGAAATTCTTAAGCAAGCCCAAACTCGCGGTGCTCGGGCGGTGGTGTTGGAGATCGGGGCAGGACAAGGCCCAGAGTTGATCGAGCGGGCCCATTCATCCGGTTGGAAACAGGTTGCGACCCGCCAAGATTGGGCCGGTCTTGATCGGATCCTGATCGCCCTGGAATGATCCATGTTTTTTCGATTGCAGGGTCCGGGTTAATTCTTCGGACTTCCAGGAAGGCCGGAAAGATTCGTCATCGGCGACGGCGGAGCCTTCACCACGAGGGGGCCTAGCGTGGGTGGTGGCAGGGCTTCCCCGCTGGTACCCACCGCCACCAAAGGCAATTCTTTCAAAGGCAGCCACCAGGCTTGAGTTCCCGAATCGAACAGGAACCCACCTGCGATGGGTCGCAGAGCGCCATCGCCCATGGGAATGCTGAATTCTGAGGGTGGCCCCAACCTGCGCCAACATTCAGTCCAGGACGCTCGTTTGATCGCACCGCTTTCCGGGTCCCAGCAATAGACTCGATCCATGCCTTTGCGCAGATAGCTTTCCCAGGTGCTTCGATCCACGCCCTCGAGGGCCTGGGGCTGTAGCATTGGCGTTATTGGCGTGGGTTCTGTCTGAGTAGATGCTTCAGGTATTGAAGTAGCCGGTTTCGATTTGCTGGTCTCGGCGATTGGCTGCAACAGCGTAGGTACCGCCAGACCAAACCAGAGTTTGCCATCTGTATCGGCACCCAGTAGTTGCAAGAGATCTGCATCTTTTTCATAGGGCGCTGAGATCGGAAATGATTTGGGCTCCCACGTGGCGACAGGGGTTCCGTCTGCTTTCACCTGGATGAGTCGTCCCGGTTCTGGTTGCCACCATAACTTCTTTCCATTAAATGCCAGGCTGCTCTTGGGTTCCACGAAACCCAAGGGGCCGGGAATGGGCAAGGAAATCTGGTTCCAACTCTGGTCTCCCAAATACGCAGATAGGCCCATGCGATGCGAGACGAGAAGGCTTGCTTCCCCGGTCGGAATCATGTCTGTGATGCCCTGTATTTCTGGCGGAATTTCTATGGATCGCGCGCTTGCGCGAGGTGCCTTGGAGCCCTCCCGTTCATCCATTTGAAGGGCTAGCGGTAGACGCACCAATTCACCTTGATCTCCGAATCCGATCACGGAACTGACAGCTTTGCTGTTGGTCTGAGCTTGAGCCAGAGCGAGTGCCAATCGTTCCACCGCGGCGCGATGACTCCAGCGCACCGATTGCGTATTAAGATCCATTGCAATAATCAGCGGCACGTCCGCCGAGGTGGCATCCTGGGCGCGATAGAGCAGCACAGCCACATCGCCCGGGAGTACCACCGCATCCCGCAACTGGGCGAAACGATAGAAACCTTCCGTCACCCCTTCCGGGCGGGGCACATGCATTTGAGCGACCAATAAGCCGTTTTGAAAAATGCCAATCTGTTGTTGGTCTGTCTGGGTGAGCACCTGAGCCACTGCGAAACCACCGATAGAGGGGCGCAGCCAGCGGATCGCACGAAGTGGTCTACCCCCATCTGTATAGCGGAAAAGTCGGCCCACCCCTAGATTGTCCGCAGAGAAACTTCTGAAGGATTCATCCAAAGAAAAGGGCGTGGACCTCACCCGCAACAGCCACCAGGCGCTCCCTCCCAGGACCAGCATCACGACCAATACCGCGAGAAGTGTTTTCCTCATGCCTTGACTCCGTGTTCTAAAAGAAAGGTATCCAATGCCGCCAGCGCGCGCTCACGGTGGGCCTGGCCTTTGGCCTGTTTCAAGCCTCGTGCGCCACCGGCCCTTTTTAAGGCGCGGTGATCTAGTGATCCCTCCGGCAGAGAAGGCATGAGCCCAAGCATGGCGTTGGTGGGGCCAAAATCTTTCAACGAAGCATTCGCGAGGTAGTGCAATAGGGCGCCGAGCATGGTTTCCCGTGGTAGTGGCACCGCTGGTTTAGAGTGCATTGTGCGCTGGATGAAAAACGCTGCGGCGAGCCCACCGGCCGCAGATTCCAGGTACCCTTCCACCCCACTGAGTTGGCCAGCGATCCAGAGATTGGGCACATTTTTGACCGCGAGGGTGGCGTCGAGAACCTTTGGTGCCTGCACATAGGTGTTGCGATGGATACTGCCATACCTCACGAATACTGCGTCCTCAAGACCTGGGACAAGCTGGAGCACCTCCTTTTGGGCGCCCCATTTCAGGCGTGTTTGAAATCCCACCATGTTGTAGTGATCGCCCGCAAGCGTATCCTGGCGCAGTTGCACAGCGGCGTAAGGCCAGCGGCCCGTGCGTGGATCGTCAAGGCCCACAGGTTTCATGGGGCCATAGCGAAGGGTCTGGCGTCCCCGATCCGCCATTATCTCGATGGGAAGACAGGCTTCGAAGTAGGGCGTGTCGAAATCATGCAGGTCAGCCCGCTCAGCGGTCAGAAGCGCATCCATGAACCGTTCATAATCAATTTCAGTGAGTGGACAGTTGATGAAATCCGCCTCACCTTTGTTGTAGCGCGACGCCCGAAAAGCGAGATCCATGTTGATGGAATCTCGCTCAACAATGGGCGCGACGGCATCATAGAAAAATAGCTGATCACCACCACATATGCTGGAAAGCCACTGCGCTAGGGGCTCTGCTGTGAGCGGTCCCGTTGCGACCAGGGTTGGAATTGATAGGTCCGGCGCTGTTTCCGTGGCCTCGATCCACAAGATGTTTGGATGCTGTTTCAGGGCCGTGGTGACAGCCTGGGAAAACGCATCGCGATCTACCGCGAGCGAATTCCCAGCGGGGACCCTCGTTGCTTCAGCACATTGCAGAATCAACGAATCCATGCGTCGCATCTCGGCCTTGAGAATGCCTGTGGCGCTTGTTTCATCGTCACTCTTGAAGGAATTGGAGCAAACCATTTCCGCGGCCTGACTGGTCTGGTGAGCGGGAGTCATCTGGTGGGGACGCATCTCCGAAAGTCCCACGCGAAACCCAGCTTGGGCCAATTGCCAGGCAGCTTCGGATCCGGCCAGCCCCGCGCCAATGACATGGACTTCAATGTTTTTGCTCATTCCTTAATGATTCTAACCTTTGGCGCACCGGGCTTCTTGAGACTTTGCACATTCTGAGAATTTCTTGTTGCAACGTTTCTCCCAGCTGGTACTCTAATTTTCCTGCCGCGATCGAGGTTGAGGCCAGGAAAGGGGTGAGATGCGCCTGTGAGCCCGTGTTTTTGGGGTTGATGTTGGGGCGTGTCGAGATCCTTGAGGCATCTTTGAA
>JANYBM010000172.1 GCA_025361125.1 Holophagaceae bacterium | reverse complement strand
ATGCCAGTGCTGCGGGCGGTCCTCAACTCTTGATCCTGAAGCAGAGGTAGCAAGGTGAATTGTTCGCCCCAGCACTCGAAGGTGATGGGCTGGGGATAGCGTGTATGGGAAGTAGAGCTGGTCCAAGCTCCCTGTTCACTCACTTTGAAATCCTTCGTGCTGCGAGTGATGCGCCCCTTCGCATCCACTTCAGTAATGCTTGAAAAAGGATCCTGGCTGCCGTCGCTTCTCCTCATGCGGTAAGCCATTAGGCTGCGGCCATCCCGCAGCTGGATGCCCGCCCAGTCCCAGCCCACCTGGTCCGCCGCGAGCTGGTTGGAACTGAATTCGTGGTCCATCCAGGTGCTGCCGGAAATCGCCATTAGGGCTTGGTTCGGCAACCTCAAGGTGCCGCTTGAAGGCAGTCGGGGGAAGGTCAGGTAGTGGCTTGCTGCTGACGGGTCCGCGCCCTTGCGGCTGACCCCGTCCTCGCCAAAAATGACGGGCTTTCGCGGCGCCGACATGGTCAGATCCAGAACCGCGTCCTGTACGCCCATGTGCAGGTGGATGAGCCCGGCCGCATCCTGCTCCGCCTTCCAGCTTTCGTTGAAAACGCATAGGTGGTCCATGGAGGCCCCTGCGGCGAGCCCCCCGCGATTGAGCCGCTCGCTCACCCGGAAGCGTTCGCCGGACTCGTCGGTGAGCGTGCCGTGGGCGAGGAAGATCTGGTCGGAGTTCCACGCTGAGGAACCTTTGTATTCCCTCTGCTGAGCCGCCTGCCGGAAAAATGTGAGTTGATAGCCAAAGCGCCGCTTCCCATCCACATTCCATAGATGCCCCGTGAAGTACCACCACTCCGTTCGGAAAGTTGGATGGGATCCATGGTCCCGTGGAAAGCTGAAACCATAACCAGGACGGGCATTGGCAAAGCCATCGGGCGTTTGGGCCGGGACCTGGGCAACCAAGGAGAGCAGGTTCGCGACCATAGCGATTAAGATCCGAAGTGGGCTCTTCATGCGCCTTCCTCGGTTTCGCGATCTGCGTTGAGTCGCGCCGCCCAATGGGCAGCAGGCAGCAATGCGACCGTGGCAGCGGTCAGGGACAAACCCAACAACAACGCCAAAAATCCCCACGGCAATGAGAACCGTAGCGTCCAACCAAACACCTGGGGATTGAGAACCCGCACCAGGATTTGGGCGAGGATCAGACCGATTCCCAGGCCTCCAAGGGTGCCCGCCAGGGCAACGCCAAGCCCTTCTCCCAGCATCACACCGGCAATTTCGCTGCTGTTTGCCCCCATCGCCCGGAGCGTCCAGATCTCGCCACGCCGTGCCATGGCCAAACCCACCAGGGCTTGGACGAGCCCGGCGATGGCTACGGCGAGACCGATGATTTCCAGGGCGTAGGTGATGGCGAAGGTCTGCCGGAAGATGGTGGAGACTTGTGTTCTGAGATCGGCGTTAGATCGCACTTGCAAACCTGGATGGGCCTCGGCCAACCGGCGGGTCACGATGGCGCGGTCTTGGCCGGGCTTCAAGTACAGGGCAACGCTGGCACAACGGTCATCACGAAACCATTCCTGAAAAACCGGGCGATCTATGATCAAACTGCCTCGCTCGTTGCCATAATCAGCGTAGATGGCACGGATGGTCAGCCGGCGTGATCCATCCGGTGTCGGGATGTCCAAGCTTTCGCCAACCTGGATGCCAAAGCGTCTGGAAAAGGTTTCCGATGCCAGCGCGCCTGCATTGGCAGTGCCGTCCCGGCGGGCCTGAAGCAGGATGGTCGAAGGTGATTCTCCGGAAATGATGGCCAGGTTTCCGTAGGTGGCCAGCACCGAGAAATCACCAGCACCCAGAAAGGTTTCCTGGCTCCGCAGATGGAGAGGCATCAGTTGGAAGCGGTCAGCGGCCAGCACGCTGGGATCTCTGGCGAGTTCATCCACCACAGCCCCCGCAAGCCGGTGTTGGCTCGCCGCGCCAGTTGAGCCAAGCGGCGCAAGGTAAAGGTCCGCCCTCAGATTCCCGCTAATCCAGTTCTGCACGGTGCTTTCGAAGCTGCTCACCATCACACCCATGCCTGTAGCCATGCCGACAGCCACTGCCAGTGCTGCCGCTGCGAAGCCATGGCGCCCTGTGGGACGGCGCAAGGGGCGCAGCGCAAGGCGGACATTCCATCTGGAAGTAGCCGTGCCTGGTGATCCCAAGATCGGCATGAGACCTATGGAGGCCAGGCTGCCGCCTAACAAAACCAAGACCGATGCGATATACGCATGCCATGCGACACCAGGAGGAAGGGTAGGCCAGAAGGCCAAAACCACTCCCAACACAGTCAGCAAGAGACCTGTAAGGGCGAAGAAAACCCATCTGGTGGGTTTGGTTTCGCTGCCTCGCGCCAGCAGTTGCACCGGTGGAGTATGGGCGGCGCGAGAGGCGGGAATCCAGGCCGCCGCCAGGCACACGAAGAAGCCGATACTGCCCGCCATCAGCGCTTCCCGTGGTTCAAGATTCGCATGGGTAGCCGACGAGGCACCGTAGAGCGCGGCCACTGTCTGCGACACGCCGCGCACGGAAGCCTGAGCTAGAAGCCAACCTAAGAAAACACCCAAGACACTCCCGATCCCACCCAGCAAGGCGGCTTCTGCCAATACGAATTTCAGGATTCGGGTTGGCTCGCAGCCTAGAGCCTGAAGGGTGGCCCAGGTTTCACGGCGGCGATTCACCGCGGCATCAAAGGCTTGGAACAACAGGTATGCGCCCACGGCCAGGGCGATGAGCGAGAGGATCGTCAAATTGAATCGGAATGCGGCGGTCATGGTCTTGCCACTGGATGCACGTTGTTCCGGCGCTTCCAATACCCAGCCTTTCGGGAGCATTCCCCTTAGGTCTGAATCCAATTGCTGCGACGACCCTTCATTTCGAAGGCCCAATTCCAGGCGGTCCAATTGACCCGGTCTTTGCAGCAATCCTTGCGCGGCGGGAAGATCCATCACCAGCAGGTTTCGTTGCAGCATGGGGCGATTGGGGGCATCCAGCAGAATGCCCACCACCTGAAGCTCCACGGATTGGTCGTTCACGAAACCATGCAGCAGCGCACCTGGAATCACCTTTTCAGAGTTCGCAAAAGCTGCGGTGATCATGACCGCGCGGGGATCCTGGATGCTTGCGAAAAAGCGTGCCTGCTGGGTTGGATCAGGTGTGCTTTCATCCTTCGCCGAAGCCATCAGGATCAAACTGTTACCGATGCCAACCAGATCCGTTCCAACGATCTGAAACGGCTCGAAAGGTTTTACTCGAGTGAAGCTGCCTTCAATGATGGGCCTTATCCAGGCGGAATCACGGACCAAATTGAGGCGCGGCAAGAGCGTTTCATCCAGGGCCCCAACCTCGGCTCGCACCACTGCGTCGGAGCCTTGGCCAACGCCATCGGCAAAGCCTTCAAAACTCGCCACAGCAGAGCGGTTGGCCAGGCGGATGGAGAGGAATACGGCGACCCCCAAAGCCACCGAAAAAATCGCCAGCAAGGCTCGTCCACGCTCCCGCCAGAGCGCCCGCAATATCAGCCTCTGACCCAGTCGGCTGATCACTTTGAATCTTCAACGATGCGCCCATCTACCATGCGCAGCACGCGATGGCAGATACCCACCGCCGATTCGGCGTGCGTGACCATGACCAGGGCCGTGTGTTCCCTCTCACTGAGGTCTTTGAGCAACGCCAACACAGCTTCGCCGGTAGCCTTATCCAGGTTGCCCGTAGGTTCGTCCGCCAACAGTACCAGCGGCTTTGCGGCCAGGGCCCGGGCCACTGCAATACGCTGCATCTCTCCGCCCGAAAGCTCCGAGGGCCAAGCATCCGCGCGATTGTCCAGTCCCACCGCATGGATGAGATCACCGACTCGCGAACGGATTGAAGTCGGATCCCATTTGAGCAATTGTAATGGGAGCTCTACGTTTTCACGGGCATTCAGGTTTGGAATGAGATGGAAAAATTGAAAGATCGTGCCTAGCTTTCCACGTCGAATTTGAGCCAAGCGTTTCGGAATGGCGGCCCCCAGATCTTCGCCGTCAAGGCGCACAAGTCCTTCATCGGCTCGGTCCAGCCCACCCAGCAGGTTCAGCAGCGTAGTCTTGCCGCAACCGGACGGTCCCAGCAGGGCGATGCGTTCACCGGCGTTTACATCAATATTGATGCCCTGCAACACGGTCGTTGGGCCAAAGCGCCGAATGATGGCCCGACCTTCCAGTACCGCCACGGTTCCCCCAAGGAAAAGTTACCGCAATGGGAACTCCAACCGTCACCTTGTCGAAGTTATTCGACAGTTCCAGCATCGGTGTCTTCAGGGGGGCGAGGAGGCTCAACACCCCGCCAGCCTAGGCTCCATGCCAGATTCAGCAACAGTCCCATCAGAATGTAGACAACGAAAAATCCGATGAAAAAGTACTGTCGGAAAATGATCATCAAGCAAAGGATTCCAACGAAGGCCACTTTAAGTCCCATGGCGGCACGAGGACTTTGGGATTTTTTCTTGAAGCTTGGGAAGCGCACGGTGGAGACCATCAGCAGGCCCACCAGGAACAACTCAGTGGCGAAATAGTAGGCGTGCTTGGCCAGCACGGGTTGGCCGGGCCAGCACAGGATCACAGAAGCCACGCAAGCCGCGCCCGCGGGGATCGGCATGCCCACGAAAAACCGCGAATCCACGATGCTCACCTGCACATTGAAGCGTGCCAGTCGAAGCGCCCCACAGGCGACGAAGAAAAAACATGCAGCCCAGCCGACGGCACGAAGCTGAAAATCACCAATGCCCAACGTGAAAAAGGCGTAACGGTAGGCAAGTATCGCGGGGGCCATACCGAAACTCACCATGTCCGCAAGACTGTCCAATTGCACGCCAAACTCGGTGCTGGTGCCCGTGGCCCTTGCCACGCGGCCATCCAGACCATCAAAAACCCCTGCCGCAACCAGGAGAATGGCCGCCCACAGGAAATAACGCTCGGGGTTGTCCCCGGCGGCGTTGATGGACATCACCACGGATGAGAAACCGCACAGGATGGAAATGAGCGTGATGCTCGACGGCAGTGCGAATTTCGAGCGCTGCATGGCGCGTTTACGCATGTCGCGGCGTTGCTCGCGGCGTTCTTCGGGGGAGGGTCTGGACTTCATCACACCCCAAGTGTTTCACAAAATCAACAAGAGGGCTGGGCTTGAATCGCCGATAGACTAAAGGGCTTGGAGGCTATGGAATTGAAGCACATCGTGGTCATTGGCGGTGGTCATGCCGGGATCGAGGCGGCTCATATCGCCGCCCGCATGGGCATAGCGACCACACTACTCACCATGAACCTGGACCAGATCGGCCAGATGAGCTGCAATCCGAGCATTGGTGGGGTTGGCAAGGGCCACATGGTGCGCGAGTTGGATGCGTTGGGCGGGGCCATGGGGCGCCTTATTGACGCTACTGGAATCCATTTTCGCATCTTGAACGAAAGCCGAGGCGTGGCGGTGCGGGGACCCAGGGCCCAGGCGGACAAAGTGAAGTATCGCATCGCGGCCCGCAAGCGCTTGGAACACACCCCGAATCTGAGGCTGCGCCAAGGTATTGCGGCAGCTTTCCGGTGGAACCATGGCACCCAGGGGTTTCAAGGCGTGGAGCTATTGGATGGGACCTTTCTGCCCTGCGAGGCAGTGGTGTTGACGTCAGGTACTTTTCTCAATGGCCAGATTCTCATTGGTGAAAAACGCCTAGCGGCTGGGCGGGCGGGAGAACCTCCCAGTACCCATTTATCGGATCAGCTCAAAGCTATTGGCCTTCGCTGTCGTCGCTTGAAGACTGGCACCAGCCCACGTTTGGCGAAGGATAGTATTGATTTCACTCGGCTCGAAGTGCAGCGCGGCGATGATCCGCCCCGACCCTTCAGCTTCTTCACGGATGTTTCAAAGGGTGGAATTCCCCAGCCTCAAGTGCCCTGCCACATCGTTCACACCACTGTGAAAACCGAAGCCGCGGTGCGCGAAAATTTGCACCGCTCAGCGATGTATGGTGGGCATGTTGAAGGTGTTGGCCCGCGCTACTGCCCCAGCATCGAAGACAAATTCGTCAAGTTCCCCGACAAGGCGCGGCACCAGATTTTCGTGGAGCCCGAGAGTTTAGAGACCGAAGAAATCTATCTTTCGGGCTTGTCCACATCCATGCCGCCGGATGTGCAGCTGCAAATGGTTCAGAGTCTCCCTGGATTCGAGCATGCGGAAATCATCCGCCCAGGCTACGCCATCGAATACGACAGTTTTGATCCGTTGCAATTGCATCGGGATCTTTCGGTGGAAGGCCTGGAGGGTGTCTGGTTCGCGGGTCAGATCAATGGCACCACGGGTTACGAAGAAGCCGCGGGGCAGGGCCTAATGGCGGGCATCAATGCCGTGCGCTGGTTGCGGGACGAGGAGCCCATCATTCTTCGGCGTGACCAAGCCTACATTGGTGTGATGATTGATGACCTTTGCACCAAGGGCACCGACGAGCCGTACCGCATGCTCACCGCCCGTGCGGAGCACCGCCTGACCTTGGCCTGTGACCTCGCCGATGCACGCCTGTTGGAGATTTCCAAGACCCTTGGCACTCTGCCGGATGATGAAATCGCAGTAATTGGAACGAAGCTTGCTCGCAGGGAGAGGTTGCACCAGCAATGCGAACAGACCTGGGTCACCCAGACTTCCAGATTCGGCTCAATTGCAGCAGAGGCCGGGTTGGCTTTGAACGCTGGGATGAATCTACGCGATCTGTTTAAGAGGCAGAATCTCACCAACGAGCTCGTGGATGATGCGCTGGCTCTGCTTCCGGGCTTCAGTGAATCCCAGCGTGGATGGGATACGACCTGGGAACGGGACCTGCTGCTTTTCGAAGCGCGCTACGACGGATACCGTGACCGCGAAGCCAGACTGCTGCATCATCACCGTGATTGGGACAGCGTGAACATTCCGTGGGATTTTCCTATTGATACCTTGCTGAGCTTCAGCAATGAGGTGCGAGAGAAATTCAAGAAACATCGCCCCGAAACACTAGGCCAAGCCTCGCGAATTCCAGGCATCACGCCGGCGGCCGTCACCTTGTTGCATTTGCTGATCGAAAAAAGTCGCAGCGCCTGAGTTATATTCCAATGCTTTTAGGCTCTAGGTTTTCACGATCTCTCTGAGGTAAGTCAAGAAGTCCTCTCTCAGGTCGCTCCGCTTCAACGCGAATTCCACGTTGGCTTTCAGGTAGTCCAGCTTGTTGCCTGTGTCGTAGCGTTTAGCGGGGATGAGAGCCGCCACGAGTTGGCCTTCATCAGCGAGTTTTTTCAGTGCATCCGTGAGTTGATACTCACCGCCAACGCCAGGTTGAAGGCTTGCGAGATGATCAAAAATTCGTGCTGTGAGAACGTAGCGGCCCACTACGGCATAGCGGCTTGGGGCCTTGGCGATTTCGGGTTTCTCAACGATATTCGTGACATCCCAAGGTCCATCGGGATGCTCTGGAGCGTTGATGATGCCATAGCGTGAAACGTGTTCCAGTGGGACTTCTTGAACGCCTACAACGCTCTTCCCAGTGGCTTCAAAAGCTTTGATGAGCGCACTCAGCGAGGGGCCATCTTCATCAAAAACATCATCCCCCAATAGCAGCGCGAAGGGCTCTGGTCCGACAGCGTGCCGTGCGCATAGCACTGCGTGACCGAGGCCCAGGGGTTCGCCTTGCCGGACGAAAGCAAACTGGCCAAGGCCTGTGATGGCCCTCACCTGTTCGAGGTCATTGGTCTTACCGCGGCGCAACAACATGTCTTCCAGTTCGTAGGCCACATCGAAGTGGTTCTCGATGGCCTGTTTGCCGCGACCCGTGACGAGTACGAGGTTTTCTACGCCCGCACGGATGGCTTCCTCAACTACATACTGGATCACTGGCTTATCCACCAACGGCAGCATTTCCTTGGGTTGGGCCTTGGTTGCAGGTAGGAAACGGGTTCCAAGACCTGCCACAGGGATCACGGCTTTGCGAATGACGCTCATGGCTCCATCATCGCATTCTTGTTTTTGGATGTATGGATGTAACAGACCCGGATCCTTGAAAAATCAGGGTTTGGTGTCGTGGACTCAGACTCATCTAGAATGCTGGTGCGGCTTCAGCAAACTTTTCACTTGCAACGTTTCTCCCAGCTGGTACTCTAATTTTCCTGCCGCGATCGAGGTTGAGGCCAGGAAAGGGGTGAGATGCGCCTGTGAGCCCGTGTTTTTGGGGTTGATGTTGGGGCGTGTCGAGATCCTTGAGGCATCTTTGAA
>JANYBM010000126.1 GCA_025361125.1 Holophagaceae bacterium | reverse complement strand
GCTTGGCCAGAAAGTGGCGAACCGCTTCCCAGATCAGATGGGTATTGATTTCTTCAAGTTTGAAAACTTCCGGGAGCAGGTCCACGGTACCGGCCTGCTTGCCATCAAGGTTCACGACGGGGTGCTGGAAGGTCGCCATCTCAGGCCTCCTGCTTGATCACAACGTACCCACCCTTGGGGCCGGGAACGGCGCCCTTGATGAGTAGAAGATTATTTTCGGAATCCACCGAGGCGATTTCCAGGTTCCTCACGGTCACCTGTTCGGCCCCCATGTGGCCGGGCATACGCACGCCTGGAAACACGCGGCTCGGGTAACTGGACTGGCCAATGGACCCTGGAGCGCGGTGGAACATGGAGCCGTGGGTCGCGCGACCACCCTTGAAGTGGTGGCGCTTCATGACGCCCGCGAAGCCCTTGCCCTTACTGGTGCCAACAACATTCACTTTGACTTTGGCTTCGAACTGCCCCACGAGAACGCTGTCGCCTTCTTTCACTGGGTCAGAAGAATCTACTTTGAACTCACGCAATACTCGCACCGGAGCAACCCCGTGCTTTTCTGCATGGCCCTTTTCAGGTTTGTTGGCGCGTTTTCCGCCGCTGGGATCCACAAAGCCGATTTGGATGGCATCATAGCCCTCCTTGGCTGCAGTCTTGCGCTGAACCACGATGCATGGGCCAGCCTGGATCACTGTCACGGGGACAACTTGCCCCTTTTCGTTGAAGATCTGGGTCATCCCCAGTTTTCTACCGATGATTCCTTTGATCATGTTTCTGCTCCCCTTCCTTTACCGGTTGCCCTGACGGCTGAAGACCTTGATTTCGACATCGACGCCCGCAGGGAGGTCGAGACGCATCAGGGTGTCCACCGTAGTCTGGGTGGGGTTGAGAATGTCGAGCAGCCGCTTGTGCGTACGGATCTCGAATTGATCGCGGCTCTTCTTGTCCACGTGGGGCGAGCGGTTCACCGTGTACTTGCTCGTCCGCGTGGGAAGCGGAATCGGTCCGGCTACCTGGGCGCCACTGCGCTTCGCGGTCTCCACGATTTCGCGGGTGCTCTGATCCAGCAGGCGATGATCGAAGGCGCGCAATCGGATGCGGATGTTGTCTTTCATGTTCACTCCATTGGGACGGATGACCCGTCCATAGACGTGGGGCAGTGGCAACTCAACCCTACCCAACCTTAGATTGATGCCCTCTCGACAAGGACAAGGCTAATTAGAATAACAAAAGCCACCGAAAATACAAATGGAAATTTTGAGCCTCGGCGGCTTTTTTTGCTGATCCTTGAAAGAAGGAGCGCGGACTTATCAAGAAGCCAAGGATCCGAAGATCGGGAGCGGCTTCACCCCGTGAGGGGCTGTGCTTGTAATGGTCCTGAGTCCTGAGGCTTTAACCTCAGGCTCCAGGACTCAGGACCTACTTGGATCCCTTGACTTTGGCGATGATTTCTTCCGCCACATTCTTGGGAGCTTCATCGTAATGCGAGAACTGCATGGTGTAGTTGCCGCGGCCCTGGGTCATGCCACGAAGGCTTGTGGAATACGCGAACATTTCCGCGAGTGGGACCTTGGATGAAACGACCTTGGAACCCGCGCGCTCTTCCATATTCTCGATGCGCCCGCGCCGACTGTTCAAATTACCGATGACATCGCCCATGTATTCCTCGGGCACCACGACCTCAACGGCCATAATCGGTTCGAGAATCACTGGATGGGCCTTCTCACAGCCCGCTTTGAAGCCCATGGAACCCGCGATCTTGAACGCCATTTCATTGGAGTCCACATCATGGTAACTACCGTCGTAGATGGTGACCTTGACATCCACCACCGGGTAGCCGGCGAGTACGCCGGATTCCATGGCTTCCTGAATGCCCTGATCCGTTGGCTTGATGTATTCCTTGGGCACTGATCCGCCCTTGGTCTCATTGATGAACTCGTAGCCCTTGCCAGGCGCATTGGGCTCGACGATGAGTTTGACGTGGCCGTACTGCCCTCGGCCACCAGACTGGCGGACGAACTTGCCTTCGGATTCCACCCGCTTCCGGATGGTTTCACGATAGGCCACCATGGGCTTGCCCACATTGGCTTCCACTTTAAACTCGCGCATCATGCGATCCACGATGATTTCCAGGTGGAGCTCACCCATGCCGGCGATGATGGTCTGGTTGGTCTCCGGGTCGGTCTTGACCTTGAAGGTAGGATCTTCCTGGGCCAGGCGGCTAAGTGCGATGCCCATCTTCTCTTGGTCGACTTTGGTCTTGGGTTCGATGGCCACCTGGATCACAGGATCCGGGAAGTCCATGCTTTCGAGCACCACGGGCTTATCTTCGTCGCAGATGGTCTGGCCCGTGAACACGTCCTTGAGGCCCACCGCCGCGCCGATGTCGCCGGTACGCACTTCAGTGATGTCCTCACGCTTGTTGGCATGCATCTGAAGCAGGCGGCCGATCCGCTCGCGACGATCCTTGTTGGAATTGTAGACACTGGACCCAGCTTCCAGAACGCCAGAATAGACCCGGATGAAAGCAAGGCTGCCGACGAACGGGTCAGCCATGATCTTGAAGATCAAAGCGCTGAAAGGCTCTTTGTCATCTGCATGGCGCTCGATGGGATTGCCGTCCATGTCCACGCCCTGGATGGCTGGAACGTCAAGTGGGCTGGGCATGTAGTTGACTACGGCATCAAGCATCGGCTGCACGCCTTTGTTCTTGAAAGCGCTGCCGCACATCATCGGTGTGAAGATGATCGCGATGCAGCCCTTGCGGATGCCATCACGCAGTTCCGCCTCGGTGAGATCTTCACCGCCCAGATATTTCTCCATGAGGGTTTCATCGGCCTCAGCGACCATCTCAACCATTTTTTCGCGCCATTCGATGGCGGTATCGAGAAGTTCTGAAGGAATCTCTCCTTCGATAACCTTGTAGCCTTTGTCACCATCGTCGAAAGTAAGTGATTTCATGGTCACCAAGTCCACGACACCGTGGAAGTGCTCCTCGGCACCAATGGGAATCTGGATGGGCATGGGACGCGCCTTCAGGCGAGTCTTCATCATCTCCACCACGCGGAAGAAATCCGCGCCAGGCCGATCCATTTTATTAACGAATGCCATGCGCGGCACGTGGTACTTATCAGCCTGACGCCAGACAGTCTCAGATTGAGGCTCGACGCCACCCACGGCACAGAAAACAGCACAGGCCCCATCCAGTACACGCAAGCTACGCTCAACTTCTGCGGTGAAATCCACGTGCCCAGGTGTGTCAATGATGTTGATGCGGTGTTCGACGCCCTTATCCTTGCCGGTCAACGGAACCCAAGTGGCAGTGATGGCCGCGGAAGTGATGGTGATTCCGCGCTCCTGCTCCTGCACCATCCAGTCGGTGGTAGCAGCGCCATCGTGAACTTCACCGATCTTGTGGATCTTGCCAGTATAAAAAAGAATCCGCTCCGTCGTGGTCGTTTTACCGGCATCAATGTGAGCCATGATGCCGATGTTACGGTAGCGCTCAAGGGGCGTATGGCGAGCCACGGGAGTCTCCTCAGGAGAATTGAAGTTCAATGATCAGGATGTGGATCCGATGCTCGAAGCATACGGAAAAACAAGTCGAAAATTTAGACTGAAAGGCCGAGGCACAGGGGACCGCCAGCAAGGCGGTCCCCTGTGTGTCAGCACCAACTACCAGCGGAAGTGAGCGAAAGCCTTGTTGGCTTCGGCCATCTTGTGGACGTCGTCCTTCTTCTTGATGGCGGCGCCGCGGAAATTCATGGCATCCAGGATCTCGCCGGCAAGTTTGTCGCGCATCGTGCGCTCGCCGCGGGAAGCGGAGTAGGTCTTCAGCCAACGCATGGCCAGCGAAGTGCGGCGGTTCTGCGGCACTTCGACGGGCACCTGGTAGGTGGCGCCGCCCACTCGGCGGGACTTCACTTCCACCGCCGGCTTGATGTTGGTCAGGGCCTTGGTGAAGGCTTCAAGGGCCTCTTCTCCGCTCTTCTTGGCGACGATTTCGAGCGCGCCATAGACGATGCGCTCGGCGGTGGCCTTCTTGCCACGCTCCATGAGGATGTTCACGAACTTGGAGACGATCAGTGAATTGTAGATGGGATCCGGGAGGATCTCACGCTTGGGGGGTGCGGAACGACGAGCCATGTTTCATCTACCTCACTTTTTCTTCGCAGCGGCGGCAGCGCCGGCCTTGGGCCGTTTCGCGCCGTACTTGGAGCGGGACTGGTTGCGGCCGGCGACGCCAGTGGCGTCGAGGGTTCCGCGGACCACGTGATAGCGGACGCCGGGCAGGTCTTTCACACGGCCGCCGCGGATCAGCACGATGGAGTGCTCCTGCAGGTTGTGGCCGACACCCGGGATGTAAGTCGTGCACTCGATGCCATTCGTCAAGCGCACACGGGCGACCTTGCGGAG
>JANYBM010000123.1 GCA_025361125.1 Holophagaceae bacterium | reverse complement strand
CGCCGCCGACGCAGCGGCGCGAATAGCGCGTTGGCCTGTCCCCACATGCTGTTGAGGAAGCTATTGATCATCGCGAGAGCCTACAAAGTGAGGAGAGTCCTGTCTGATCCGGTGAAAAAGCAGGTTTCATTCCATGGCCGCGTCACCAGGACAGTGCGGTCTCCATCAACCAACAAGGGGAGTAGAGCCTCAGTGCCCGGCGCGCGGCCTGGACGAGGGAGGTTCTGCGATCGTGGCACCACTAGTCATCGCAACCTCCTCTCCATCAAAGCCATAGCCAGGATGGCTTGTTCCGTAGCACCCGGTCAACAGTCCAGAAAAAATAGACTAGGGTCTTGCAACCGACTGAAGAAGCTGAGTGATCACCTGATCTGTCGTCAAGCCATCGGCTTCACTTTCGTAGGTGAGCAACAGGCGATGGCGCATCACGTCCGGTGCCAAGCTGACCACGTCGTCGGGCAGTACATGATCCCTGCCGGCCAGAAAGGCGAGCGCTTTGGAGGAACTCTGCAAGGCCAAGGAAGCCCTTGGACTGGCGCCACAGCGGATATTTTCACGGCCTTTCCAGTCTTTGCCATGGCCAGGCCGGGTGGCCTGCACCAGCTTTACAATGTAGTTGCGGATGGCGTCATCCATACGCACCCGGGAAGCCTGCTGGCCCAAGGCCAGGATCGTGGGACCGTCGGCGATGGCCCTTACAATCTCCTCGTTGCCATCGGCCCGGCGCAGCACTTCCACTTCTTCTGCGGGTCCGGGGTAATCCACCCGGAGTTTGAAGAGGAACCGGTCCATTTGGGCCTCGGGCAAGGGGAAGGTGCCTTCCTGCTCCAGAGGATTCTGCGTGGCCAGTACCAGGAAAGGATCTGGCAGCAGGAAACTTTCATCGCCCAAGGTCACCTGGCGTTCTTCCATGGCTTCCAAAAGTGCACTTTGAACCTTGGAGGGAGCCCGGTTGATCTCATCTGCCAGTAGAAGATTGGCGAAGATGGGTCCCCGCTTGGGGGTGAAGGTCAGGTTTTTGGGGTCGAAAATCAGGGTTCCCACCACATCACTGGGCAACAAGTCAGGCGTGAACTGAATTCGCCGGAACAGCATCCGACTAGCCCC
The DNA here is from genome assembly GCA_025361125.1 of Holophagaceae bacterium. GTDB lineage: Bacteria > Acidobacteriota > Holophagae > Holophagales > Holophagaceae > JANXPB01. The sequence continues at coordinate 11,862 of JANYBM010000123.1, read as the reverse complement.
GGCAAGGGTCTTGATGGTGCGGGTCTTCGCAAGGCCCGGCAAACCCTCCAGCAAGACATGGCCGCGGCAGAGCAGAGCTACCAGAAGGCGATTGAGGAGCAGGTTTTGACCGACGATGACCTTCCGGCATTCAACCAGCAGGGGTTCCATCGGAGATACAGGGATAGGGGGAGGCATGACTATAAGGGTATCGGAACCAGGATGAGAGGTTCAGTTCAAATAGTTTCCATTCGACCTCGGGTAAGCGATGAAATCTATCGGGTCCCGGTGCTAGGCTCACTGCATCCAGGAGCCCATCATGCGATCTGCCGTCATCGTTGAAGCCAAACGCACGCCCATTGGACGTGCCATCAAAGGCAGCACAGCCGCCACGCGACCCGAGACCATGGGAGCCTTGGTGATCGAAGCCATCAAGCCGCTATTGAAGGATTGGAGCGGACTCGAAGACGTCATGGTCGGTTGCGCCATGCCTGAAGGCGAGCAGGGCATGAATCTGGCTCGCATGGTGGCCTTCCGCGCAGGTCTGCCGTTCACTTCTGGCGCCACCACGGTGAATCGCTTCTGTGGGTCCAGCCAGGAGACGGTGCTCATGGCGGCCCGCGCCATCCTTGCGGGAGCCGGTGATGTATTCCTTGCGGGAGGAATCGAATCCATGTCCAAAGTGCCCATGGGTGGCTTCAATCCAAGCCTCGATCCCTGGCTCGCCGAGCATTACCCCCAGGCCTATTGTTCCATGGGGATCACGGCGGAAAATCTGGCAAAGGAATACAGCATCACGCGGCGCGAGCAGGATGAGTTCGCCTACAACAGCCACCAGAAGGGCGCCGCTGCCTGGTCCGCAGGCAAATACGCGAAAGAGACCGTGTCCTACCAGACCAAGAATCTTGAGGGCAAAGATGTGATGGTGGATCGCGATGAATGCGTAAGGGGCGACACTTCCCTCGATAAGCTTGGGGAACTCAAAGCGGTGTTCTTAAAAGACGGCAACGTGACCGCCGGAAACAGTTCTCCACTGACGGATGGGGCAGCCTTCCTGCTGGTCATGGAGGAAGAAGCCGCCAAAGCCGCGGGCCTGAAACCCCGTGCCCGCATCCTGGGCGGTGCCGTTGCGGGCGTGGAGCCGGATCGTATGGGGATCGGACCCGTGCCCGCCACCCGCAAGGTCTTAAGCCGCTTGGGGCTCACTCTGGATCAGATCGATGTCATCGAGTTGAATGAGGCGTTTGCCGCCCAAAGCATCGCGGTGATCCGCGAAGGCGGTTTCGACCCCGCCAAGATCAACGCCTGGGGCGGTGCCATCGCCATCGGCCATCCGCTCGGTTGCAGCGGCGCCCGCATCCTCACCACCCTTCTGCACCGCCTGGAAGACGGTACTGGCCGCTATGGCCTGGCCACCATGTGCATCGGCGGCGGCCAAGGCATCGCCACGGTCATCGAGAGGATCTGATTCGGAACCTCGAAGGGAGGCGGAATCGAACCTTAACCGTTCCCCCGTTCAGATCGCCGTTCCAGCTTTGCCTACCGCCCAAACCTTCGCGTGGATTCACGCCATTTGCGGTTTCAACATTAGAGGATGACCATGGACATCAAGAAAGTTGGAATACTTGGTTCAGGCGTGATGGGCAGCGGGATCGCAGCCCATGTGGCTTCAGCGGGCTGCTCGGTGGAGCTGCTCGACATCGTCATTGACGATGGGGCGCCGGACAAACTGGCGGAAGGTGCCATTGCTGGGCTTCGCAAGAGCAAGCCCGCGTTGATGATGCACGAGTCCTTCCTCAAGAAGATCCGTGCTGGAAATCTTAGGGATCATCTGGGTCGTCTAGCGGATTGCGATTGGGTGGTGGAGGTCGTGAAGGAGGATCTCCAAATCAAACGCGAATTATATGCGCGGCTGGAAAAGCATTTGAAGCCGGACGCGTGGATCAGCTCCAACACATCGGGCATCCCCTTGAAGCTCCTGGTCGAGGGTCGTACCGAGGCCTTTCAGAAGCATTTCGTCATCACCCATTTTTTCAATCCTGTTCGCTATCTGCGGCTGCTGGAATTCGTCAAGGGACCTGATGTTGAAGAGGCTCCTGTGCAGGAATTCAAGGCATGGCTGGAAGAAAAGCTGGGCAAGGAGGTGGTGCCCGCGTTCGATTCGCCCACCTTCATCGGCAACCGCATCGGCATCCACGGAATCATGTCCGTGCTGCACCTGGCCTTGGCGGAACACATTCCTTTCGAGGTGATTGATTCAGTGCTGGGCGATGCCGCGGCCAGGGCCAAGTCCGCGTCATTCCGGACTGCGGATCTGGCGGGCGTGGACATCATGTCCGCCACTGCCCAGAACGTCTACGATCTTTGTCCCAACGACGAGGCACACGAGGTTTTCAAACGCCCGGACTATCTCCAATGGATGCTGGACAACAAGCTTTTGGGTAACAAGACCAAGGGTGGATTTTTCAAGAAGGGCGAGAAGGATGAGAAGGGCAGGAAGACTTTCCTGGCGCTCGATCCATCCACTCGCGAATACCGCCTACAGATCAAGAAGGACTGGCCGATCCTGAAGGAATTGAAAGGAATTGATGATCCCGCAGAGCGTGTGAGAACCCTGCTCACCAGCGACAGCGAGGCTGGCAAGCTGGCTTGGCGCTGCATTGCGCCGAATCTCACTTATGCCGTGAACCGCTTGGGCGAAGTGACCGACTTGCCACTCAACGTGGACAACGCCATCAAGAATGGTTTTGCCTTCGACCTCGGACCCTTTGAATTGTGGGATGCGCTGGGCGTGGACCGCGTGGTGGCCCGCATGGACTTCGAGGAGCTGGCCGTTCCCGAGCTCGTGCGGAAGATGCTCGCCAAGGGCATCTCCAATTTCTATCAGTGGGAACACGGCGTACCTTCGGCCCAACTTGATCCCAAAACATTGCTGTTCGTCCCGATCCTGGAAGACAAGAAAGTCGTTCAACTGAAGCGTGAGATCGGCCGCAGCAAGGTGATCGCCGAGAATTCTTCGGCGCAGCTCATTGATATCGGCGACGACGTGGCCTGCCTGCAATTCCGTACCAAGATGAACGCGCTCGACGATGGCATCGTGATGCTCCTTGAGGATGCGCTCCAGAAACATATTCCGGGCAAATTCAAGGGACTGGTGCTGGGCAACCAGGGCCAGCATTTCAGCGCAGGAGCCAACCTCGTTTTCGTCTTGAATGCCGCCAAGGACAAGCAGTTCGACTTGATCGAAGAGGCTTCGCGGCGCTTGCAGTATGCCGCCCGGATGCTGACCTACGCGCCATTTCCCACCGTGGCTGCGCCTTTCAATCTGGCGCTCGGCGGCGGGTGTGAACTGACCATGGCCTGCCAGCGTGTGGTCGGCCACGCCGAGCTATATATGGGCTTGGTGGAAGTGGGCGTGGGGGTCATCCCCGCGGGCGGAGGCTGCTTGCAGATGCTCATGCGCATGGAAGAAGCCATGAAGGCCAAGGGTGAACTTGGACCCATGCCCAAGATCAAGGCCGCCTTTGGATTCATCGGCACCGCCAACGTGAACACGAGCTTCGACGAAGCCCAACGCAATGGCTACCTGCGCCGCACGGACCGGCGGGTCATGAACAAGGCTTTCCTGCTCAACGATGCCAAACAGGAAGTGCTGAAGATGGCCGCCGACTTCAAGCCGGTGGAGGAACGCACCTTCAGGCTGCCTGGATTCGGCGGCGCGGAAGCCCTCAAGAGTGCGGTCAAAGATTTCCAGCACCAGGGCCTGGCGTCTGAGCACGATGCCATCATCATGGGCGAGCTGGCCTACATCCTTTGCGGTGGCGACGTGAGCCCCGTGCAGGAAGTCACTGAGGAACGCATTCTCGAGCTAGAGCGACAGGCCTTCGCAAGGCTTTGCGGCTACGAAAAAACCCAAGCCCGCATGGATAGCATCCTCACCAAGGGCAAGCCCTTGAGGAATTGAAACACCTGTGTCGGCGTTCCTTCACGAATTCTGGGTTTTCGGTCTGAAGGAAGTCCGTGCCTGCATATTTGCTGGAAGCTTCTTCCTGGTACTGGCGCTGTCAAAGCTGATCCACATCCCCGGATTGCCGCGCTACGACTTCATCCTGCTCATGGCGTTGCTGATCCAGGCGGCCTTGCTTTTGTTCCGCTTGGAAACCTGGGACGAACTCAAGGTGCTCTGCCTCTTCCACGCAATCGGCCTCGGCCTCGAGATTTTCAAGACTCAGCCTGCCCTCCACAGTTGGAGCTATCCAGAGGCTGGCTACGCCAAGATTCTAGGGGTGCCTCTTTACTCGGGTTTCATGTACGCCGCTGTGGCGAGCTACTTGTGCCAGGCTTGGCGCATCTTCCACCTGGAAATCCGCCGTTACCCGCACCACTGGCTGAGCCTTGGCCTCTGCGCGGCCATCTACCTCAACTTCTTCTCCCATCATGTGATGGTAGACCTGCGCTGGCCCCTGACGGCAGCAGTGTTCCTGGTTTTCGGCCGCGGCTGGGTGGACTTCACAGTGATCCGAGCCCGACGCAGTCTCCCGTTGGTATTGAGTTTCTTTTTGATTGGATTCTTCATTTGGGTAGCGGAAAACATCAGCACTTTCGGGGGCGCGTGGGTATACCCGAACCAGCACGGAGCCTGGCATCCGGTTTCGTTCACCAAGGTACACAGCTGGTTCCTCCTGGTGATCATCAGTTTCGTCATCGTGGCGGATCTGAAACACATTAAAGCCCTCCGCTATCCCGATACCATAGAGGCATGATCTCCCTTCAGCTCCGCAGTGTGATGGCCGCATTGATTTGTTCCGCAGGTTGGGCCCAGACACCAACTCCGGACGCCGTCCTGCCCGCCTATTTCCCGCTGTTGCCGGGCATGGAAGTAAAGGCTGGGAATCGGGAAGCCTGGCCCTACGATGGAGAATCCTTCGACCTGCGCAACCCAGCGACGCAAGGCTTGGTGAAAGTTCCCATCCAGGGCCGCACCTGGCGCTTCTTCCTGCGTTCCAATGAGGCCCGCCCCGTCGGCACCCTGACTTTGCTGGCCCGCTATAAACCGATCCTGGAAGAAGCTGGCTGGAGCTGGCAGTGGGAAGAGCGGGGCATCGCCAAGCGCGTCGCTGGAGAAGTGGAAACCTGGTTGCGCATCGCACCTTCCGGGGGCGGGGAACTAAAAGTAGTGCTAGTGGAAAAGGGCTTACCTCGCGTGTTGGTGCTACCGCTTCCCGGTCCCACGCCTGTGCTTCCCACCGGCACGGAAAACTTCCCCTACCTACCCCCCTGGCCAGGCGCGAAACTCGTTGCCAGCGCCGTAAGCCAAGCACCTGTGGGCCTGAAGCTCTCTGATGGGAACGAATCCATTGCCCTGCTCAATTTTATTGACAAGGAATATCAGCTGTCCGCCCCCCCCGCCGCGTCGGAATTTCTAGCTGCCTATCGCGCCGCGCTTGAAAAGGCCGGGTGGGAAATCGAAGGAGCCTTGCGCGGATCAGTACCTCAAATTCAAGCCAACTACAGCAAATTCGGCCGAGATATTCGCGCCACCTTGCGCCTTTCCGACAATGCCCTCGGCATTTCAGTGGCGGACGTCGGGGCTCAAATCGCGCCCCTTTCCAAGGAGAAACCAAAGTGAGTTCAGAGAAATTAATGCGCGCTTTGCAATTCGAGCTACCAGGGGATCCCAAAGAAGTGCTGCGGCTGCGGCAACTTTCCGTGCCCATGCCGGGCCCCGGCGAAGTCCGCCTGGCGATGCAATTGCGCCCCATCAACCCTTCCGATGTGCTCCAGGTGAAGGGCGTGTATGGTCGGAAACCTGCCCTGCCTGCTATCGCGGGACTGGAGGGCCTCGCCCTGGTGGACGCCCTGGGACAAGGGGTTATCGGCTTCTCGATCGGTCAGCGGGTGGTGCCTTTGGGCGTTCAGGGAACCTGGGCTGATTACGTGGTTACGCCTGCGGATAATCTGGTCACCATTCCCGATGGTCTGACGGATGAGGCCGCGGCACAGGTCATCGTAAATCCCCTTACCGCCTGGATCATGGCCGTTGAGGAATTGAAACTTGGAGCTGGCGAATGGTTGGTCCAAACCGCCGCAGGCTCCGTTGTGGGCCGCTGTCTCATTCAGATCGCCAAGTTGCGTGGCTACAAAACTTTGAACCTGGTGCGCCGACCTGAACAGGTGGCCGAGTTATTGTCCGAAGGCGCCGATGCGGTGTTGTGTACTGATGACCCCAAATGGATGGACAAGGCTCAGGCCATCGTGGGGGCCAAGGGCGCGGCCGCAGGTGTTGATTCGGTGGGCGGAAGCCTGGGCGGATCGGTGGCCATGCTGCTGAAGCGAGATGGGACCCTGCTCGTTTATGGCGCGCTCTCCATGGACCCACTCAAAGTGGCGGGCGGCCAATTGATTTTCCGCACCCTGACCATTCGGGGTTTCTGGCTCACGGATTGGAAGCTGCGCACGCCCAAAATTCAGCGCGATGCCATTATCAGCGAACTGTTGGAAGCCATGTCCAAAGGCCAAATCTCCCCGCCGGTGGAGGCCGTTTTTCCGCTGGCTGATTTTCAGGCCGCTATCGAGAAGGCCGATGCCCCTGGCCGCAGCGGCAAGGTGTTGTTGGCCAATTGATGCGCTTGGCACCTGGGCTTCATTGCTCAGGGCAAAGTGGCTTGAGTCGAGTGTCGAGTGTCGAGTGTCGAGAGTTAAGAAGTTAAGCGTCAGGATTCCACAACCCGCAGCTCGTTTATTCACTGCCAACTGCAATATCCAGGATCCATGTCCCGTTGCTATTCGTTACGATGAAACTTTCTGGATGCCTCCCCATGACCGATATGCACGTAGCTCCAACACCCAGATCAGCCCTCAAGGATGAAGTTTTCCTGCGCATGGCGCAGGAATTGAGCCGCCTCGGCACCTGCTGTCGGTTGAAAGTGGGGACGGTGCTCTTGCGCCCTGATGGCGGCATCGCAGCGGCGGGGTTCAATGGCGCTCTGCCGGGGATGCCGCACTGCACGCCTGAGACCTGCAATGAAACCACACGCTGCCTGCACACCAGCCACGCTGAAGAAAACGCTCTTGGGTTCTGCGATGGCCCCGTGGCCACTGCCTACGTCACGCATGAACCTTGCCTCACCTGCGCCCGAGCGCTGGTGCGACGGGGCGTGCGCCGGGTGGTCTTCGCCAAGGCCTACACCAGCATCGGCGATCAGGAGCGCCAAGAACGCCAGGGCATTCTCGATCACTACCACGTGGCCTGGATTCAAGTGACGATTTGATGCGCGGCGAGGTTGCTCCCCTCCGATTGAAAGCCGCCTGGGTGGTGGCGGTGGGTATTGACGCGCTCCAGGTCTTTATTTTTCCAGCCACGATCGAAGGTGTTTTTTCGCCACTCGAAGTGGCCCTGGATTTCATAGCCATGGCGGTGCTTTCCTGGCTGGTGGGCTGGCATTGGGCCTTTCTTCCCTCCATCATCGTTGAGCTGATTCCTGGGCTGGACCTGGCGCCCACCTGGACCATCGCACTCGCCATCGCCACCCGTGGCTTGAACACCCAGAGGCCCGCTTCGGGTTCCCCGGAGCGAGTGGCACCCAAGGATGTAACGCCGGCAGATGACGCCCACACCATCACCGTCGAGGCAAAATCCAGCCCATCAAACCAGGACCTGGGGCCAAAGAGTTAGACTGGCTCTGGTTTTCCAACACAACCAAGCGGGTCCCCCCTGTACCAAAAAGCTGACCCCTGTGGATTGGCGCCTAGGCCTTCTGAGCGATCACTCTATCCACAAGGTGGGTGGCCCATTGGGTCAGGAGCTGAAGGGCGTCTGGCTGCCCGGCTGGCAGCCGCATAGCTGCAAGCACCGGCAAGGGGTCATGGATCAGTGAGTACTCAGACGTCCGATCCTCGCCATCCCATTCCCGGTTCAATGCGTAAAGGCAAATCGCGACCGACCTGATCTCAGATGATGAGATGGGTCCATGCTTGCTGATCCGCTCGAAAAGGCTGCGCCAATGCCATTCAAATTGTTGCATCTCTGGACGATCGCGGAAATGGAGCCGACTGTTGAGCCAGCCTACCAGGACCTTGGCCATGAGTTGATCCGCCGAGCGGAAAGGGAGGTGCGCCACAGCCAGATCATCGAATGGCACCTGCATCTCCGCGAGTTTTCCGACTCCCCCATTGCCCACCGGCACGATCACCCCATGGTTTCCAGGTATCAAGGCAAACTGGGACCGGGTGGTGATACTCCTCTGAACAATCACCTTGGAAAACGCGGGCTTGCCCGTGGCCACGCGCCAACAAAACCGATGGAGCGGGTGGGTCTCAGCCTCGCTCCCCTCTGACGACACGTAGACGGGCCAAGAGAGCGCCAGGACCGGCTGCTCCAGGCGGGCCTGAAGTACCGACTCCAAATGAAGCTTTGATGGGCACCGCAGGAACTCGTCTCCATCCAGAGGAAAGACCGTGTCGGCGCCAAACTTCTGAAAGGCCATCTGGAGCAAGTCAGTCATGATCCGGGATTGGTCATATTCCTTTATTTCGCACCCAAGAATGGTCAGCGGCAGCCCTTCCGCAACCAAAGCCCCCAGCAGGGAGGCCGTCTCATCCGTTGAGCCGTGATCAAGCACCAGCATTTGATCGAGATAGCCCAAGTTGTGGCGAATGAACGACTCAATGACATCGGCCTCATTCCTGACCATGGTGATTCCAACCAACTTCATGAATGCTCCACGTTTCAAACCTTGATTACACCATGAGCTCAGATGAACCTTGGCCCCGTGAGCGGGGATCATGGATCATCTGGATTATGGGTCTACCGACCACACGAAGTATCCTCGTCAGATGTCACCACAGGAAACGCTTGCACAGGCTTTGGGCCATTTCCAGGCTGGTCACCTACAAGAATCCGAGCGCCTCTACCGCGCCATCATCGCCCAGGAGGTGCCCAACCCGGCCGAAGCGTTGCACATGTTGGGCGTGATCCTCGCAATGACCGGAAGGGCCAGCGAAGGTGCGGATCTGATCCTCCGGGCATTCGAACGGGTTCCCACCTCTTCCGTCTATGCAGGCAACCTGGGACTGGCCCTCAGGATGTCCGACCGCCCCGCCGAGGCACTGGACGCCTTCACAACCGCGTTGAAGTTGGATCCCGGTCATTCCGGCGCGCACTTGAATGTAGGCAACCTCCTCCAGGAGCGCGGTGAGTTGAAAAACGCCGCCGAACATTACCGAACCGCCGCGACCCTCCTCCCCACCAACCCTGATGCACCCTACAACCTTGGGGTCGTGCTTCGGGAAATGGGGTGTTTGGAAGAGGCGGAATCCTGTTTACGCAGGTCTCTAAACCTTCGACCAGGTTTCGCCGAGGCCATGAATAATTTGGGAGCAGTCCTGGAGGCCAAAGGCAAGCTCGATGAGGCCCTGGACTGCTTCCACAAGGCCTCGCAAGCGGATCCTAACTCCGCCAGCGCCCATAGCAATTTCCTCTTCAGCCTGCACATGCACCCGGACATGGACTCCCGAGCACTCTTTCAGGAACACCGCACCTGGAACCAGAAGCATGCACTACCCCTGGCCCAAAGCATTCGGCCCCACACGAATATCCGCGATCCCGAACGTCCCCTTCGCATCGCCTATGTGTCTCCCCGTTTCTGCGGGCTGCCTGAAGGTCGCTTTTTGCTGCCTCTTTTCCGGGAGCACGATAAGGCCCGCTTCAAGATCTACTGTTACTCGGATACACCGAAGGCAGACGAACTCACTCTGGAACTGCAGCGCTATGCCCATGAATGGCGAGATATCCGGGGGGTTTCTGACGATCGTGTGACCGACCTGATCAGAAATGACCAGGTGGATATCGCCGTGGATCTTATGCTGCATGGCGCCAACAACAGGCTGCTGGTCTTCGCCCGCAAGCCAGCACCGGTCCAGGTGACTTACCTGGCCTACTGTTCCACCACGGGCATGGATGCAATGGACTATCGTCTTAGTGATCCGTACTTAGATCCCGCTGGTCCAACAGACGAGTTCTATTCCGAACAGACCATCCGCCTGCCAGAAACCTATTGGTGTTATGAACCCGTTGTGGACCTCCAGCCCAGTGCCCTGCCAGCCCGGCGAAATGGGTTTGTCACCTTTGGCAGCCTGAACACCTTCTCCAAAGTGTCCTCCCCCACCCTGGCTGCCTGGTGCGGAATCCTGAGGAAGATTCCTGGTTCGCGGCTCTTGCTGCATGCTCCCGAAGGTCAAACTCGTCAGCGCATCAGTGATCTTTTTGCAGATGAGGGTATCAACCCGGATCGCCTCAGATTCACAGGGAGAGTACCCACCTCGGACTACTTCAAGCTTTATCACCAAATGGATTTAATGCTCGACAGCTTCCCTCGCGGTGGGGGCACCACCCTTTTAGACGCGCTGTGGATGGGCGTGCCCGTTGTCAGCTTGGCGGGCAAAACGGCTCTGTCCCGGACTGGCTGGAGCATTCTATCGAACGCCGGACTGCCCGAGTTGGCGGCCCGGGATGCCTCGGGTTATGGCAGCATTGCTTGTTCGCTAGCCAGGGACCTCACTCGTCTGGAAAACCTGCGGTCATCGCTCCGGGCAAGGATTGAAAAATCTCCGCTCATGGACCCGAAACGCTTTGCCTGCGGAGTGGAGGCTGCCTACCTGACCATGTGGAAAGCCTGGTGTGCCAAGGGGAGCTCAGACTAGGCCTGGTCTGATCCTGCGTCCAGAGCTTCACAGGAAAGTGATGGCGCCCTGATCCCAGAGAGCCAACAGCAGATCCGATGAGCCAGAGGTGGCTTGGCCGGATTTTATAAACTGCGCGTAACTGAAGTCTCCTTCGTTGATGTGGTGGCGAAGCCAGCCGCCCATGAAGGTGGACATCATCAATGCCATGGAATCCTGGTTTTCTTCAAACCGGTGATGCAGGTCCTCCAGCTTTTCCATCAACAATTCATGCTCACGGATGTGGGCCAGCAGGTCTGGGAAACCATGGTGGGCCATGATCGCCTCTTCGGTGCGGAAGTGCTCCCTGGTGTCCGCCATCAGCGCCTGAACCAGGTCCCGGATTTCCTCCTGGGTGTTTCCAGAGGCAACTGCATCCTGGACTTGTTCAAGCAGCTCGAACAGGCGCTTATGCTGTTCATCTATGATCGGGATCCCCGTTTCATACTGGCTCTTCCACAGCAACTTGGCCATCGTGGTACCCCCAGTAGTGTGTCCAGTGAACAGAGCATCCAGCCCAGATGGTTCCGGGCACCTTCTAGGAAATAAGGATGGCGCTTTTCCAGAAAGAACAAGTGGGAAATGTGACCGTTACAAGCCCTGTGATCTAGGGGAAAGCCACTATGTGACTCGGGTCACTGCAAAAACCCGTCCTTGGCCCAACCCTGCCCTCGTGTTACCTTCGATATTCCCTGTGCAACTGGGGTAACCACAACCTGGAGAGTTGTCCGAGTGGTTTAAGGAGCACGCCTGGAAAGCGTGTAAAGGTGCAAGCTTTTCGGGGGTTCGAATCCCCCACTCTCCGCCAAAAAGGCCGCCAACAGGCGGCTTTTTTGGCGGAGAGTGGGGGATTCGAACGGCAGCGGCGCGGGAGTAGGGCAAGGCGAAGACGCGAGAGCGGCTGAGACGGTCCGCCGGAGGCGGATGCCCGCCCGCAGCCGATGACGCGGAACGGAGCGCGCAGCGCGGAGTGAATCCCAAGAGCATGCATGGGTCGGAATCATCCTCGTGTCCAAGGCGGCTTTTTTGGCGGAGAGTGGGGGATTCGAACGACAGAATCACCAACCTTCAGTTTGCCAAACTACACACTACACTTATATATGCGACCATTTCCAATTCTTACCATCATGCTCCTGCTTGGGTTTTCGCTTCGCGCTCAGGAGC
>JANYBM010000075.1 GCA_025361125.1 Holophagaceae bacterium | reverse complement strand
GCCCTGGCCATGTTCGATGCGGTATAGGATCATTTCCATCCAGTTGCAGCCTTCCCGGCAGGGGGTGCATTGGCCGCAGCTTTCGTGGGCGTAGAAGCGGATCAGGCGCAGGCAGGCCTGCACCATGCAGGTGTCTTCGTCGAGCATGATGATGCCGCCGGAACCCGCCATGGAACCCGCGTCGCGCACGCTGTCGAAATCCATCAGCGTCCCGAATTCCTTCTCGCTGAAGACCGGCGCCGAGGCGCCGCCAGGGATGACGCATTTGATCTTTTTGCCCGTGTTCGAGCCACCCGCCAGGTCGTTCATGATGAAGTCCAATGGCAGGCCCAGCGGCAGCTCATAGAGCCCTGGCCGCTTGACGTGGCCGCTCAGGCAGAACACGCGGGTTCCGGTATTCTTCGGCCGACCGATCTTGGCGAATTCGGCACCGCCCATGCGCAGGATGGCAGGAACCGCCGCGAGGGTTTCCACATTATTGATGGTGGTGGGTTGTCCGAAAGCACCCTTGGCGGCTGGAAAAGGCGGCTTCACGCGGGGCTCACCACGGCGACCTTCCAAGGAATTGAGCAGCGCCGTTTCTTCGCCGCAGATGTAGGCTCCCGCGCCACGGTGGACAATGAGATCGAAGTCCCAGCCGGTGCCCAGAATGTCCTTGCCCAGGTAGCCAGCGTCCCTGGCTTCCTGAATGGCATGTTCCAATTTTTCAACCAGCCACAGGAATTCACCACGGACGTAGATGAAACCTGTTTTGCACTGCATGGCAAAGCCCGCGATGATCATGCCTTCAATGACCTGATGCGGGTTGTATTCCAGGATGGCGCGGTCTTTGAAGGTTCCTGGTTCGCCTTCGTCCGCGTTGCACACCACGTAGCGCGTGAATTTTCTCTCAGCCGTGTCCTTGGGCATGAAGGACCATTTCAGTCCTGCGGGAAACCCTGCGCCCCCGCGGCCCCGGATGCCAGAGGTTTTCACTTCCTCGGTGACCGCCACGGGCTCCATTTGAAGCGCCTTCTTCACCGCCACATAGCCTTCGTGTTTGGAGACATAGGTAGCCAGGGGCCAGTTGTTCAGGTCCCCCGCGCCGCGCAGCATGAGGTTCGGATATTTGTCGGATCCAAAACCCTCGAAGGTATAGCGCTGGTGATCAGGCTTGGTGCGAAAAGTCGCCATGTCGTTATCTCCGCATCCTGCCTACTTCGCCCATTCGCGGTATTCGCCGCGCTCGCAACTTTTCATGATTTCGCCCAACTTCGCTTCATCAAGATTTTCGTCGTAAACGTCCGCATTCACCTGCATGCATGGCGCGCTTCCGCAAGCAGCAAGACATTCGGCTTCCTCGACGCTCCACATCCCATCAGGAGATGGACCACCACCGGGTTTGCAGCCAGTTTTCTCGCAGACCTTTTCCAGGAATTCGGCACCGCCATTGAGGGCGCAACAGAGGTTGGTGCAGACTTGCAAATGAAATTTACCCACGGGCTTTTTCTGATACATGGTGTAGAAACTAGCCACGCCAAACACATGGCCTTCGGGGATGGAAAGCGCCCGGGCCACGGCTTTCATGGCGTCCAGGCTGACGAACCCGAAGTCCCGTTGGGCGATATACAGCGCCGGCAGCGTCGCCGCTAGTTTGTCGGGGTATTTTGCGGCGATGGCCTGGATCTCAGCGATGGCTTCAGCGCTGAATTCCGTGCGCTCACTTTTAGGCAGCCGCTCGCCAGTGGCCAGCGCATGGTCAGCGGTTTCGGGAGAAAGAGGATGATTCATGGGCACACTCGCGCGAATGGATAGTTTAGCAGCCGTTACGGAGTGGCCAGTACTTTCCTGACCAGTCCGTTAGGGCTGCTCCGGCTATCGTATGCAGTGCACCCTCCTACTCACTGCATTCGCAGACCCGGAGCCTCTATGTCGGACCGTGGACGACGTAGCAGCCGTTACGGAGTGGCCAGTACTTTCCTGACCCGTCCGTGAGGGAAGTTTGTGCCGGACAGGGGTCCCAAAACTAAACCTATTTCCAGCTCGCCCAGTAATCGCGGTTCTCCACCAGTTCCGCGGCGGCCGTGGCCTTCAGGGGGCGGTAGGTGTCCACCATGACGGCCACTTCGTCCGTGCGGTCTTTGGTGCGGCTCAGGGGGATGGCCTTGGGGTGCGGCCCGTGATGGATGCCTTGGGGATGCCAGGTGACCATGCCCTTGCCGATGCCGTCGCGGCTGAAGAAATGGCCATCGGAGTAAAACAGCACTTCGTCGTAATCGATGTTGCGGTGGTAGAAGGGCACGCGCATGGCGCCTTCCTCTTCCTCGAAGGGGCGGGGCAGGAAGGAGCAGATGACGAAATTCTGCGCCATGAACGTGGTGTGCACGCTCGGCGGCAGGTGGTAGCGGTGGCTCATCACCGGGCGGATGTCCTTCACGTTGATGCGCCACACGGTGAGATCGCCTTTCCAGCCCACGGCATCCAGGGGGTTGAACGGGTAGAACACCTTCGTGATCTGGTTCTCGCGCTTGATATGGACCGCCCACTCGCGGTTCGATTCCTCTTTGTACTCCGCCAATTCCGGCGTGTCGATCATGGCGGGATCGAAGAGCGCGTTGGGGCCGAGCATGCCCCGGTCCGGCAAGGTGATTTCGCTGAAGGACTCGATCAACAGGTAGCGTTGGACTTCGTCGTGGGGAAGGAATCGGTAGGTCGTGCCCCGGGGAATGACGAGGTAATCGCCTTTCTCGTAGTCCAGATTCCCGAAGTCGCATTCAAACTTTCCGCCGCCGGTCTGGATGTAATAGACATCATCGCCATCGGCGTTGCGGTAGAAGAAATCCATGGGTTCGGGCGCGACGTAGTGCAGCGCCACATCCGCGTTGTGCAGGACGCAGACCGGCGCGAAGGCGATCTCCCGCGAACCGAACATGGATTCCAGCAACGCTCCTGCCCGGGCCTGTTGCAATAGCGCGTCACCTTCCACGCCGGGATCCACTGGAAAGATATTATTCAGGTCATAGCTGTGAGGCTTAAGCGGGCCCTCAATGCGGGTCCACGCCGTGGGCGGATGCAGGCGGTAGAGATGCGTCGTCTTGCCAAAAAATCCCTGCCTAGCGTGCTCTTCTTCGAAAGTTCCTTCCGGCAGATCCACGTGGGCCTGCCGTGAGTGGCGGCCCTTGCGGAGGGGAAACAGTGACGTGGTTTTCCTATCGGACACGGGGCACCTCGAGTTCGGACTTTCGAATCATAAAGTGTCTCACTATGGCCGTTGTCTTCGATGCGGCTATTCCCCTTGCATGAAGGGATACCGATAGTCAGTCGCGGGAACGAACGTTTCCTTGATCGTCCTGGGGCTGATCCAGCGCACCAGGTTCAGGATGGACCCGGCCTTGTCGTTGGTGCCGGACGCCCGGGCGCCGCCGAAAGGCTGTTGGCCCACCACCGCGCCGGTGGGTTTGTCATTGATGTAGAAATTGCCAGCGGCGTTGCGGAGCACATCCATGGCCTGTTGTACTGCTTTGCGATCCTGGCTGAAGACCGCGCCTGTAAGGGCATAGGGACTGGTCTGATCCAACGTGTGGAGAATCTCCGCCCAGTGGTGCTCGTCGTAGACATGGACAGTGACCACGGGTCCAAATAATTCATCGCACATGGTTTTGTACTTGGGGTCCTTCGCCACAATCACGGTCGGGCGGACGAAATAGCCCGTCGAATCATCACACTGGCCACCCACCAGGATGCTGGCGTCTGGGGAGGCCTTCGCCGCTTCAATGGCATCCTTTTGGGTTTGGAAAGAACCCTCGTCAATGACCGCGCCCATGAAGTTTGAAAAGTCGCTCACATCACCCATTTTTATGCTTTCAACTTGGGCGGCGAGTTGTTCTTTGACCTTGGGCCAAAGGTTCGAGGGGATGTACACGCGACTGGCGGCGCTGCATTTCTGTCCCTGATACTCGAAGGCTCCACGCACGATGGCGGTCACCAAGGCGTTCACGTCTGCACTAGGGTGGGCCAGAATGAAATCCTTGCCGCCGGTCTCACCCACCAACCGCGGGTAGGCGTGGTACTTGCCCATATTGTTACCGATGGATTTCCACATGCCATGGAATACCGGCGTGGAACCGGTGAAGTGGATGCCCGCAAGATGGCTGTCCGCCAGCACGGGATCACCAATGGCGCGACCTGATCCATAGACTAGATTGATGACGCCATCGGGAAGGCCCGCGGCCTTCAGCAGGCCCATGAGAAAATGAGCACTGTAAACAGCCGTGGAGGCGGGTTTCCAGATGACCGTATTGCCACATAGCGCAGGCGCCGTAGGCAAATTGCCCGCAATTGAGGTGAAGTTGAAGGGGGTCACGGCGAACACGAAACCTTCCAGAGGTCTGTGTTCCAGCCGGTTCCACATGCCTGGTTGCGAGTCCGGCTGTTCCTTCAAAAGCTGTTGATAAAAAGCGACGTTGAAACGGAAGAAATCAATCAGTTCACACGCCGCGTCAATTTCAGCCTGATGACACGTTTTGCTTTGGCCCAACATCGTGGCGGCGTTGATCGTGTCGCGCCAGGGCCCAGCCAACAGGTCCGCGGCCTTTAGAAAGACCGAGGCGCGGGCGTCCCACGGCATGGCTGCCCATTCCTTGTGCGCATGCATGGCGCCATGGATGGCGAGTTTGACTTCCTCATGACCACCCATGTGGAAATCAGCGAGCACATGCTGATGGTCGTGCGGCATCACCGCCTTGCCCTTTTTTTCCGAGTGGATCGGATGTCCATTGATGACCATCGGGAGATCCAATTTCTTCGAACTCATTTCCTTGAGTTTTGCTTTCAACCCCACCCGCTCTGGCGTCCCCGGTGCATAGGATTTCACCGGCTCGTTGGTGGGAATTGGGACTTTGAAGATGCCGAGGGACATGGGTGACTCCAGGAAACGATCATTGTAAGGCGGGCGAAGTGTGATCCAAGCCATGAGCTACGAGCCATGAGCTGTAAGCTATGAGCTAGGAGCCATAGGGGCTGGTTCAATGTTGGCATCGGGCCCGGTCAGAAACAAAACCGGCGCCCAAAGGCGCCGGTTTTTGAAGCTCAAAGCTCATGGCTCACAGCCTGAATTACATCTGGTCCTTCAACCCCTTGGCGACCTTGAAAACGACTTTGCGGCCGGCGGGAATGCTGATCTTTTCGCCAGTCTTGGGGTTGCGGCCCATCTTGGGCTTGGTGTCACGCACTTCAAAGGTGCCCAGGCCGAAAAGATTCACCCGGTTGCCAGAAAGCAGCACTGCCACGACATCATCGCGCAGGCTATCAATGACGGCTTTGGCTTTGGCCTTGGTGAGATCGTGACTCTCGGCCAGCTTGGCGGCGAGTTCGGCGATGCCCTGGGTGTCAGGCTTGGCGGTTGTGGTTTTGGTCATGGATGCTCCTTAGTGGTTCGAAAAAGGCCGAGGGGATTTCCACCCCTGAACGTATGGAATGGTTCTGAAATTGGCAGCGCTGATCAACTAAATCATTGGTGTCCGGTGGACGAAGGAACCTACTCGGCCTGGGCTGTTACATCCAGGTTGAGCTTGGCGATGACGCCCTGGTACAAGCGAATCTCTACCACATAGGCGCCAACTTCCTTGATCGGCGGCACCGTGATGGTGTGGCGATCCACGATGAAGCCCTTGGTCTTCAGTTGATCGGCAACTTCGGCGTTGGTCACACTTCCAAAGAGATGACCACTCTCGCCAGCCTTCTTCGTGAAGGACAGGCTGATGGCGCTGAGCTTATCAGCCAGGCTTTGGGCATCGGACAGTTCTTTGGCACGGAGTTTCTGGGCGCGTTCTTTTTCCAGCTCAATCTGGCGCTTGTTGCCCGCGGTCACCGGCAGGGCCAGCTTACGGGGGAGCAGGAAGTTGCGGGCATAGCCGTCTTTGACGGTGACCACATCACCGCGCTGGCCAAGCTTCGCCACGTTATCAATCAGGAGGATTTCCATTGCTGCTCCAGAATGGATGGCCAGCGCGAAGTGCGTTGTTCCCGCTTGGTTAGGTAGGAGACTAGGCTCCTACCAGGAGGGCTGCCCGTGGAAAACCCGGTTCGGCGAAAGCACCGTTCGGGCCGGGAGCCTCCGTTCCCGCGATGGGTTGAGGCCGTTCAAACGAAGCGCTTAGTCTATCCTGATCTTGTTCATTGCCCAAGCAGGAATCCTCAGGAGCCCCATGGCCGATTTCACTGAACGCCGAGATAACCGCCGTATCGCCCTCGGACCAGGGCATACCGTCCGCTTCAGGGCCGGTGGACGAGTGTTCAAGGATATTCGCATCACGAACATCAGCGGCAGCGGTCTGTACGCCACCGTGGACCGGGGCGAAGCCGGGCTCTTCAATAAGGGCTTGCTGCTGGAAGATCTGGTGCTCGATCATCCAATGCTTCCTAAGGGTCATATCCGCGCCCAGGTGGTTTACACCTTGGGGCTGGAACCCGCAATCCCCGCCATGGCCTTCGTAGGAATGGGGCTGCACTTCATCGAGATGCCCGAAAAAACGCAGGAAGACCTGAACGGTTTTGTCGCCGCGGCCATGGGCGAGGCGTAAGCGCGGTGAAAAGACTGTAAGGGATGAGGTGGTGAAGAAAATTCGGCCGCCTTCGGCCCGTGCAGTCGAAGTCTGGCTCACTTCCTCCCGTAGAACCCCAGCACCGCGGTGGCCACTTCTTCCAGCATGGCTTCGCTCATTTCGGGATAGACCGGGATGCTGAGAACTTCCGCGGCGGCTTGTTCGCTTTCGGGGAATTGGCCTTTCTTATATCCCAGGTCATCGAAGCAGGGCTGCTCGTGCAGGCAGATGGGGTAGTAGACCGCGCTGCCGATGCCGAGGGACTTCAGGTGGGCTTGCAGCGCGTCGCGTTTGCCGCCAGCCACACGCAGAGTGAACTGGTTGTAGATGTGGCGCCCGTCGGGCACCACCTGATGGGGCATCCGTGCCTCGTCGGGGGTCATTTCCTTCATGCGGCGGTGATACCAGGCGGCATGCTTGCGGCGGCCTTCGTGCCAGCCTTCGAGCATCTCCAACTTGGCCCGCAGCACGAGGGCTTGCATCTCGTCCATGCGACCGTTCATGCCCACTTCGTGGTGGACGTAGACGGGCTCCATGCCATGCACCCGTAGCCGCCGCACGCGGGCATGCAGGTCTTCATCCTCGCGGATGATGGTTAGGCCCGCATCGCCAAAGGCGCCGAGATTCTTGGTGGGGTAAAAACTGAAAGCCGTCATCTCGCCGAACTGCCCAGCGTTCAGGCCCCAGCCTTTGGCGCCCATGCTCTGGCAGGCGTCCTCGATGACCGGAATTTCGAACTGGGCGGCGGCTTCGCAAATGGCGGGCATATCCGCGAGCTGGCCGAAAAGATGCACTGGCAGGATGGCCTTGGTGAGCGGCGTGATGGCGGCTTCCACAAGGGTTCCCGTGGCGTTGAAGCTTTGCGGATCCAGATCCACGAACACGGGCTTCGCGCCCAGCCGCGACACCACGCCCGCCGTGGCGAAGAAAGTGAAGGTGGGCATGATGACCTCGTCGCCAGCCTTCACCCCCAAGGCCATGAGCGCCACCAGCAGCGCGTCAGTGCCGCTGCTCATGCCCACCCCGAATTTGGCTCCGGCATAAGCGGCGATCTCGACTTCCAGGCTCTTCACGTTGTCGCCCAGGATGAAGCTTGAACGGTCGATGAGCCCGCC
>JANYBM010000074.1 GCA_025361125.1 Holophagaceae bacterium | reverse complement strand
GCGATGGATATGGCCCAAGCCCATGCCGCCGCCATTCGTACCGATGCCATCAAAGTGATCAAGCGGGCGGACCCTTCCGCCAATGCCAGTGACACGAACTACGTTTTTCTGTCCTATGTTCTGCACAGCCTCCCGGCGGGGTTGATCGGGCTTGTGCTGGCGGCAGTCTTCGCGGCCTCCATGTCCTCGATGTCCGCTGAGATCAATGCTCTGGGCGCGACCACGGTCGTGGACGTATACCGACGGCTGTTTGGCGGAAGTGGTGGGAAGCAGGAAGTCTGGGTCGGACGGCTGGCGACCTTCGGTTGGGGCTGTTTCGCCATAGCCTTCGCAGAATATGCAAGTCGACTGGGAACCCTGGTGGAAGCCGTCAATATCCTGGGCTCGCTATTTTATGGCACGATCCTGGGGATTTTTCTGGTGGCCTTCTACTTCAAAGGCGTACAGGGCGGCGCCGCTTTCTACGCGGCCCTCATTGCCGAAGCAGGTGTGCTGGCCTGCTTCTTCTTCACCCCCATCTCGTTCCTTTGGTACAACGTGGTGGGTTGTGTGCTGGTGGTGGGTTTTTCGCTTCTGTTCAATTATTTCAGACCAAAGATAGCTGAGATCTTGGTTCCTGGTGGTTTATGATTTCCATTCCTCCTGGGCAGGATGGTCCTGGAAACTAGGCTGGAATGGATGAGGAGGTCAAATGAAGAAGACAGCTCTGGTGCTGATAACTGGCTTTGTGGCGACGTGCGCGGTCTTCGCGCATCAAACGCCAACGGTCCTCACCGTTGCCCCGGCACCAACCCCGGCACCCCGTGTGCAACCAAGTCCCGCTGGAACCGCAGCCACCCAAGTGGCGGGAAAATGGGCCGAGGAAAAGCCAGGTGCGGAGCCACGCTACCAGAATGGCAAGTGGATCACCGTCACCTATTCGCGGCCGATCCTCAAGGGAAGACAGGCGATTTTCGGCAGCGGCCCGGAGTATGGGAAGAAGGTCAGTTCAGGCTCTCCCGTATGGCGGGCCGGGGCCAATCAGACCACCCGATTCAAAACCGAAGTTCCGCTTGTTTTCGGTGGCAAGAACCTTCCGGCAGGTGAATACAGCCTTTTTGTGGACCTGAAGGAAGGCGGTTGGAGCCTCATCCTGTCCACTCAGCCGTACCTGCAGAAGTACGACCCCAAAGACAAGACCGCGACCTGGGGCTCCGATAATTACGACCCCAAGTTCGATGTACTGAAAGTCCCCATGAAGCTTTCCAAAAACCCTATTTCCCTTGATCAGTTCACCATACAGTTTGTGGACATGACCCAGGCGGGCGGCAAGCTGGCCCTTGGGTGGGATACGGAAATGGCCACGGTGGATTTCAAGGTGGCCATGTAGCTCATAATCCCGTCCGCAAAAGATCGCCATCAGTCAGCGGAAGTGAAGGCGGGAAATTATTCCCCGCCGAAGTGCCTTCTCTTTCGCAGCCAGGGAGGACGGAAAGCGTCTGCTTGACACATCAAGAACTCCCGACGCGTAGGGAGTTCTTGAGTTTATGGGCGGCTGATGGGACTTCAGTACCCTACCCGCCGCAGAAGTCTAAGGTCACTTCCGGCCTGCGGTCGCTTGCGCGTCCTACGGCCTCCAAAGCGCGACCTAAGACTCTTGTGATTCAAGTCCCACCCACCGCCCTGTATACAAGTGCGCCTCGGCAAGCCGAGGCGCTGATCTGGGGCGGCTGATGGGACTTCGGTGCCCGCCGCACGAAGTCTAAGGTCGCTTCCGGCCTGCGGTCGCTTGCGCGTCCTACGGCCTCCAAAGCGCGACCTAAGACTCTTGTGATTCAAGTCCCGTCAGCCGCCCCACAAAAAAGCCCCGCTTCGCGGGGCTAATGGGGCGGCTGATGGGACTTGAACCCACGACATCTGGAATCACAATCCAGCACTCTAACCAACTGAGCTACAGCCGCCATGGACCTTTCAGATTAGCTCGACAGGTGAGAAAATACCAGGGTGAGTGGCGATTACAAGGTCGGCGAAACTTTCCGTAACCTGCCGTCACCCAAGTTAGGTGCCCCAAGTGGGCTTTGAACCAGGGAGTTTCCACATGAATCGCCAAGTCAAACAAGTCCTTCTGCTTTCGACCTTTGCGGCCGCCTGCATGGGGGTGGGCATGGGCCTCAGTCACCGTTGGGTGGCCAATGCCCAGGAAGAGCGACCGGTCACGGTGAATCCGGCTGGTCTCGACCGCTTGCCGCCCGTTGCGGAAGTGGCTGACAAGCTGAACCCCACTGTGGTGGCTATCACCAGCACAAGCTTCGTCAAGTCTCCTCACATGGCTGACCCTTTTGGGGGTGGGGATGACTTCTTTAATTTCTTTTTCGGGCCCGGCCGTGGGCAAGGCCAACCGCAGCCCGGACAACCTGGACCAAGGGGCCAGCAAGATAATGAGCGACGGGCCGAGAGCGGAGGGAGTGGAGTCTTGATCTCCGCGGATGGTGAGATCCTAACCAATAATCACGTAATCGAAGGCTATCGAGGCGCTTCGGATAACACGCTGGAGGTGAAAACCTCTGATGGCAAGTCCTACAAGGCTAAGGTACTGGGGCGGGACAAAGAGCTGGATATCGCTCTAGTCAAGATCGAGGCCAATCACCTCCCCTATGCCAAGCTTGGCGATTCCGATGCCATGCGCATTGGAGAATGGGTCGTGGCCATCGGTAATCCGCTAGGCCTGGACCACACAGTCACTGCGGGCATCATCAGCGCCAAAGGACGCACCGTGACAACCGGAATTAGCTCATTCCTTCAGACCGATGCCGCCATCAATCGTGGCAACTCAGGCGGGCCGTTGCTGAACCTGCACGGTGAGATCATCGGTATCAACACCATGATCCGGGCTGATGGTCAGAACATCGGCTTTGCGGTGCCTTCAACCATGATCCAGCGGGCACTCAAGGACCTACGCGCGGGCCGTGCGGTAAGCCGTGGGTTCCTTGGATTACAGACTGCGGAATTGGAAAAGGGTTTTCAGGAAGCGCTGGGTGTTAAAGATGGGGTTGTGGTGAGTGATGTAACCGGCGGACAAGCGGCGGAAAAAGCAGGCGTGCAGCGCCTGGATGTCATCACGGCGGTGGACGGCAAGGCTGTGTCCAGACCTACAGAATTGGTGGAAACCATCGCGAGCCATAAAGCTGGGGATGTCGTGAAGCTTTCGCTCGTTAGGGATCGGAAATCCAGGGAGCTATCCGTCAAGCTCGGCGATCGGAAACATCTTGGGGATCAAGAGGATCAGGAAGAAGAGAAAAATGGGCCTACTCAAGACGGGTCAACCGAAGGAAAGGCTTTTAATTCGGAAAAAGCCTATGGCTTTACCGTTGGAAATATCACCGCGGCCAATCGCCAGGCCTTCAATCTCGCGGAAGATCGCAAGGGCGTGGTGGTGACCTTTGTGGCCGCGCGGTCGGATGCTGCTGAAAAGGGGCTGACAGCCGGAGTAATCATCAACGCCGTGGGCACCCGCAGTGTTTCGAACGTCCAGGGATTCAATGCCGAGGCAACCAAAGCCAATGGCAAGCCCATGCTTCTGCTTATTCAAGGGCCCTCAGGCCCTGGCAAGGGAACCATCGCCATCTTGCCGCGCTAAAGGAAGATTGATCCGCTCGTTCCTCGCCGTCGGGTGAACACCCGGCGGCGAATTTGCTGTTTCCTACGTAAAAAGGCAAGCGACCACCCAGCACGGGTTATTTCGTTACAACAGCTTTCCCCGCTTCGGTTACAGTTGGAAGCTCACCACCTAAGGATCTCACCATGGGTCAGCGCCTTCTGATCGTGGACAGTGACCGTGCCTTCTTGAAGGAGCAGCAGGTCAGTCTGGAAGCAGCCTTTGAAACAGAGGTGGCCTCAGGCCCGGATGGGGTGATACCAAAGCTGGAAAGTGGCGCCTATGCCGCGGTCCTCATCAGCGTCGAGGTGTCCGACAACAAGGGTTACGCGCTTTGCACAGCCATCCGGAAGAACGCTGCCTTGGCGGATGTAAAAATCGTACTCATCAGCTCCAAGGCCACCGAAGAAGAATATCGCCGTCACCAAAGCTTGAAAGGCAAAGCTGATCTTTACCTCCACAAACCCATCGCTCCCAGCGCCCTGGTGGCTTCCCTCAACCCATTTGTGCCCATGCGAAGCGTGGATCCAGACAATCCTCTCGGCGACCTTGCGGACTCAGATCTAGGCGAGGATTGGCTTGATGGCCTGAAATCCGACATCGCATCAGAAATCGAAAAACCAGTATCTGCCGAACCTCCCGCCAACCAGACCATGGCCATTCCCTTGGCGATGATTCAGGCGCAGATGATGGCCGCACCTTCAGTCATGGAGAATGCTGGTTTTGCTGAAAACGCTGGCAAGGTGGCTGCTCTTGAAGCCCAGGTGAGCAGCCTGGAAGCAGCAGTGGAAGACAAGGATACCGAACTGCGCCGCCTGCAAACAGAGTTCGACCAACTGCGCCACAGCCACGATTCCGTGACCCAAAACATGGAAGATTTGGAACGTCGCCAGGCCGAAGCCGAAGCACTCAAACAACGCTTGGCTGATACCGAGGCTGCGCTTCGAAAGCTGGAAGAGACCCCCAAGGAAGAAAACGCCGACAATCTTAAGACCCAGCTACGCGCCGCCATGGGTGAGCGTACGGAGTTACTGCTTCAGGTTGAGTCCCTCAATAACCAGATGACCGAAAAGACCACTCGGATCATGACTCTGATGAAAGAGAAGGATCATCTCCAGCAACAGTCTCTTGATGACCAGACCAAGCTAGAGGGCAGGGCAGCCGTTGAAGCAGAACGAGATGATTTCAAACAGAAGCACGAAGTCAATGCCTCTAAAATTCAGGAGTTGGATTCCGCACTGAAAGAAGCCCAATCCCAGGCTTCCCGACTGTTGGAGCTGGAAGCCAGCCTTGGGTCCCAGCGGGGTGAGTTGGCCGCGGCCCAGGAAGCACTTTCCAGCAAGACTACTGAGCACAGCGCGCTTTCCGCCGCGCGGGCCGAACTGGAAGCAAAACATCAGGCTGCCGCGGAAGCCCTTGTGGAGGTTGAAGCAAAGCTCAAGATCGCGGCCAGCGAATTGCCTGCTCTCGAAGTCACCGTTCGCGGCCAGGGCCGGGAACTGGTGGAGTTGGGTAACCGGATCGCCGCAAAGGACAAGGAGCTTGAGGCTCTGAACGCCAAACTCACAGAACAGGAAGCCTCATTACAGGTTGGTCGCGAGGAATTGAGAGCCAAAGAGGAGAATCTCGCAAGCCTGGAAACCGCCAAGCTGGAACTTAGAACCAGCATGGATCAAGCTCAGGCGACGTGGGAAGCCAAGTCCGCCGAACATGAAACGCAATTAGGCAAGCTCCAGGAACAAGCCCAACAAAAGGACGACAAGATCGAAGCCCTCAAGGCCACGGTGATCGGTGTTCAGCAGGCTCAGGAAACCCTTGAGCGCGACAAGCAAGTGCTGCATGGGCAATTGGCGGAGCGCCAGGAACGGTTGCAGGCTCTTGCCACACTGCTGGGGGAGTCCGCCGACAAATTGCGCAAGGGTGCGGATCTGGCCCAAGGCTGATATTGCCATGATCCGATGATTCGATGACCAGCGCTGCCTTGATAGTCACACCCATTCTCATTGGGCTTACGGCCTTTTTTGTATTGGCCGAGTTCTCCGCAGTGCGGGTGCGGCCAACCCAGTTGGAAGCTCTCAATAAGACTGATCCGCGCGCTCTTCTGGCACTCAAGGTTCACCATCAGCTTGGCCGCCACCTCAGTAGCATTCAGGTGGCCATCACTCTGCTTACCATAGCCGTGGGCGCCACGGGTGAAGAAGCCCTGGTGCATTGGTTCCATGATCTATTCGGCACAGCGCTCCCTTGGTCTCATGCCGGTTGGTTGCTGGGGACCGCTTTGGGTTTTCTGTTCATCACGGTCTTGCAGGTCGTGCTTGCGGAGTTGGTGCCCCGTGGCATCGCCATTCGCCATGCCACGACTTGGGCCTTGCGCACCGCGGCGCCATTACTGCTGTGGTCCAAAGTTGTCAGGCCGTTTACCTGGGTGTTGCAAAAGTTCAGTCGTGGCGTGGTGTGGCTGCTCGGGATGTCTTTCGCCGATGAACCCGATGACACGAACCTGCCTTCAGAAGAAGAGTTGCGACGGATGCTTGAACGCAGCCAGGAAAGCGGTCAGCTGGAACTTTCCAAGGTTGAACTCATTGACAATCTCTTTGGGTTTTCAAGACGCACCATCAAGGAAATAGCCATTCCCCGGACCCAGGTCATTTGTTTTGATTCGAATGACAGCCTGGAAGAAAACCTTGTCCTGGCGCGCAATTCGCCGCATACACGCATCCCCTTGGTGGATGGTGACCTCGATCAGGTAATCGGGATCGTGCACTTGAAGGAGTTGCTTTGGGCGCTGCATGAGCATGGTGGCGATGTGGCTATCAGAGATTTTGCCCGCCCGGCTTTCCTGGTTCCAGAGATGAAACTCATTCAGGATTTGTTGCTGGAATTCCAGCAGCAAAAGCAGCACCTTGCCCTCATGGTCAACGAGCATGGTGGCGTAGATGGCCTGGTGACGCTAGAGGACGTGTTAGAAGAATTGGTCGGTGAAATCCAAGATGAATTCGATCGCGAAACCATTCAGCTTAGAAAGACACGGAGTGGCGCCTGGCTGGCCCAAGGCTCGGTCACCCTTGAACAATTGGTGGATCACCTGGGTTTGGATCTTGCAGTGGAAGAAGGATCCATTAGCCTCGGGGGCTATTTTCAAGAGCAGCTGGGCCGCATCTTGCAGGTGGGTGATGAACTGAAGATCCAGGGCTGGCGCATTCGCGTACTCGCCATGCGAGGGCTGGCTCCCAATCAGTTTCTTCTTAAACCCGTACTGGGCAAAAAGGCCGATGGAGATTCGGAAAGCCTGGTTGGGCATTCCAGTGCTTGATGATTTTATTCCGGTCACGTGCTCGGCCCAAATTACTGCTGCGCTGTTCAATCTCGCCACGACCCTTCTGGGGTAACCAGTATTCATTTGTTCAATACTGTTGTGAGGATGGATGTCCGGCTTAGACTAAGGCTCTAGTGATGGACCCCCGAATCTCCCGTGCCCTCGACCGATGGGCCTGCATGAACCCCCGTCCTCTCAGCGGGGATGCGGGCGCGCGTCAGTACGTGCGCGTGGCGCACCCACAACTGGGTACCGCCATGGTGGTGCTTTATCCGCTGGATGAGCCCGGAAGAAATGATCCCGCCTACTACGAATTCCGTGCCATGAATGCTTATCTTGATCCTGTGATGCGGGTCCCTACCATCGTCCAGACATGGGATGAGGAACGGGTGCTGCTCGTGGAAGATCTTGGAGATGTGACGCTCGAGCGTCGGCTCATGGAGCATCCCGAAGAAGAGCGGGCCTGGGCGGACCGTGCCGGATGGTTGCTTGCCACACTGTTGGGACCTCTCACCGTGGGTGCCCCCCCCCACAGTTTTTTCATGTCCCGAGCTTTCGACGAAGAAAAACTGGAATTCGAATGGGGCTACTGCCAGGCAAATTTTTTCCATGAGTTTCTGCAGAAGGATTCCCCCCGGTGGTTGGACCGGCTCATGGTGGAGATCCACCAAAGCCTTGCCCCAAGGGCTCAGTTTCTGTCTCATCGTGATTTCCATGTGCGCAATCTCATGGTGCAGGGAGACCGACTGGTGGTCATTGATTTCCAGGACGCCCGCCGAGGTGCAGCGACCTACGACTTGGCTTCCATCCTGTTTGACGGTTATTGGGACTGGTCCAAGGAAGCGGGAAGCTTGCTGCTGCGCCATGTGCGCGAAGAACTGGGTTGGTCGGACCCGATGCTTTGGGAAGAGCTGAATCTCACGGCCCTCCAACGGAATTTCAGGGCGCTTGGCACCTTTGGCTATCAGCTGGTGAAATGCAAAAAAGCCCATTTCGCTCCGGCCATCCCGCGCACCCTACGACACCTGCGCGCTCATTTTCAACGGATGAACCATGGAGAAGGCGTCCTCGCCGCCGAAAACTGGCTGCGGATCGCGGAAAAACGCCTATGGAAAAAAGGCGGTAATGATTCGGCTGGATCGTTGTTCTAGGGATTTCAAGCTGGAATCCACTCCACATCCGCGACGCCCGCCAAAGCGTTTTCAGCCCGGGACAATGCGAAGAGCCAATCGCTAAGGCGATTGATATAGATCAGTACTTCCGGTGGGATGCCTTCTTCATTGCCCAGCACCACTGCATCGCGCTCAGCGCGGCGGCAGACGGTCCGGGCCAGATGGGCATAGGCGCTGGAATGGGTGCCACCGGGCAAGATGAAGTGGCGCATGGGTGGTGCGAGCTGGGTCAAGCGGTCAATATCCGCCTCCATATCCAACACAGCCCATGTGGGTGTCGTCATTTTTTTCTCGAGCTGATCCAGATGACTGCTTGGTGTGGCCAGGATTGCGCCCAATACGAACAAGTCATGCTGGACCCGCTGTAAAGCATCCCCCACGGCTACTTTTTCGCTCACATGCAGGCTCAGCACACCGATAACGCTATTGAGCTCATCCAGAGCGCCGTAAGCCATGATGCGATGGTGGCTTTTCGTGACACGGTCCCCACCAAAGAGCCCCGTCATGCCTTCATCGCCCGTGCGGGTGTAGATCTTCACGCGCAACCTCCCCAAGTCATTCGTGGTGCTTGCTCCAGGCAAGGGTATCGCTTCGCCATGTCTGTAGGGTTGCAGTCTCATCAAAGTCCAGAATTCCGTTGGCGGTGGCTTCCTGCGATAGCGCATCGAAAGTGGAAAGCACCTGCAGTGCCACGCCAGCTGTTTTGAAGGCTTCCTCCGCTTGGGGAAGCCCGTAACTGAATAACGCTAGAACTTCAAGCACGACTGCGTCTTCCCGTCGAAGGGCTGCTACGCACTGCAGGCTAGATCCGCCCGTGGAAATGAGGTCTTCAATGAGCACCACACGATGGCCGTCGACATGGGGGCCTTCCACCTGTCGGCCCATGCCGTGGCTCTTGGGTTGTGGCCGGACGTAGGCCATGGGCAGATTAAGACGATCCGCCACGAGCGCCGCCCAGGGAATTCCGGCGGTGCTGGTGCCCGCGATCAACGTTGGGGTCAGGCTGGCCGCTCGCACGGCCAGGGCATCAGCAATGGCACCACGCAATCCTGGGTGCCCAAGTAATTGGCGGTTATCGCAGTAAATCGGTGCTTTCAGCCCGCTGGCCCAGGTAAACGGTGATTTTGGTGAAAAGCGAATTGCGCCTGCTTCCAGAAGGGCTTTGGCGACATTCAATTCGCTCACGGAAGGTCCAACTCAGCCACGGGTTGTTTGCTCATGTAACGTTCAGCTCCATCGGGGAAAAGCGTGACGATACGGCTTCCTTGGGGGAGTTCCATGGCAACTTTTCGTGCGGCCCAGGCATTGGCACCCGCGCTCGCGCCCACCAGACAGCCTTCTTTCTCTATGAGTTCTCGTGCCGTTGCCAGGCTGTCCGCATCCGCCACATCCACGATCTGGTCGGCCAGGCTTAGATCCAGACTGCCTGGGATGAACCCATTACCAATGCCTTCCACCACCCATTCCGTCAAGGGCGCGCCACAAAAAATGGAGCCCACGGGCTGTACACAAACAGCCTGAATAGTTGGGTTCAATTCTTTCAATCGCCGCACGGTGCCCGTGAACGTGCCCCCACTGCCAGCGCCGATGACCACCGCATCCACACGGCCTTCCAACTGCTCCCAGATTTCTTCCGCTGTAGTGTGGTAATGCGTATCGGGGTTGCTCGGGTTCTCGAATTGTTGGGGTACATAGGAATTGGGAATTGTGGCGGCGAGTTCCGCGCACTTGGCGATGGCGCCTTTCATGCCTAGCTCTTTGGGAATGAGCACCAGTTCTGCGCCCAGGGCCTTCATGAGCATCATTTTTTCGCGGCTGTACTTTGTGGGCACGCAAAGGATGCATTTGTAGCCCAGGGCCTTCGCGGCGATGGCCAGACCAACGCCGGTGTTTCCCGCGGTGGGTTCAATGATGGTGGAGATGCCCGGCTTGATCAGGCCTGCTTTCTCAGCCGCGACGATCATTCCCACGCCAATGCGATCTTTCACGCTGCCGCCGGGATTCAAATATTCCAGCTTGGCGAAAATGTCCCGCTCGGGGCAGAAGCGCTTCAAGCGCAGCATGGGTGTATGGCCCACCAGGTCGAGAATGGAATCAACCACAGGGGTCAACGGACGGATTGCGGTGTGGGACATGGTTTCTCCGAATTCTTGATTCTAGAACTTAACCGGGAACGAGGCGAGGCTTCGTCTTAAAGGGCACTCGTATTGCCGGTGCGATTGGGTTATTTCCGTTTGGCCTCGATCATGACCTGGAGCCTTGCATCACCCTCATCGCCGACTTTGGTCATCAAGGCGCGAGCTTCTGCCAAGGCTAAGGCGCACCGGGTCTGCATTTCAGCCACGAAAGCGTCATCCTTGATGTCCTTCAGGTTGATCATCACGTTCCAGAGTCCGCCGCGTACGCCTGCGAAAGCGGCCGCGCAGCCAACCAAGGCATCGGTCAGCGAATTCGGATTACCCGCTTGAGCCACGCGGTCACAGAGTTTCATCGCATCCAAGCTGAGTTCGGCGGTGCTCAATGGCACGGCCACGGCCTCTTTCAATCCGGCCTGCATGGCTGCGCTCCGAGCTTTCTTTTCCGACTCCGTGCTTTTCGGTAGGCGCAATGCGTCCATGTAGCCGTTGAAGGCATTGGTGTCTTCATCCACTGCCAGGATCAGGGCATCCTTCACCTGTTGCGCGGCCTTGGCGATGGCGAGCAGTTCGCGCTCAATGACTTTGGTTGGGGCCTTACCTTGGGTGAGATTGGCCACCATCGAAGCCAGCGCCGCGCCCAACGACCCCGTAAACGCTGCTATGGAGCCACCGCCCGGCGCCGGGGTGTCGCGGCTGACTTCTTCCGTGAAATCGGTGGCGGACATGGCCATCAGACCTTGGTTGAACCGCTTGGGCAGCCCGATCACTTTTTTCCCGATATCAAAAGGCGAAACATCTGAAAGCCCCATGGAGAAGATGGCTATTTTCAACACATCTTCAACCGGTACAAAGGGTGATTTGCCCATGGCGCTCAGGTAGTGCTGTCCCGCTTGGTAAAGGGCCTGAAAGGGCACAAGTCCCACTATTTCACTACCGGTGACTACCAGGCCCCGGTCCAAGGCCAGCTGGCGCGTGGCGTCCAGCACCGAATGAGGCGGCGTGGCGTGGTAGTCGGTGAGGTTGATGGAAAGCTGGGCGCGGTCGTATTCCGGGACCACCCACCCGATGGCTTTGCACTCGGTGAAATACCCTGCGCGGTAGGCTTTCATGCCGATAAGGGCTGCCGTCGCTTCGCGCGTGCTCGTGTCAATGTCATTGAGCATGAGCAAATGGTGCAAATCATAACTGTGTATCTGTTCGCAGTGGGCCACCAGGGCTTCGAAATCCGAAGCGTCATGATCGCAATTGCCGCAGGGGAAACGATCCTTCTGATAGAACAGGATCTCGCCGCTGGAGTAGTAGGCGTTGGTCGGTTTGCGGCGCGCCACGCGCCCCTTTTCGCGCAGTTCAAACGCCAGATCCGTGGCGTGATCCTTCACATGGCTGTTGAGGGTGATGTTGTAGGCGATCAGGAATTCCCGTGCGCCAATGATGGCGGCACCACTCTTAGCATTGAATTCGGTCGGCCCGTAATCCGGCGCCCAGATTGGATCCTGGAGCTTCTGCAGCAACCCTTCATATTCACCTTTCCGGACCATCGCCAAGTTTCGACGCGCTGGTGTTTTCGCCGCGGACTCGTAGAGGTAGACGGGAATGGCCAATTCGCGGCCCACGCGCTCTCCAAGCCGGTCCGCCAGTTCCGCGCAATCGTCGAGCGTGAGGCCCGACACAGGTACGAAGGGGCACACATCGGTGGCACCCATGCGCGGGTGCGCTCCGTGGTGGGTGCTCATGTCAATGACTTGTGATGCCTTTTTGATGGCCCGGAACGCGGCCTCCAGGGCTGCCTCCGGTTCCCCCACAAACGTAACCACAGTGCGATTCGTGGTCACCCCAGGATCCACGTCCATGAGCGTTACGCCTGCCACGGACTCAATGGCATCTGTGATCTGTTTGATCTTCCCCAGGTCCCTGCCTTCGGAAAAATTTGGAACGCATTCGACCAGTTTTTCATTGTGCTGCATGAAAACTCCAGACCTTATTTTTTGCCATAGAACTCATCGTGATCGGTATCCAAATCCTCGAAAATCATCACATCCCCTTCAACCCTCACTTTGGCTCGTGGCCCGCGGTCCAGTCGGATCGAGTGGAAGGGCGGGTTTCCGGTGATGGGCTCCAAGTGAATCCCCTTGGTCTTACGGAGCTGCTGTTCGGTCCGGCTTTGGACTTTGGCCACCAAACGGCGAAAGGCAGGAATGATCCTGGGATCCTGCTCTAAAAGCAGAAGGACGAACGGATCGGGAAACAAAGGGGTCACTACTTGGTCCGCTTCAATCTTTCCGCAATGAGCACATCAAGCTCCTCGGCGCCAATGGTATGGCCCTCCCTATAAGCCTTTTCTGATGCTGCAGTTCTCGCACGGCTCTCGGGAGTCACGGCCCAGGCCTCGTGGATGGGGATGGTCAAGACCGGTGTGATCATTACGCGGCCATCGGCCAATACTTCGACCTCGGCCGCGGTATTAGGTCCGATTGGTGCATCCTTGGGCATAACGAAGCGCCTGCGGTTGTCTGAAAGTTGAAGCATTCAAGTTCTCCTGGATTGGTCCAATGTACTAACGTTACATTGTTACGTTGTACCAATTCAATGTCAACCCTTGACGACTATATTCACCAGCTTGCCATTGGGCGGCAGGACAATTTTCACGATTTCCTTGCCTTCAAGGTGGGGCCTGACTTCTCCGCAGGCCAAGGCGGCTTCTCGGCGATCGTTTTCAGTAGCGCCGGTGGGCAGGGTGATTCGGCCTCGGACTTTACCGTTCACTTGCACGATCACCAGCACTTCATCCGCCTGCATCCACTCGCTCGCGGCTTCGGGCCACGCGGCCTGCATCGCGAATCCTTGCCCGCCGAGTTGCTCGAACAATTGCTCCGCAAGGTGCGGTGCCACCGGCGACAACATGCGCACGAAAGCATCCAGCGCATGCTGCATTACCGGGGCGCGGTGCGGTGCGTCCACGGGTAGATCCCCCATGGCATTGATCAATTCCATGAGGCCTGACACCACCGTGTTGAACTGATAGCGTACCGCCAGATCTTCGGTAAGGCGGTGGATGGTCTGATGCAGTTTCAGCAGCAGATCTTTTTCTTCGCGGGTGAGCAGTTCCTTGGTCGGTAGGGGCTCGGTGTTGACTTTGTGATCGTCCACCATGCGCGCCACGCGTTTCAGGAATCGCGTGGAGCCTTCGATGCCATCGAAACCGGTCCAGTCCAATTCTTTTTCAATCGGCGCGGCAAAGATCATGAAGAGGCGCAGTGCATCGGCGCCGTAGCGCGCCAGCACATCATCCGGGTCCACCACATTACCCTTGGACTTGGACATTTTGAACCCATCTTTCAGCACCATTCCTTGGCAAATGAGTTTCTGGAATGGCTCATCGCAAGTCACCATGCCCAGGTCCCGTAGCACTTTGTGGAAGTACCGCGCGTAGATCAAGTGCATGGTCGCGTGTTCGATGCCGCCGATGTACAGGTCCACGGGCATCCACGGATCCACGGCGGCTTTGGCAAAGGGCAGGTGCTTGTTTTTCGGGTCCAAATAGCGTAGGAAATACCAACTGGAATCCACGAAGGTGTCCATGGTGTCCGTTTCCCGCCGCGCAGCGCCACCACAGATAGGGCAGGTGGCTTCAAGAAACGATTTTGATGTCATCAAAGGTGAAGGCCCCTGACCGATGAATTCCACATCCTCGGGCAGCCTCACGGGCAGGGCATCCTCAGAGATCGGTTGCACGCCATGTTTGGGACAATGGACCGTGGGAATGGGGGTGCCCCAGTAGCGTTGCCTGGAAAGCCCCCAATCCTTCAACTTGAACGTGACGGCTGCATCCGCGCGGCCGGCCAGTCTGGTGATCATGGCCGCCGTTGCGTCCTCACTACCAAGGCCGCTGAATTCACCGCTGTTGATGAGGATCCCAGGCTCCCATGGGCTATCGCTGTCAATCACTTTGGGAATAGGCAACCCGTACTGTTCCGCAAAGGTATGGTCGCGCTCATCATGGGCAGGTACGCCCATCACCGCGCCGGTGCCGTAATCCATCAATACGTAGTTCGCGGCAAAAATGGGAATCAATTTACCCGTGCAAGGATGCAGCGCGTGAAGCTTGGTCTGGTGGCCTTCCTTAACGTCCGCCATCAACCGTTCTTCCCGGCTTTGCCCTTTGATGCGGGCGCAAAAGGAATGCAGCCCTGCATCATCAGTTGCTTGGGCTTCGATGAGCGGGTGGTCGGTTGCAAGGGCCAGGAAAGTAACGCCGTAAAGGGTATCCAGGCGCGTGGTGAAAACTTCCACCTGGTCATGGCCAGGTACCTCAAAGCGCAGCCGGGCGCCTTCGCTTTTCCCGATCCAATGCCGCTGCATGGCCTTCACGTTGTCCGGCCAATCCAGCGTGTCCAGGCCCGCCAGCAGTTCATCGGCGTACTTGGTGATGGCGAAAAAATACTGCTCCAACGACTTCTGCACCACGGGATGTCCCGTGCGTTCATCCTTGCCATCCACCACCTGCTCGTTGGCCAGCACCGTGCCCAGAGCCTCACACCAGTTGACATTACGCATGGCACGGAACACATCACCCCGCTTCCACATTTGCAAAAACAGCCACTGGTTCCAGCGATAGTATTCCGGCAGATAGCTGGCGATTTCGCGGTCCCAGTCGTAACTGATGCCGAGCTTTTGGATTTGCGCTTTCATATCGGCGATGTTTTGACGGGTCCAGATGGCTGGATGTATGCCGTTCTTGATGGCGGCATTCTCCGCCGGCAGGCCAAAAGAGTCCCAACCCAAGGGTTGCATCACCGCCTTGCCCCTCATCCGCTGAAAGCGTGCGGCCACATCTCCAAGGGTGTAATTTCGGACATGCCCCATATGGATTCGACCGCTGGGATAGGGCAACATGACCAGCGCATAGTAAGGTTGCCGTTGGCCAATTTCTTCGATTGAAGTTCGGAAAGCTCCTTTTTTAAACCATTTGGCTTGGATAGCTGGTTCTTGAGTCAGTGGACTAAATGTCATGATGCTCCTTGCAGTTCCCGTTAAAGTGGCCTACAATTTGCTGATAGGCACGATTAAGTGTTATCGCCCCGGCACCCCTTTGGGTCCGCAAACTTTTCTTTTTTTTAAAAATATCATTGACATGAAGCTGGATTTTCGTTTTTCTCTATAATTGTAATAGTGTTATTTTTCCATAAACGCGTCTCTACTTCTCACAATCCTTCCCAATCCCCCTTTTGGAGGCTCTATGAACAACCCCAATCCGAAACTCCGGAATGCCCTCGGTATTTCGGCTCTCACGGCGTTTTCGCTGGTGATGATCGGCTGCGGCGGATCATCTTCATCGGTTCCCGTGGTCGTGAACGCTGCCCCTGGCAACGTGACGATCGCCGGTCCTACCGCCGCTGTGACCCAGCACTCTTACATCTACAACCTGTCGGCTGTGGACCCCGAGAATGATGCGATCACCTTCAGCACCACCACCACCGGCGCGACCATCAGCGGCAGTGTGTTGACCTATCTGCCCACGGCCGTGGGTGCTCCCGCGACCCTGTCCGTCATTGCGACCGACTCCAAGGGTGCCGCTTCCGCCGCCAAGACCTTCGCTGTGAATGTGACCGCCAACCAGGCGCCCGCCTTCACCAGCTCGGCTCCCACCGCGGGCCAGGTCGGCCACTCCCTGAACTACATCCCCACCGCCTCTGACGCCGAAGGCGACACGGTCGTCATCAGCACCGTCAAGACCACCGGCGCGGGTACCTTTACCCCTGGGTCCAATGGCGCGTTCACCTATACGCCTGCTTTCGCTGATATCACCGTCGCCCCCGTCTTCACCATCACGGCCACGGACGGTCACACCGGTACGACGACGCAGACTGTCACCCTCGCGGTGACCAACAGTTTCGCGCCTGTCTTCACCAGCATCGCCCCCATCGGCGCCATCAAGGTCGGCCATCCTCTGTCCTATGCCGTGACGATCGTGGACGCGGATAGCGCCACCCTCACCACCACCATGACGCCTGGCACCGCCGGTCTCGGTGCC
>JANYBM010000053.1 GCA_025361125.1 Holophagaceae bacterium | reverse complement strand
AAAGATCATCACGAGCCATGCCGCAACCATCATCCGCCACTGACAGCAGCCGTTTTCCGCCATCCTCCCAAGTAATCTCCAATCGCGTGGCCCCAGCATCCAGAGCGTTCTCCACCAGTTCCTTCAGGACCGAAGCAGGCCGCTCAACGACTTCACCCGCGGCGATCTGATTCGCGACTTGATCGGTGAGAACGCGGATTTTTGGCATTGTTCAGTCTAATACCTCTTCAGGATGGATTCAGCGAGACATCCCCTTCGAGCGCCTCGGCGCTGCGCGGCTGCCTCAAAGCCATCCATTGATGCACTCCGTACCCCGCCAGGAACAGCAAACTTGTCACACCATGGAGCCATGCGAAGGCGAGACGCCAACCTGGTTCCACGACCACCTGCACGGCGTAGGCACTCAATACCATGGGCGCCAGGATCAGCGCCAAGGCGACGCCAGACCTTCTTCCACCCGCCTTCCCGTTGCGCCACATGGGCAGTACGTGGCCACGCACCACCATCCCAAGGGCGAAGACCAACAACGGTGCCGCAAGCACATGGAGGTGTTGCAGCGTGGCCTGCAGGGGATGGGATTCCAGGCCGAACTCGCCCACACGCTGGCCATAGTAGCGCAGCCATCCATACAGCAACCCGGTGGCCCCCGTGCTCAGCGCGGCGAGGTGGAGGCTCCAACGCTCCAAGGTCGTCATTTCTTTTCGCCGTAGAGAACCTGCCAAAGCGCCAGGCAGCGGCGAGAGGCATCAGTGAGCGCGTTAGCCGTGAGTGTGGCCCCGCCCAATGGCCGGATAGCTCGCTTAAGGCTTAAGTCATCATCCAATTTGTGGCCCACGAACTGCTGTTTCCAGGCCTCTTTCGCCAAGTACTCCTGGGGTTCATGAAACTGGATGATTTCCACCCGGCTCACTATGCCATCGGGACTGATGGCCACCATCGCGGTTTCGTTCAACGTTCGCACGCGATGGGTGTCGAAAAAGGCTACGCCCAGCAGCTTCCCCTCCTTCACCGCCTCGTAACCGATCCACCAAAGGCCTTGGAGGTCCCGCTGGGAAAGCTGTTTCACCTTGGTGCCTTGAGCCTCCGTGAGGAAGTGTTCTTTCCGGGTGAACGTGGCACCGGGAAAGGCCAGCTTCAACGCGTCTTCCCGCGTGGGCAGAGCCGCCGCTAGGGTTGTGATGGTTGCGAAGCAGAGCAGGGTGAGCTTCATGAACACCTCAGAAATAATAGCCAAGGGCCACGTTGAATTGGTTCCGACCGGTGCGGGCACGGTTCTCAAGTTTCTGGTAGTCAGCCTTCACCGCAACATTGGGGATGGGTTTGTAATTCACACCCACAGTCAGCACCGTCTGGTCATTGGCGCCATCCGCCACCACACCGCTCACCACCTCGGATTGGGCATTCAGGCGCTCCCATCGAAAGAAGGGTATGAGCGACTGCTTGCCGCCACGCAACACATCGTAGCCAGCCTCCAGGTAGCCGCCGAACTGCCTGGTGCCTACTTCCCGGGCCTGCAGTCCCGTGGCAATGGCCTCCACGCCAGCTTTGGAGTTCGTCATCGTTGAGTAGATTCCCCGCACTTGCAGGCCACCCGCGCGGTACTCGGCGTGCACATCCCAAAGCGTCGTCATGATGGCTTTCCCTTCGCCGCTTTGATTGCTATTGCCGCTGTAGAAGCTCCCACCCAACTGCGCGCCAGGCATGAAGCTCCAATCCAATCGGCCCGTCCAGGCCAGACTTGCCGCAGTGGCCTTCTTGCCTGCCTGGCGTCCGCCCTTGATACCCGAGGCGCTGAAGCCCTCGGTCTCGCCTTCCTCACCTTTACCCAGCGCACTGAGACCGTTCACCAGGTACAGCTGGTAACTGAAATTCAAAGGTAGGACACCATGGACCCCTACGCCGTTCTCGTGCCAGGTGCTGGGGATGATGATGGTCTCGGTAAAGGGCCTTTGTGAGCCCAGAAAGGCAGGCGGTTCATGCTGTTCGTTGATGAAGCCCACGGGCAGCAGCACCATGCCCGCACGAATGTTGACGGCCTTGTTCAGCAGAAAATCCAGGTAGGCGAATTCAACCTTGGCCTCGCCTTCCTTGTGCTCGTCGCTGTAGCCGCCATGCTCGAACTCGACCTCGGAATTGAAGACGATTTTGTCGGTGAATTTGTAGCCTGTGTAAAGGATCAGACGCAGGGCATCCAGACTGCGCTGATTGACTGCGTGGCTACCATCCTGCACTTTGCTTTCGATATTTGAATAAAGGAACTCGCCGTAACCTCCGATGCTCAGGCCACCCTTGCTTTCGTAAACTTTGGATGCCGCTGAGCCCAGGCCGTAGCGGCCCTGCTCAGGGGCCTCTGGCATGGCGCCGGTGGTTTGAGCTTCGAGCTGTCGGGATAGGATGTCGAGCTTGCGCTCCAGGTCCGCGACACGCTTTTCCGGGTCGGGTTTGGGCGCATCCTGGGAAGAGGCTGGGATGGCCAGCAGGGCCAGTGCGAGAGCGGTAAGCATAGACTTCATGATTTCTCCAGGGGTATGCGAGATGGATGCAAAGCTGCGAAGCCAGGGCTCATGAGCACCCGGCCATCGTTGAGAAGAAAAATAGCGGCGATGTGATGGCGCTTGGCCCAGGTGAGACCACCTTCGGGTCCCATCACATAAAGCGCGGTGGAAAGGCAATCCGCGTCGAAAGCTGATGCGGTGAGCACTGATACGCTGCCCCAGTCCCCGCAGAGTCTTCCGCTGCGCGGGTCTACGATGTGCCTTCCATGTTCGGAAAGACCGCTGCTGGCCAGGCTCGCATTCTTTAGGGAAATGGAAAATCGGGGGAGCAGTCGGTCTTTGGGGTCGGCGATGGAGACAGCCTTCGCCTTGCCAAAGGCCAATAACTGGCCTCCAAAATCGAGGCATCCGGAAGCTATGCCGACCTGTGTTAGCTGGTCCCTCATGCGGTCCAAAGCGTACCCCTTCGCAAAGCCGCCTTCTTCAATGCCGGCTCCTTGTTCCAAACGCGCGGAGCCTTTTTTGAAACCCAAGTGAAGATGCCTGACACCACTGGCTGTCCGGGCCTGAGCCAAGTCGGATTCAGAGGGCAGGCGCCCACCTTCCCGAACACCGTGGGCAGTGAGCAGGCGGAACAGCACCGGGTCGAAGGCGCCGCCGGACTGGCGACTCCAGATGCGAGCCCGGTTGAGCAATTCCAGCCACTCTTTATCCAGTGCAAAGGGCAGCCCCATCGCAGCATTCAAGCGGGAGAAAACGCTATCGGATTTCCAGGTGGAACAAGCCGCCTCGATGCGGCTGCATTCCATGAACGCGGCTTCGGAAGCCAGTGCGCTGCGATCCTGCGCCACGCCTTCGATTTGCAACGACAACCTCGTCCCCATGGCCAGGACTGCGCGGTGATAATTGGATTCCTGAGCCATTCCCAAGCCTGAAAAGAGCAAGGCGATGGTCAGGTGGGAGATGCTACGAACACGGATCAAGGAAACCTCTGATGAGATTGAGTCTCTGTTTTTATCATTGCCCAGTCAAGAAAATAGTGAGACATCGTCTCTATTTGTGATTCCAGTCACTGGAGGGACTTCTGTCCAATGGCTGGGGGCAGCTGGACTCCCTGAGTCACACTGTTTGAATGCGTCCAACACTTGCCGTCCTGATCTGTCTCACCGCGCCGCTTCATAGCCAACGAATTCAAGCACCCAACGCCCCGTGGAAGACTCTTCAAACAGCCCATTACCGCATTCACTATCCCCAGCGTGGAGACTTCGAACCCTTCGCCTTGGAAGTCGCCTCCAAGATCGAAGGCATTCACACGCGCGTTGTTGAATGGGTGGGCTTTGAATCCCCACGTGTGGTGGATGTATTGATCCGGGACCCCCGACTGGAAGGCAATGGCATGGCCTTTCCGTTCCTCCAGCATCCTTTCGTCGAGCTTTGGAAGACGCCACCGGAAAGCCATAGCGACATCAGCCATTTCACGACCTGGCCTGAGCTGCTGGTGACCCACGAGCTGACCCACATTCATCACTTGATGCGCCCCCAAACGAAGCCACGATTTATGGATAAGGTGCTAGACCTGCCTGTGGGTCCCCTGACCCTCAAAGCGCCCCGGTGGATGATCGAGGGTTACGCTACTGTCATCGAAGGTCGCGTCACCGGCAGTGGCCGCCCTCACTCCGCTTATCGCGCCGCACTGCTGCGGCAATGGGCCAGAGAGGGCAAACTACCGGACTATGGCGTCCTGAACGGGTTCAATGGATTCCGCGGCGGCAACATGGCTTACCTGGTGGGCAGCGCCTACCTGGAATGGCTGGAGCGCAAGGAATTCACTCGTTCTGGTGAAAATAATGTGCTGAAAAAACTCTGGCGAAAGCTGGCGGCGGATCGCGGCCGAAGTTTTGACACGATCTTCTTGGGGACATTTGGATTTGCCGGCAGGGATGGCTATGACCGGTTTCGTGCCGAGCTCAGCGCCGATGCTTTGGCCTTTGAACAGCGCCTGAAGGAGCAACACCTCATGCGCGAAGGGGAGGTGTTCGCCAAGGTGGATGGTGAAGTGACGGACCTCTCTGTGAGCCCTGATGGAACCCGGCTCCTGGCCCGCGTGATCACCCCCACCTTCAAGGGACTGTGGGTTTGGGACCTGGGTGATCATGCTGAAACGAAACCTGAACCCAAACACTCGAAGCCTGAGGATCCTGACATCGCCCCACTCATGTCGACGAAAAAAGCTACGTGGGAGCTTGGGAGAAGAAACGGCCTGATTCCTGAAAAACCTACCTGGATGATGGTGGAGACCGTGACGAAACCACCGAAACAGAATGTGGGCGCTGATCTCCCGCTACCGCCAAGGCCTATCCAGTTCTCCGTTCGAGAACCCAACGAAGAAGGCACTCTGCGGCGGCGCTGGAAAAGTTGGCTCCCTGGAAACCCTGGAATTGCGACGTACCAGACCCAGCGCTCGGCTTCCTTCGAAAATAAATCATCGTTTCGAGCCATGGAATCGAACGGTTTGCTTTCGATTTGGAAAACGTCAGCCGAAACCTCCGAGATCCCTTCGCTCCCTATTGTCCGCACAGCTTCAGCTGCTTGGCTTCCAGCACCATTGCCCGACGGGAACACGCTTTTTTATGTTCAGCTCGGCGCCACGGGTTGCGAGATCCGAAAACTGGATCTGACACTGCCATCCCTCAACCAGGCACCGATTCCCTGGGGCGATTCCTTTTTCGCGATGGACGCAGTGAAACCGAAGGCCGATGAAGCCACGCAGTTGCCTCCCCCCGTGACTCCGCCACCTGTCCGCGACTACGCATTCGGCGAGGCGATGTGGTCAGGTTCGAGATCAGGCCTTACCTTGGCGCCCTCCGGGAAATCCTATGAACTTGGGTATGGCGGATCAGATCTGCTGGGACAATTTTCTTGGCAGGTACTGGGCGCAGCGGGAGATGCCGCTGGTCCTCGGGGCGCCGAAGCCGGGATCGTTTATCGTGGCTGGCTGTGGGCTCCGGGCTTTCACGTGTTCTCGTCATTGGAGCGGCCTTCGAGGCAAAAGTTCGAGGCCGCGCAAGGCTTTGATCGCCAACGCACGGGCGGTGAATTGACTCTTGCCTTTGAATCCAGGAACACCACGCCCGCCTTTTTTAAACCCACCCTTTCTTTTGAACGAGTGGAGTTAAGAGAAGGCTTGAAATCCAGCAGCAGCCGCAGTTTCATCGGCCTTTACTTCGGCATTTCCCATTTCTGGAACCGTGGTGAAAACTGGGGCGTTTGGCTTTCGGCGCAGGCTAAAGATGGCATGGGTCGCACCGATGGAAAAGGGTGGCAATTCCAGCGGGGATTTGCACAAGTAAAGTTTTCCACGCCCTGGAGCCCCCTAACGCTGAAGGCTGAATCAGCCCGTGTGCTGGGTGATCCAACACCCTTGGACCGCCTCCATCTTGGGGGTCTTACCACGAGTTTGCTACCCACCAGCCTCGATTGGAATCGAGTTGAACAGGCGGCCTTGCCGTCCTACAACAGCACCGGTGATCGCATGCATCACGTGCGGGTGGAGCTGGGTTCAGGCCTTCGGGCTTATCTCGAACACACCGCGGTCTGGGACCATACTCAAGATCGTTCGGCCTTCACGAAGGTAGCGGGAGTGGAATTTGATCTCATGCAAGTCATTGGCAACAACGAGACCATTGAACGCCTTGTGGGCCACATGACTTTTGTGGCCGGACTTCATCGTGTCCTGAATGACGTGGGCAGAGGCGCACCTATGCACATGCAGGACCGCACTGTAAGCACGTTGAGCATCGTGGTGCGTAACTAGGAGGTGGTGTGAAATGATTTTCTTCATCACCTTCGGGTTTATCCTGGCCCTTCAGCTGCTCCACTGGCACGTGTTCCGGCGCATCACTCCCCACAAGCTCCGGCCTCTGCTGCCCTGGGTCCTGGTGGCCATCCATCTGCCCTTGGTGATGTATTTCGGCTTGCGGCTGACAGGTGCCGAAGCCAATGGATTCATCTATGCACTGCGTCCATTCGCTCGGGTGGGATTCTACTTCCAGGCGTTCACAGCTGTGCATCTGGTCATCCTGTTTTTTGCGGAAACGCTATGGTGGGAACGCTTCAGGCACCGTCTGCCTGACCTGGAAACCGAGGCCGAAGCCGAAGTC
Organism: Holophagaceae bacterium; assembly: GCA_025361125.1. Taxonomy (GTDB): domain Bacteria; phylum Acidobacteriota; class Holophagae; order Holophagales; family Holophagaceae; genus JANXPB01. The sequence continues at coordinate 15,237 of JANYBM010000053.1, read as the reverse complement.
GAAGCGGAAGACCTGCCGCGCCGCGCCTTTCTTCGGAAAGTGGCCACCGCTGGGTTCGGCGTGGCTGCGGTGGGAGTGGGCTACGGTGCTTCCGAGGCTTACGGCGATCCAGGCATCACGCGGTTGAACTTGGCTTTCCCCGACCTTCCTCCGGGACTGGATGGCCTCAAGCTCGTTCAACTCTCGGATCTCCATATCGGCCCCATGCTAGGACCACCAACAGTGGCTCGTTGGCGAGCACTTACTGATCGAGAAGCCCCAGATCTGCTGGTGGTCACGGGTGATTTCGTGGACAGCTTGCCGAGCGAAATAGCGCCCTTCATCGAATCTTTCGGGAACTTCCCCGCGCCTTTAGGCTGCTTCGCTATTCTTGGCAACCACGACTACTTCACCGACCCAAGGGCCATTTGGAAGGATTTGGAAAGCGCTGGCTATCGTTGCCTTGAGAATAAAAATGTATTAGTGGAAAGAAATGGTTCCTTACTCGCGATAGTAGGCATATCTGATCCCATGGCTGCCAATGGCCGCTTCCGTGGCATTCATTTTGGCGACGGCCCCATGCCGGATCTGGCGGCGCTAGGCATTCCGGAGCGGGCCTGGCGGTTGTGCCTGAGCCATCGCCCCAGCAATTGGGATCTGGCAGTGCGTACCGGTGCGAAGCTCACCCTCAGCGGTCATACCCACGGAGGACAGGTCAATATCATCCCCGGCGTTTCCAGCGCACGGATGATGGGCCCTTATACCCGCGGCCTTTTTGAAGAGAACGGATTCAAGCTCTACGTCAGCTGTGGTCTAGGTGTGGTCGGGATTCCCATGCGGCTGGGAGCCCCACCAGAAATCGTGGTGATCACCCTTAGAACCACGAAGTCGCTAGGAAACTACTAGGTGGAGCGCATAGCAAAAGATCAACCACAAAGACGCAAAGACAGGAAAACACGAAGAAAATGATGTCTTCGTGGTTCCTTTGGAGCTTGCGGGTCACTCGATGGTTCCGCAGTTGGTGCAGATACGCTGAACCTTATAGGATTGCAATCGTTCACGGTCCTTTTTACGCGCATGAATATAGACGGGTACCCATGAAAATGCCACCAGCCCAATGGGCAGGGTGGTACGTAAAACGTTACCTTCTGGAGCGAAGAATGGCGCCAGTAAGAGGATCCACAGCAGGGTTGCCAGAATGAAGCCGTGGATGACCGCCCGGCGCGTGGGCGGTGAAACTTTGCCAAGCAGATCGAGATCGGGATCTCTTTTTCGAACCTCTTCTTGGTAAAGATCAAATAATTCAACAAATTCCAGGGAGCCACAATTCCGGCACTCGTCGTTCATCGGCTTACCTTCCCTGTCACGCTTGGTCTGGCCCCCCCGAATGGATCACTCTGCTTCCACGTTGGCATTTTAGGGGCGTTCGCGATGGCATACCCAAGGTTGAGCGTGAACTGTGCTTGCTGTACCATGCCCGACAAATCCCAGGCGGGATCATAGTCATCCGTCACTTGGTGGTAGCGTTGAACGAATGCCTCAGCTTTGTTTTTGGATGCTTCTGGGTTGTGCACAAACACCTTGCCAGAAGCAATGGAAAAGGCCGGAACCCCAACCTTGGCGAAGCTGAAGTGATCACTGCGAAAGTAGCCACCCCCCAGATCGGGCTTCACCTCTGCAATCATCAGTCCCATTTGCTGAGCAATGTTGGCGGCGGTAGTTCCCAAGGTTGTGCGTTCGCTCCCCTGGGTGCCCATGTCTTTGGTAAGTCCCACAAAATTCATACTGTCCAGATTGAGATTCGCCGCGGTTTTCGCAAGGGGCCACAAGGGGTGCTCAACGTAGGCCTGGCTGCCAAGCAATCCTTGTTCTTCGCCGAAAACCAGCAGGAACATCTGACTGCGTTTGGCGGGATGTTGCACCGCCGCGGCAGCCATGGCAAGCACCGCGGCGGTACCCGAAGCATTATCCACCGAGCCGTTCCAGATCTGGTCGCCCGGTCCATCGCCCTTGCCCAAATGGTCCCAGTGGGCTGAGTAGATAATGACCTCATTTTTAATATTAATATCAGTACCAGGAACTATCCCTGCGATATTTGCTTGTTCCACCATTCTTACGGAACAGGCCACATGACCCGTGGCCTTAAGCCCCAAGGCCACTGGATGGAAATCTTTGCGCTCTGCCTTGGCCATCAACTGGTCCCAGTCCTGACCCGCGGCCGAAAACAGTTTTTTCGCCGAAGCTTGAGTCAACCACCCCTCCAGATCCACACCCCCAGCACCTTCAGCAAGCTGAAAGCGTTCATGGATCCAGCCGTTTTTCACCACACTCCATCCGTAAGTGGCCGATGCATCCGTGTGGATGAGTAGTACACCAGCGGCTCCATGACGCATTCCCTCCTCAAACTTGTAGGTCCACCGCCCGTAGTAGGTCAGCGCCTCGCCTGCGAATCGGTTGGGTTCCTCCGCGGTGGGCTGCGGATCATTCACCAGCATCACGAGGACTTTCCCCTTACAATTCAAGCCTTTGAAATCGTCCCAGGATGCTTCCGGCGCCACCACGCCGTACCCCACGAAGACCATGGGCGCATCGAAAGCAGTGTCCGCCTTCGCACTGCCTGAGGCAAAGACGATGTCTTCCCCAAAGGCAAGGGATACAGCCTCACGACCCCCGGTGAAGGTCAGGTTGCTTTCGAGGGGGCGGGGATTGACCCCAGCGATTTTGATGGTCTGGCGGAAATTTTCGCCATTGATAGGTTTCAGGCCCATCGCCGCGAATTGGGTTTCCAGGTAGCGCATGGTGATCTCACCACCCCGTTGACCGGTTCCTCGGCCCTCCAGCAAATCATCGGAAAGGAAGGCCAAGTGGGCGCGCAAGGGTGCTTCCTGGACCTGGACGGCCTGAGCCCCCAGGCAAGTAGAGACCCAAAAAGCCATTACGAAATTCAAACGCATGAGCATGCCTCCGAAGGAATGATTCTAGGCTGTTGGGGACTTGTCATCGCTTCGTCCAGGCGAAAGCCTGGAAACCTTCCCCATCCCACGTCAACGGGTGGGGTCGGAAAAAGCTGGTGGCCCCGCTCTCCACACCATATCCAGCAGGCCATACCAGTGCGGGCTGCAATTCTGTGTGGGCGGACCGCACCCAGGCACGATGATGGTCCCCTTCTTCGGGCAACCAGGAGCACACCGCGTAGATCAGCAATCCGCCCGGATCCAGCTTGGGGATCGCGGCCCGGAGGAGGTCCCGTTGCAGCTCTGAAAGCCGCTCCAGGTCAATGTTTCCAGCGATCCATGGCAGCTCTGGGTGCTTTTGCAAGGTGCCGCTGCCCGAGCAGGGGGCATCCAGGATGATGAGATCAAAGGTCCCGGTGGTGCTCGCCAGAAAATCTGTAACTTCGGCGATAACCACCGCAGCCTTCACACAGCGGTCCTCCAAATTTTTTCTCAGCCGGTCGGCCCTCCGGGGCTCACGCTCCACGGCTGTGATGAAGGAATTTGGAAAACGAGAACCCAACGAAGTGGTCTTGCCGCCGGGTGCAGCGCAGGCATCCAGAATGCGGAAGGGATTTTGTTCCCACCTAAAGGTCATAAGGGCTTGGGAGCTGCGGTCCTGCACCATGCCAGCGCCGCTTTGCAGCCAGGGAATGGGAAACGCCTCGCCAGCTCGCAGGCTCCAGCATCCGTCCAGCTGCGGGTCCGCCTCCAATTCCGGCGGCGCTTCACCCCGGAGCACACGGAAAGCAGGACGCGGCGGGGTCTGTAGTTTCGCCCATAGCGCTTCAACCTGGGCCTTGCCTGGGACATGGTGGGGTTCCAATGCAGCTTGCAATACAGCATTCACGAAGGGCGTGCGGTCCAGTGAGGCTGGCAAAGCTTCCAGGTCGGCCCGTAAAAGTTGACGGTTTTCAGCACCCCTGCGCAACAGGGCATTCACCAACCCTTTGTGAGGAGGGAATCCCAGCACCGGATCAGCAGCCAGTTCAACCGCTTCGTTCACCGCCGCATGAGCCGCCACCCCATCCATCCAGGCCAGCTGCGCAAGCCCCATGGCCAAGGCAACTTGGGATCCTAGCGGCAGACTGCGCGATTGATCCTTTAATCTGGGTTTCACGTAAGCCTGGAGCCGCCCCCAATGGCGCAGGCAAAGCCCGAGCAGGGCTTGGGCAAGCCCTGCGTCTTCGGATGAAAGTCCCGCATCCCAGCGATCGCCGACGCGATGCCCCGCTCCAAAAACACCGTGAAGGGCTCGAGCAGCGGCGATGCGGGATGGCGTGGGCATGGGAAATCCTGGGTCACAAGGTGCGAAGGATGAGGTTGTCACTTTTACCATAGTGCCAATTTTAATTTTAGGCCGGTCTAGCTAGGGGCTTTTAGATTTGAATTGCTGCTTATTGTTGTTAGGTGATGACCCAACCCGGGGCTAATGCCCAGGCCCGTTACAATGGGTCCATGTCCACTTCACCCTCTCCTGTAGCCCGCGTGGTGCGAGGCCTGACCCAAGACCACCACGTCCGTATCGCTGCCCTGGATTCGAGCCCCTTGTGGGATGGTGTGCGACGCGGACATCCCCATTTGGAGAAGGATGCCTGCGCTTGTCTGACGGAGTTGTTATCAGCCACGGCCCTAATACACAGCCGTGGCCATTCCGCAGAGCGGTTGCAACTTCTATTGAAGGGCTCCGGCCGAGCCAAAGCTGTAGTGGCGGATGCCTGGCCCGACGGCATGATTCGTGGTGTGCTGGATGTTTCCAACAAGCCGAATGGCTCATGGGTACTGGCTCCGGGCATTCTGCAAGTGATGCGCTCGAACCCCGATGGCAAACCCTATATCGGTAATTCGGAATTGGTGGAAGGCAGTGTTGCCACTCAAGTGGAAGCCTATTTGCTGCTGTCGGAACAAGTGCAGGCGAGCCTTACGCTTTGGTGCGACCCCACCACTGGCGAAGCGGGTGGTCTCATGGTCGAGCCTTTGCCCCACTGTCCTCCCGAACGGCTGGCACTGCTCGTCCAGGCCATCGAAGGCCTGGATGTGGTGCCCAACTGGGAGCGGACCACCGATTTCCTGCTGGATTGGGTCAACCAGGGCAAGGGCGTCGAAGAAATCTCCATCGCCGAACTGCATTATCGCTGCCGCTGCAATCGCGATTCGCTCATGGGTACGCTCCAAGGATTCCCCGAAGCGCAGCAGCGAGATCTCTTTGCGGAGCTTGACACCCTGGAAATCCGCTGCGACTACTGCAGCAGGGTGTACCTGGTGACCCGCGAAGAGCTGCTGGGGGAGCAGGCGTGACTTCTCCTAATATCAGCATCGCGGTTCGCGGCCGACCGCTAGGCTCACCTATTTCAGTGTGGTTTAATTTCCGCCTGGTGCCTTTTTTGGCAGCGCACTTGGTCAAGTTGCTGGCCTATACCCTGAGGGTCCGCTATGAGGGCTTGGAGCCTGTGCAAGACCTTGTCCGCGCAAATCGCCGCTTCATCCTTGCCTTTTGGCATCGGCGACTGGTGATGATGCCGCTGGCCTATCCCTTCAAGCGCAAAGGCCGCGGCGTGGCGATTTTAGCCAGTGATAGCAAGGATGGCGAACGCAGTACCGCGACCTGGAAGTGGTTCGGCATCCACGCCGTTCGCGGTACGGCGACCGATGACGGCGCGAAAGCGCTGGTAAGGATGATTCGCGCCGTAAAGGATGGCTGGGATTTTGGCATAACGCCCGACGGCCCCAAAGGCCCAAGGCAGGAATTGAAACCCGGAGTCATCGCCTTGGCTAGGAAAACCGGAGCTCTCATCATTCCTGTCTGCGTGGCCTATGACCGTGCCTGGACCCTGAAGACCTGGGATTCGATGCCCATTCCCAAACCCTTTACCACGTGCATCGTGCGATTCGGAGCGCCTTTGGAAGTACCTTCAAAGGCCAGCGAAGACGAGTGGAACCCAAAGGTGGAGGCGGCCATGAACGACCTGGAAACATGGGCGGAAGGTAGGAGCGATGTCTAAGCTGGCAGTCATCTCCCTATCGGGCGGCATGGACTCCTGCGTAACCACGGCTCTCGCGAAGGTCGATGGCTTCGAGTTGGCGTTGCTGCATGCAGATTACGGCCAGCTCACGGAAGCCCGTGAGCGACAGGCCTTCCATGACATCGCGAATTTCTATGCTGTGCCGCTCCCTCGCCGCCTTGTCATCTCCTTCGAAAACTTACGGAAAATTGGTGGTTCAGCGCTCACGGATCCAAGCATTGCCCTCCCGGAAGGTAATTTGGACCGCCCTGGCATTCCCGCAAGTTACGTACCCTTTCGCAATGCCCACCTGCTAAGCACAGCTGTGTCGTGGGCTGAAGTACTGGGTGCCACGGCCATTTTCGTGGGCTTCGTGGAGGAGGATTCCTCAGGCTATCCAGATTGCCGCGAGACTTTCTTGCGCAGCTTTGAGCAGACCGCAAACCTGGGCACCAGGCCCGAAACAAAGCTGCGTTTTTTCGCGCCGCTTCTCCATTCGAGCAAAGCCCAGATCGTGCAAAAAGGCGTGGAACTGGGTGCTCCGTTGCACTTGAGTTGGTCCTGCTATCAAGCCGAAGAGAAAGCCTGCGGGACCTGCGATTCATGCCTGCTGCGACTGCGGGGCTTCGAGCAAGCTGGAGCCATGGATCCGATTGCCTATGTTGGGAAATGAGCGATGAGTTGAAAGTTGAACTGATTTTTGCCTGTTGCCCCTCAACGCTTGCCTCTCCCACCACCAGCAAAAGCAAAAGGGCCGCAATCGCGGCCCTTTTGAAGTTCGTTGCAGGAAGGAGCTATTTCCTATCGTCCTTCTTGCTCTTTTTGGCGGTTTCCGGTTCCACTGCGGCAACCGGAGCAGCGACCACCGCAACGGCTGTTTCCTCAACCACCTCTTCCGCGGTCTTCGCACGGACGGCGCAAACGACCTCGTGCTCCTCACCAAGAATGCGGAGGGAAGCTGGCAGGTCCAATTGATCGAAGCGGATGGAATCGCCGATCTTCAAGGCTTCCACATTCACGTCGATGTGGCCGGGTATGACACTTGGCAAGCACTCGATTTCCAACATGCGGTGGACGAAGTCCAAGGAACCACCCTGGCTCTTCACGCCGATGGGCACACCCATCAAGCGGACTGGGATCTTCACCCGAACCTTGTGGGTGGGGTCTACCCGCATGAAGTCGATGTGCACGAGGCGGCCGGTCACAGGATGGCGCTGCACGGCCTGGATGATGACGTGGCGCTTGATGTCCGTGCCTTCACGCTGCATGTAAACCATGGAGTTGCGGCCACTCTCGGAAGCGAGAATGCGCGCGACAACTTTGGGGCTGATGGCGATATTCGCGGGGGGCTCGTTCAAGCCGTAAACGACGGCCGGCATCAGGCCAGACTTACGCAGCTTGGTGTTGGCCGCCTTGCTGAAATCCGTGCGAAGGGTTACTGGGATGGCTTCTTCACTCATGGTTCCTCCTACCTGACCGGATCAAACCGGCCCTCTCGTTAGGCAATGGCCCGGGCGGGCCGAATCGGTCTTCCACGGCGGAAGACGAAGAGACTAGTGTGCCTGGAATCGGCGAAAAATCAAGCAGTCTTGAGTCCTTACAGCTCTGGGCCATGGCTCATACCTCACCCCTCGTCACACCCAATTCACAGCTGCTGCCACAATGATGATGAGATAGTTCAATGGCCATGAAACGCCCCCTTCCCCGCCCAGAAGAACTCATCAACCGTGAGTTGGCTTGGCTTGACTTCAATGAGCGGGTGCTGGAGGAGGCTGAGGATGGTTCAGTCCCCTTGCTGGAGCGCGTGAAATTCCTTTCCATCGTGTCCAATAATTGGGACGAGTTCTTTATGGTCCGGGTGGCTGGCATCTGGCGCCAAATTGATGCGGGCATCACCCAGCCAAGCGCGGATGGGCTCACGCCACGGCAGCTCATGGACCGCATCAGCCAGCGGTTGCATGAGGGCTCGGCGCACCAGCATGCGCTTTTTCACGACCTCATCGAACCCATGCTCAAGGCCGAGGGCATCGTCATCCGGAACCCGGCGGACCTGAGTCCAAGTGACCGGGACTTCGTGAGCGAATACTTCGAGCGCAGCCTGATGCCCTTGATCACCCCACTGGCGGTGGACACGGGCCACCCTTTCCCGCGCTTGGCCAACCGGGCCATGGTCCTGGTGGCGGAGTTGGAGGCCCAAGAGGCGCTCGAAGAAAACTCCATGTTCCCACTTTCCGAACTGAGCATCATCCACGTGCCGGCCTCGGTCGCCACACGGTTCCTGCGTCTCCCATCAAAGCCCGGGACCCATGCCTTCATCACTCTTGAAAATGTCGTTCGGATGCAGTTGGAGCGGCTTTTTTCGGGCTATGAGGTCAAGAACTGCAACGCTGTTCGGGTAACGCGGGATTCGGATCTGGTGGTGGAAGAAGATCCCGAAGAAGACTTGATGAAGACCGTTGAAGAAAGCCTGCGCAGCAGCCGCCGCGGTGCCGCCGTCAGGCTCCAATACGAGCGGGGCCTCTCCAAGCCGCTGCTGGATTTCCTGATCGAAGAATTGGAATTGAGTGCCGAGGATCTCTATCCCACCGAGGGTTTCACGTCTTTTTCAGACTTGATGGAACTCTACATGCAGCTTGATCTTCCGCACCTCAAGGATCTCCCGCTGCCACCTCTTCCGGTGCCCGCGCTGGAACTGAGTGAGAGCATCTTTGAAGCCATGTCCAAACGGGACATCCTGCTCCAGCATCCCTATCAGAGTTTCGATGATTCCGTCGTGCGCTTCGTGCGGGAAGCCGTGGAAGACCCGAAAGTTCTCGCCATTAAAATGACCCTCTACCGCATGAGTCCCACCAGCCCCATCGCTGCGGCCCTGGAGCGCGCCGCGGAGCGCGGCAAGCAAGTGGCCGCCATCGTGGAGTTGCGGGCCAGATTTGATGAAGAAGCCAACATCGCCTGGGCAAGACGACTGGAGCGGGCCGGCTGCCATGTGGTGTATGGATTGCCGCATTTCAAGACCCATGGCAAAGCCTGTCTCGTGGTGCGCCAGGAAGCGGATGGCCTTCGCCGTTATTGCCATCTCGGCACTGGCAACTACAACGAGCGCACCAGTCGGCTTTACTCGGATCTGGGCCTGTTCACCGCCCGCCCGGAATTTGGCGAGGATCTTTCGAACCTTTTCAACCTGTTGACAGGTTATACAAGGCCGCCCAAATTCAATCATCTGCTGCTGGCACCCCAGTTTTTTCGCCGGGGCCTGACCATGCGAATCCAGCGCGAGATGGAACACGCCAGGGCCGGAAAACCCGCGCGAATGATCCTCAAAATGAACGCGCTGGTAGATCCCAACATGATCGAGCTGCTTTACGAATCCAGCCAGGCCGGGGTGCAGGTTGATCTCATCGTCCGCGGAGCCTGCTGCTTGCGCAGTGGTGTTCCGGGGCTCTCGGAGAATATTCGCGTGTTGTCCATCGTGGATCGTTTTCTGGAGCATGCCCGGGTCTACTATTTCGCCAATGACGGCCATCCAGAAACCTTGCTGGCCAGTGGCGATCTGATGCCGCGCAACCTGGACCACCGCGTGGAAGTGGCTTTCCCTTTGGTGGACCCCATTCTGGCGGCGGAAATCGTGGAAACCTTGGAACTGCAACTCGCGGACAACGTAAAAGGCCGCATGCTGGGGCCTGATGGTCAAGTGCTGCAGCGAGGTCTGAATCCGAATGGACCCTTCATCCGAAGCCAACTCCGTGCTTACGAGTATGGCTATATGCGCAGCGGCGCTGGAGCCATGACTCAGAAACTCACGGAATTGCGGCCGGGGGATTTGGGGTTCTAGTGGGCTGTGAGCTGTGAGCATAGGCTGCGAAAACGGCAGCTCGCGCTGAAACCTGAGCTGGTAGGCGGTCGCAAACCGCGCCATGCGGAACGTGCGCCGAAGGTGACTCCAAGCTCGGCCCACAGCCTAAAGCCCACGGCCTTCTACATCCATGGCCACCCCCAGATCCATGCCAGACTAAAGGGCTGGAGACACCTCATCATGGACAAACGAATCAGCCGCGCAGCCATTTTTGACGCAGTCAATGCCTACCAGGTGCCGGGTACCTCGGCCACGCTTACGACCTTGAAAGCTGTGAAAGGCATTACCGTGGATGGCAGCACCATTACGGTTTCCCTTGCACTGCTGGATGCCTATCAGGATCGCGAACAGGTCATCCGACAGGCTCTCACCGAGCGGGTCCAGCAGCAGGAAGCTATCAAGAGCGTGGCTATTCAAATCGATTGGGAAAAGACACCCCAGGTGGAATACAAGAATCTGCTCCCTACCGTCAAACACGCCATTGTGGTGGGCAGCGGCAAAGGCGGCGTTGGCAAGAGCACGGTTGCAACCAACCTGGCAGTGGCCTTGGCGAAGCAAGGCCTCAAGGTCGGCCTTTTGGATGCTGATCTGTATGGGCCCAGCATCGGCATGATGTTCGGCATCACCGAAGGCCCCGAGGGCACGGCCGAAGGCAAGATCATTCCGCTGGAAAAATTCGGGCTGAAACTCATGAGCATTGCGTTTCTCGTTGATGAGGATCGGCCCATCATCTGGCGCGGTCCCATGCTCAACAAGGCGCTCACCCAGTTTCTTGGCGATGTATTGTGGGGCGATCTGGATGTGCTGCTGATGGATCTCCCGCCGGGCACCGGCGACACGCAGATTTCCCTCATCCAGAATGCCAGCGTGGCCGGCGCCATCATCGTGAGCACACCCCAGGATGTGGCTTTTCTGGATGCCAAAAAAGCTATCGGGATGTTCAACACCGTGAAGGTTCCGATTCTCGGCGTTATCGAAAATATGAGCAGTTTCATCTGTCCGAAATGTGGCGAGGAAACGCAGATCTTTGGTCACGGCGGCGTGAAGGCTGCCGCGAAGCGTATGAACCTGCCCTTCCTGGGCGAAGTGCCCATTGATCTGGCCATCAGGGAAGGCGGAGATAACGGTCGCCCTGTGGTGGAGGCCTATCCTGATTCCCCCCAGACCAAGGTGTTCATGGATATGGCTACGGAGCTGCGCAACACGCTCGCATTGTGAATTGTGAACCCAAAATCCTCGCCATCCGGTCGAGATGCGAATTTGCGGATGAAGGCTTAGACTGAAAACTATGCCTCCCTTAGAAATCCCAGCCTCCCTTGCCCCCGATCTCCTGGAGCGTGTACAGGCCCGCTTTGCGCCGTGGCCGCTCATCAAGGAATGGGACATGACCTTCGCGGAGTTGCTGCCGGGGAAAGCCACCCTGAAGTTGAAGCCCAACCAACACACCCTCAACGGCCCCCGAGGCAACGTAAACGGCGGCGTGTTGGCCACCGTCGCGGACATGACTTGCGCCTTGGCGCTTTGCACGATTTTCGATGGGCTCATGCCCTTCGCCACCCAGGATCTCCACATCCGCTACCTAGAGCCCGCCCGGGGCGAGGTCACCGGAGAGGCTGAAGTGGTGCGCCTTTCCAAGCGCGGCGCAGTTTTGGAATGTCGCCTCATGTGCGGAAAAAACATGGTGGCCCACTGCACGGCACACTTCAGCATCAAACCTAATTTGCCCGGATGATGCTCCCTTGAGATTGGTTAAACTTCGTAATCTCGCTCCCATGCGCCGTTTTCGCGAGGCGGTGGGGTTGCTGTTCGTGGTGGGCATGACCGGTGCCGTCGGCTATCACATCCTGGCCAAGCTCGGATGGCTGGACGCGTTCTACATGGCAGTGACCACGTTGTTCACTGTTGGCTTTAGAGAGATGGGGGAAGTCAATGACAAGACCAAACTCTTCACGATCTTCTATCTGGTGACAGGCCTGGGCGTCGCCACCTATGCCATCTCCAATCTTACGGCTCTCATTGTCGAGGGTGATCTTCAAGGCTATCTGCGGGAGCGGCGCATGGAAAAACGGATCGAATCCCTCACCGACCACATCATCGTTTGCGGCTTCGGCAAAATGGGCTTTCAGGCAGCCTGGGAGCTGAAGCACGCGAACGTCCCTTTTGTCATTATTGAAATCGAGGACCACAAAGGCCGTGCGAATCCACGCTTCAGTGACGACCTCATCCTGTATGGCAACGCCATGGATGAAATGGTGTTGGAGACAGCTGGTATTCGCAAGGCCAAGGGCCTGATCACCGCCCTCACCACCGATGCCGATAACGTGCTGGTGACACTCACCGCGCGGCAGATGGCGCCAAAAATCCCCATTGTGGCCCGCAGCGCCAAACTCGGCACAGAAAGCAAGCTGACCGCCGCGGGCGCCACTCACATCGTAAGCCCCTACGAGATTGGTGGACGGCGCATGGCGGCCCTGCTGTTGAATCCCGACATGATGAATTTTTTCGATGTGGTACTCCAACAAGATCAGCTTGAATTGGGCATGGAGCGCATCCATGTGCATCCCACTTCGAAACTCGTTGGCCAGACCATGCGGGAAATGCGGCTTCGGGACAGCACCGGCGCGCTCATCGTTGGCATCAACCGAATCGGCCAGGGCCTGTGCTTCAACCCCAGGGGTGATGAAACTTTCCAGGCCGGTGACGACCTGCTGGCCCTTGGTCCCAGCGACACGCTGGCCGCGCTGATGAAACTGGCGAGCGGGTAATAACTGGTGGGTAATAGGCGGTAGATTCTTGATTTGAGATTTGGGATTTGGGACTTTAAAGCTTTGCCCCGCCAGCCTTGATCAGTGTGAGACAGGGGCCTGTTTTTCAACCATTTCGACCATTTTATGTGGCAGCCGTGGTCCCATATCCGCCAGGCCCAGCGAAGTAACAGCCATGGCGGTGGCGCCTTCCACCAAGGCCTCGGGTTTTACATGCTCGAAGGTATCCGCCTGACTATGGTGGGTCGCCGTGAAGTAGTCCTCATTGTCCTGGATGCTGAAGAAGGCCGGGATGCCTTCCTCTACGAAAGGCGCATGGTCGCTGTCCTCACTGGCTTCCAAGGGCAGTTCCCGCACACCCATCTCGTTCAACGGCGCGATGGCCTCGGCCATGAAGGGGCGCAGATCCTCCCGGCCTTCCATGGCAAAGCCCCGCACCTTTCCGGTGCCCAGGTCATCAATGAGCACTGCCTGGATGTTCTTGAGTTCATCCTTGTGAGCTTTCACATAGGCCTTGCTGCCGAAGATCCCCTGCTCTTCCCCGCTGAAAAGCACCACGCGGATGGTGCGCTTGGGTTTCACGCCCGCAGCCTGGATGGCGCGCAGGGCTTCGACCACCGCCACACTGCCGGTGCCGTTGTCCGTGGCGCCGGTGCCCAGGTCCCAGCTGTCCAGGTGCGCCCCCAGGATCACGACCTCTTCTGGTCTTTCACTGCCTGGGATCTCGCCGATGGAGTTGTAGGCCTGCACGGGCTTCTCGGAGGCCACGCCGCCCAGGTTCAACTCAAGCTCAAGGCTGCCGTGCTTCTCCAGCAGCCGCTTAAGGATGTTCACGTGCTCACGGTTCATGAAGGCCGCCGGAACGTTGGGAAGAAAGCGGCCACCCTTGGGCGAACCAGTCATGGTGAGGAACCCGCCTTCCTTTTCTGAGCCCATGAGGAAGGCGGCAATGCCCTCGGTTCGGATGGCGCCAAAGAGCTTCATCATCTTTTCGCGGCGACCTTTCGGGTCCCCTTCTGACTTGGGGAAGGATCCCATCAACACGATCTTGCCCTTAAGGTGCCCGATGAGGCCGAGCATCTCCTCCAAGGTCTTGCCGCCCAGCAGCACTACTTCCCCTTTGAGGGGACCGTGGGTGGCGGGGCTCCAGGCCATTTGCGCTACCTGCAGATTCAGGCCGTTGTGGTTGATGATGCGTGCGGTCTCCACGCCGCGGGTCCAGCTGGGACCAAAGTCATAGGCTTCGCGGTGGACGTTCACCAACCCGTAAGACTTCATCCGGCCCTCCATCCACTCATGGGCCGTCACCAGCCGGGCCGAGCCCGTGAGTCGCGGACCGATCTCATCGCACAGGTACTGCAGGTTGGACACCGCCTGCTGGTGGTCCCGGATCTCTGCGATCACTTTCGCAGTCGAAGTGGTGGCCACAGCGGCAATATACTCCGCGCCTTCCCGCGTGGGCTTACCGTGCTGCATCGCGGGGGCAGGCGTTTGTGCCAGCAAAGCCACGGAAGCCACAAGAACAAAGATCAGACGGGGCATCGGTGGCTCCAAAAAGCAGAACCATCAGCTTACGAGGGAAGTCCTGTTTCCGGTAAACGGATTAGAATAATCGAACCTACCTTCGAGGTTCCCCCTTGCGCATCGGTATCATTGGATTCGGCCGCTTTGGATCTGCCTTGGCGGAACTCCTCCGCGAGGCTGGCATGCCGATGCAGGCCTGGGACCCCGCCGTGCCAGTACCCGGCGGTCTGCAGGCGGAGAGCCCTGAGTCCTTGGCCCGGTGGGCCGACATCATTGTACTGGCCGTCCCCATCCCGCAAACGGAGGCCGTGCTCCTCAGTCTTCGGCCCCATTTGGAGTCACGACATATCGTGATGGACGTGGGCAGCGTGAAGACAGTTCCTTGCGCCCTGCTGGACCGGATCCTCAGTGATGATATCCCCCATTGCGGCACCCACCCACTGTTCGGCCCCCTCAGCCTTGCCCGCGCGGATCCTCTTCAGACAGTGATTTGTCCCAGCCCTCGCCATTCTGAAGCCGCCCAACACGTGCGGACGTTATTCGAGACCCTGGGTAGTGAAGTCATCGAAGTCTCGCCCGAAGCCCACGACCGCGTGATGGCGCATACCCACGCTACAGCCTTCTTCTTGGCTAAAGGATTGCTGGACATGGGCGTGGAGGAGACACCCTTCGCGCCAGCCTCGTTCCGCGCGCTATCGGCGGTCATCGAGACGGTGCGGGCGGATGCGGGCCATCTCTTCCTTGCCATCCAGAACGAGAATCCCTACGCGTCCGAAGCCCGCTCAGGCCTCATTTCGGCACTTCAAGACATCCACGAACGCCTAGAAGCACCACAGGATCTAAGCCGACCCTCGGCCATGGATCTCCCTGATCTCGGCGCGGCCTCTCCGGCGCTACGGGAAGTACGCGAAGTCATTGATGCCCTGGACCAGGAACTGGTGGAAGCCTTGCGGCGCCGCAGCCAGCTCAGCGCCCGCGCAGGCGAGGCGAAGCGCATTCTAGGAGCGCCCGTGCAGGATCCCGCGCGGGAAGCCGAGTTGCTGAAAACCCGCAGGGATTGGGCCGCTGATGCCGGGCTTGATCCAAATGAAGTGGAAGCCTTCTTCAAGGCCATCCTCCAC
>JANYBM010000021.1 GCA_025361125.1 Holophagaceae bacterium | reverse complement strand
CTTACCTGATTATCGGCGAGCCTCAGCCTGAATAGACAGGCTTGTTAATTGGCCGCTTAATCCTTTCCGTCCTCGATGTCGTTGAGGATCTTTAGTTCCTTTCGTTCGCGGTTTTGAAGGATTCTGACGCTCTCGGGAGTGGGAAGTTCTTCAGGCATGGTGCCGCCCAACTCTCTGATGGTTTGGCGCACCTTTTTACCAACCTCCTCGTGAGCGCGGTTTGCGTTAGCTTTTCCCGTGATCCCCTCTCGGCGAAGTTTTTGCTCAGTCTGGGTGGCCCGGAATAAATTGGCGGCTAACTCGGCGCTGCCCATGTGGTCGAGGATCTCCTGCCCTTTCCCAAGTCCCTTCCTGGCGTGAATATCTCGGGCACCAAGGCCGCCGTATAGACCCTTGTACCCATGGTTCTGAAAAATTGCATAGTCCTTGGACTCCACAATTCCCGCGTCCTTGGCAGCATCTGCCAGTTGGACATTGTGCTCACGCATCTCTGATCGGAGAACCAACCGGCGTTGGTCCTCGATTGCCTGTTCATCACCCTGATCTACCAGTTCTTGACGGCGAGTTTGAACCGCGAAGTAGGTTTGCCCGGCAGCGACAGCCTCCTTCGCGGGGTCCGCGTTCTGGATGGCCAGGTAACAGGCATACCGAGAAAGCTGAACTGACTCAACCGGACGCTTCCCGCCTTTACCGATGTGGATCATTTCGGTGACATCAACGAAATGATCGTTAATGTTGTGCTCGCTGTTTTTACACGATTCCTTGGCGTTCTCGATCACCGAGATGAAATTTCGGTAGTCGGAGTAGCCAAGCAGCCGAGCCAGGTCCCGACTCAACCAGTAATCCTGGCCGTAGTCGTTTGTCATGCGAATAGCATCGAATGGCGAAATACGAGGTTCCGAGGACAACACCGCCTGCTTAACACCTGATAGGGCATCCATGGCCGAAATGTTGTCTGAATTGCGCGGTATCGTGTTGCGGCTACCCGCTTCAATCCCATGCCCTGGCGGTTGGACTAACGTCCTTTTGGATTGGCTGGATTTCGGGGCCGAGTGGTCCGTAGGCGTTGATGTTAACTTGCGTTTCGGGCTGCTCATTGGACACCCCTCGAACTATGCTCACCCAGTAGATCACTTGGTGGTACACCCATTCTGAACGCGAAAGCTCCAAGGCGCTCGCGTCGGAAACCAGCAAGTGGTTCAAGACGATGGAATGGCCCTCGGCTAGGTCACGGGATCGGGACTAAATAGTCTCTCGGTCTAGGTGCTAGGCCGCCTTCCCCATCCAAGCCAGTTGCAGAAGCGGTTGCGGCATGGCCGGGGTTCGGACAGCTACCGACAGCAGACGCACCAGCATGGACTTCAGATCAAAGCGCCGATTGAAGCGGTACTGGAATTCGGCCAAGTATCGGTCCAGGTGGGCCTTTCCGATCCAGCGGGTCACGCCCTTGATGTTGCACTTGAGGTTTCCCAGGACCGTATTCACCCACGGAAAGACCGGGTGTTTGGCGGAACGCCAGCCTCCAGGCATCGCGTGAGACTCATGCTCGAATCCTTCCTCGCCCAGAAAGCTGTAGGCCCTCCACCCGTCCGTGAGGATCTTTGAACCTTTGGCGAAGCCAGAAGCGAACCAGGGCTTCAGATCCTTGGCGGCCACATGCTTAAGCACCTTCATCCGCATGTGCAGGACGATGGCCGGGTTCTTTGGATCGGTCTGGACGGCCACGACGAAGGGTGTCTTCCCGGCAGCGCCGCGACCACGCTTGCCCTCGTGGCGTTCGCCACCAATATAGGCGTCGTCCACTTCGATCCGGCCAGACAGGACGGTGGACGCCTCCCGCTCCAACATGACCTGCATGAGCTTCTGCTTCATGGCCCAGGCCGTCTCGTAGTGAACGCCGAGCTGGCGTTTCAGTTCCAGGGCCGAGACGCTGTGCTTGCTTTGGGTGAGCAGGTGCATGGCCAGGAACCAGATCGTGAGAGGGAGCTTCGTTCCCTGGAAGATGGTCCCGGAGGTCGGACTGGTCTGGTGGCGGCAGGCCTGGCACTGGAACAGGCCGCGGGCCAAACGGCAATGCCGGGCGGACCCGCACTCGGGACAGGCAAACCCATCTCGCCAACGGGCCTTGCAGATGGCCTCGACACACTGCTCCTCAGAGCCGTAGCGGGCCATGAACTCGCGGAGGGAGAGGCCTTTCTGGAATTGGATGTCGTACCTCGGCATGGCGATCCTCCGCCTGAAAAGATGGGGTCTATGAAGTGACATTTCCTGTCACTTCCCTCTTAGAGGCTTTTGATTCGTGAGTGTTAGCCGACCTGGAATGCTGGCCCTTTAGGCTGAGGCTCGCCGATAATCAGGTCGTCCTAATAGCGATTGTGATGATTGCGGGAATATCTACAGGGGCTCCGAAAATGCCGAATGCGCCAGTTACAGCGCCCTCCGAGATTGCGATTCCGAGTGCCCAGTTGTGGGAGTTATCAGCGAGCTTGTCGCATTCTGAGAGGTCACCAGAACGAAGATCACTAAGATCATTGACATGGGCATCGCGCTTTATGTCGTCAGTATCTGTTAGCCATACGGCGGCTGAATTGGCGCCATCTATTGCCCCTTGAACGGCCTTTTCAGGGACGATCTTACGAACTACCCAGGCGGCAGGCTCCAAAATTACTCCAAAGGTTTGGCTGACTACACCCGGCTCTTCCTTCTTCCAGGCTTCGATCTCTTTGATTTGGGCTCTCTCGTAGTCCGTAAGCTCAGATCGATTGTTCTTATTGGACACGGTCTCTCCTGGCAGAAAGTTCTTGTAGGATCTGAATTGATTGTCAAGCTATCAGGTCATCGCTATTGCCAGTCAAGGCATGTGACCTAGGTCACTTGGATGCTTGGGTTCAGGCCTCTATCGACGCGGAATTTCGAAAGGCTACCGCTGCGTTTACGACAGCAATTTTTAACACTTTCCCTGTAAATTCGCCCGAGGATTGTGTCGGTTAAGGGTCACTGGCAAGCGCAGCTAGAAATCGTCAGGCTCCACTTCGTCCACAAGGGCGTTCTCGATGAGAGGTCCATAGGCCTCGCGTGGTGGGCAGTGGCCATGGGGGGTTTCACTCTGGCCGCGATGTCCGACGTTCAGGTCGAAGGATCCCCCTGGCCGCGAGAGGTGGACGAAACGATGGACGAAGAGGACTTGGGCGACGAAGCCGCGGTCGAGGACGAGGGAGACGCGGAAGACTCACCCAACATGGGAAACGAGGCCTTGGACGGCCTGGAGATCCGGCGCCGATGCAGGCTACTCGCCCTGACGCATTTCCCTGACGCGCTGAAGTGGTATGAGCAGGAACGTGGGAGGGGATGAAGGCGTGTCTCACCGGTGCAGGTTAGGAGCATGGCCTGCTACCGGGCCATGTGATCCTCAACGTGGCGGTAAAGGAAATACCTAGCCTGACGCAGGCTCACGGAGATCTACCACCCGTGGGCCATATGTCGCCCGATACGCCTCATCGCAGATCGAGGCGTTCACGAACCGGATACCGTCCCTCTCGACCTCTCCATGCCCCTCGTGGATGTGCCCGAAGATGTGCAGGCGCGGCCGCACCTCGAGGACGCGCGCCAAGAGATCCTCACATCCCACAGCGCCCTGGTGAGGGACCTGGTCGAGGACCCCCATAGGCGGGCCATGGGTGATAAGGACGTCAACCCGCTCCGGGATCAGGGCCCACTTCGCGCGGATCTCCCGACCTCTCTGGAGGTTGAAAGCCCAGTCATAGAACCAGGGCTGCCAAGGGGACCCCCAGACCTGGAGGCCACCCACGGTGCAGCCGGCGTCCTCGAGGTAGGTGACACCTGGCGGGACGAGTTTCTGGGCTTCACTGCGCCGCTCCTGGAAAGGGAAGTCGTGGTTCCCAGCCACCAGGATCTTGTGGGAATGTGGTTGGGCCGCGAACCAACCGAGGAATTCCTCCATCTGTGAGAGCGTCCCCTTCCGGGTCATGTCGCCTGCATGCACCAGCACATCCCCCTCGGGGATCTCGAGCTGGCCGTGGAGGCCGTGGGTGTCGGAGAGGCAAACCCAGCGCATGACGTCATCTTCTCTCTATATGGGATCTGGGGGCGCGATTTTGCGCCTTCGGGGACTCAAGGCGCCTCCAGCCATAGCTCTCGCGTCTCCGGAAGCGGCACCCGCCGTTCCAGTCGGAGGTGGCCGTCCACCATCACCATCATGGACGAAGCGAGGCCAGCTGGAAGCACCCCGGGCCGAGGGTCTCGAGCAGTTGGATTTTAGAGGTACTGGGATCCTCGCGCACAGCTTCTGGAGCGGGTGTGGGAGACGCGAGGGGTCTTGGGAGAATGCTGGCGATGGTTCATGGGTCCAGAATGGCGATCAAATCAGGACATCCGTTGTCGTGTCATGGATTGAACTGGACAATCGTTGACTCGCAAGGACCGCAAGAATGGGGACCGTCCGCAACGCCCGGGAGAACGCCATGAATGCAACGACTGCCCCCCTGCCCCGCGCCCGCCTGCAGAAGTCCTGCTTCCACCCCTTCGCTGGCTGCGACACTCGGGCAGTCCACGCTCTCTGGGAGGAGGTCCGCACCTTCGTCCTGGTGGACGGCAGCCAAGAGGCCTGGGAATCCTACGGAGACTTGCTGATGGGCTTGAATGAGGAGGGGTTCGAGGTGTCCACCCGCGCGGGCCTGGACTCCAAGGAAGCGCTGGGCCTCGCCGACTGGCCGGAGGACTTCCACCGTCGGCACCGGCCCGAGGTCCAGCGGGGCTTCTGGGACGCGGATTTATGGGCCGAACGGATCCATATGCGGGATCAAGAGGGGCGGGAAGGCGACATCCTCTACCTCGGCACCGAGGCGCTCGCGGCCTACCGCGCCCTCTATGTTGCTCAAGGCATCGCGCCCCGCTGGCTAGCACTGCTGCGCTCCGGCTGTGGCATAGGAAGGGGCTGGACAAACCTTTGGGACGATCCGCCCCTCCT
>JANYBM010000175.1 GCA_025361125.1 Holophagaceae bacterium | reverse complement strand
GTGGCGCCGCCGGGAATGGGCTGCATCATGGGCGTTTCCACTTCCAGGTAGCTCTGCTGCTCCATGTAATGGCGGATACCCGCGAGGATCTTCGACCGCAGCACGAAGGTCTGGATCACTTCTGGATTGCTGACCAGATCGAGATAGCGCTGCCGGTAGCGGAGTTCCTTGTCCTGCAATCCGTGCCACTTTTCGGGGAGCGGCAGCAGCGCTTTGGAAAGGAACTGGATGCGCGAAGCCCGCACCGTGAGTTCGCCGGTCTTCGTGCGCATGAGCGTGCCCGTGACGCTGATGAAATCGCCCATGTCCAGCAGCCGCACGACTTCCCAATCGGTTTCAGTGAGCGCGTCCTTGC
Organism: Holophagaceae bacterium; assembly: GCA_025361125.1. Classification (GTDB taxonomy): domain Bacteria; phylum Acidobacteriota; class Holophagae; order Holophagales; family Holophagaceae; genus JANXPB01. The sequence continues at coordinate 26,707 of JANYBM010000175.1, read as the reverse complement.
GCGTGTAGACCTGAAGCTTTTGCCCGCCCTCACTGATGTTCAGGAAGGCGGTCTTGCCGCTGTCACGGTAGGCCACAATGCGGCCCATGACCGACACTGGGCGCGGAAGCTCCTCTAGCGCGGGTCCTTCAAGGGTGCCGTAGGTTTCAATTACTTCGCCGATGCCATGGGTCCGTTCCGCTTTCCGGGGCCAGACGTCCAGGCCAAGGGCCTTCAGCTTTCCAAGCTTTTCAAGGCGGACCTCGCGGTATTGATTGGGGTTCATGGAATCTCCAGACCTGAATCAGCCAGTTTAGCGCGTCGGGACGGTCCGCCTGAGCGGTGATTCTGGACCGCCTTCGTACTTGGACCGACTTAAAACTGGTAACTCGCGAACATGGTAATGTCCGGGGCGAAATAGCTGCCTGCTTCCTCGGTGAGGCCGAACCGCCAATGCGGAAGCCGCTTGTGCGTCACGGTCCAATGCTGCTGCAGTCCGTCCTTGTCCACGCGCGCCAGAGCCACATAGTAGGGGTTCTCGAGGTAACCGATGCTCAATTCCACGCCGAGGCCGCTGAAGAATCCGCTCCCTTCGCCCTGATACCCGCCGCCCACCCATGCGCGGGTGAAGGAACGCTGCGTAAGTACCGACTTGTAGGGGCTGTCCTGCGGCAGGCCGAAGAACACACGCTCGGCCTGGGCGAAGCCGCGCCAGGGTCCCGCAACCCGCCACAATGCGCCGCCCACCAGGCCCGCCAAGCGCCCCGTACCGGTGAAATCGTCACGTTTGCCCGTGGGCAATTGCACCGAAAGGCCAAACCGTCCCCCGGTATCCCTGGTCCCGAAAGGCTTCACCCAGGCAAGGTCCGGTTGCATGAGCACCGTCCCGGATTTGCGCAGGTCCGCCACCACTACGCCGTCCCGTTCCAGCCGGTAGTGGAACTGGTTTTTCTGCACCAATTCCCGGCCCCCGCCAGGCGTACCCAAAAAGGTGTGATAGGTAACCAGGAACTGGTCTGCGATGCCGCCGCTGCGGACATTGACCCGCACCCGCAGATTCATATATCCCCCCCAAAGCGGGGCCGCCAGGTCGCCAGTGAGCTGCCATTCCTCTCCCTGCAGTACCGCGTGCGTGCGGCCATCCCCGCTGGTGGCCATGTCCGGCCGGAGGAACTGCGAAGTGAATTCGAGCGCCAAGCCGCTACGGCCCGAGGGCAAGGGCTCGGGAAACAGCTCCATCCACGCCACGCGATTGGGGCGCGGTGTATCCATTCCCGGCGCTTCCTGCGCCCGCAGGGTCCTCAGGGAGCCGGTCAAGCAGGCGAAGGCCGCGAGGCCCCGGGCGCCGCGTCTCAGGGCTGCCGCGGACTTCACAGGATTTCCTGGACCAGGACGATGCCCAGGTTTTCGCCTCCCAATGGTTCGGCTATGAAAGAACGACCGCCCAGGGCGAAGCGCACAGCCCCGCCGACGTGGTTGTCAGCATCCGGGGCGGGAATGGACTTCCAAATGCCTTCCGCGGCGGCGTCATCTCCCCAGACTTTACGACCACCTTCAGCAAGGCCTACCGCCAGCCAACCTGGCGTGGGTTCCACCACCAAGCCCGTGGCGCGATCCACAAAAGCGGCAATGGATCGAAGGCCTCGAAATCCGGCGCGATACCGCCCCAGGCTGAAGGCTGTGTCCTTTTGGAAAGCCATTAATTCATCCTCGGCCCTGATCTTTCCACGCCACAGGCGATGGGCCAGGATGGCAGTGAGAAAAAGCGCCGCCAGCACCACCAATAGGCCGGTGTCAGCGGTTCGGGAAAGCGAAGGGACTTGGTCCAATGTGATGGTGGTCACTTTATGGTGCTCCAATGGAATGCATGAAGTGTAGCAAAACCGCGCTCTGATACGTTTCACCCGGGATTTGTTGGATATCCAAATCCTTGGCCCGAAAAAGAGCGCACGCTAGACTAACGCGTTTGAAAAAACAGGGAGGTGTCATGAGCAAATTAATGGAAAAACTTCGAGAGAAGATCGAAGCCCAACGACCTCATACTGCGGCACTCGTCAAGGAGCATGGGGATGTGGTCATTGACCATGTGACCATCGGCCAGGTCGTGGGTGGCGCGCGGGACGTCAAATGTCTGGTGTCGGACATCTCCTACCTGGATCCACTGGAAGGAATCCGGCTTCGAGGCTTGAACATTCCCGAGACGTTTGCCGCGCTTCCCAAAGCCCCTGGCGCCGAGTACCCATCCGTAGAGTCGTTCTGGTATTTCCTGCTGACCGGTGACGCCCCAGACGCCGAAGCCGTCAAGGAAATCGAAGCGGACTTCAAGTACCGCGCAAAAGTCCCGCCCTATGTTTTCGATGTGCTGCGGGCCTTGCCCAAGGATACGCATCCCATGGTGATGCTCTCCACGGCGGTGCTATCCATGCAGCGCGAAAGCAAGTTCACGCACTTCTACCACCATGGTTTCAAGAAGGACCAAGCCTGGCAGTACATGTATGAAGATGCTACGGACATCATCGCTAAACTGCCGGAAATCGCGGCTTTCATCTATCGGCATAAATACAAAGGCGGCGACATCATCCATCCGGACGCCAAATTGGATTTCGGTGGAAATTTCGCGCACATGATGGGCTTCCCCAAACCCTACGATGATGTGGCGCGCATGTACTTCATCATTCATTCGGATCATGAAGTGGGCAACGTCAGCGCGCACACCACTCATCTGGTGGGCAGCGCCCTGAGCGATGCCTACTACGCCTTCTCCGCCGGGCTCAACGGCCTTGCGGGACCGCTCCACGGCCTGGCCAACCAGGAAGTCCTGGAGTGGGTGCTGAAGTTCCAGGAAAAGCTGCACGGCGCCGAACCCACCGAGGAAAATGTCCGCGTGGCGCTTTGGGACACACTCAATGAAGGCCATGTGATTCCCGGCTACGGACACGCCGTGCTACGCCGCACGGACCCGCGCTACGAGGCCCAGTTGCAGTTCGCGCAGAAACACATGCCTAACGATGCAGTGTTCAAGCTGGTGCAGATGATCTACATCGTGGCGCCGAAAGTCCTCACCGAGCAGGGCAAGACCAAGAATCCTTGGCCCAACGTGGACGCCGCCAGTGGCATGATCCAGTACCACTACGGCCTGCGCGAGTATGACTTCTACACCGTGCTGTTCGGCGTGGGCCGCGCGCTCGGCGTGCTGGCGAACCTGACCTGGGACCGCGCCCTCGGCTACGCTCTTGAGCGCCCGAAATCCGTGACCACGGCAATGCTCGAGAAATGGGCAGCAGAAGTTACCGTAAAGGCATAGCGCGCATAGCGCGAATGTTTTTCTAACCGGGATCGGGCCATGACAGGATGCTGAATCCGTCATGGCCCGTCCTCTATTCGGAAACAGCGTATCAGGCCTGTAACAACCTGTTGGCGACCTCTACTACATTCTCTGCAGTGATCCCGAATTTCTCGAAAAGGATTTCCGCTGGGGCCGAGGCGCCAAAATGATCGAGGCCGATGGCAACTCCGCCATCGCCGATGTAGCGCTGCCAACCAAAGGTGATGCCGGCTTCGATGGAGACGCGGGCCTTGAGGTTTGAAGGCAGGACTGAGTTGCGATAGGTCGCGTCCTGGGCGGCGAAGACTTCCCAACAGGGGAGGCTTACCACTCGAGTTGGTATGCCCTGGGATTCAAGAACAAGGCGCGCTTGGAGAGCAACGGAAACTTCAGAACCCGTGGCCAGCAGGATCATTTTCGGAGTCGTGCTGCCCTCTTCCAGAATGTAGCCACCCTTGGCGGCAGCAGCCGTTTTTGTCACATCGAGTATGGGAAGGCTCTGGCGTGTAAGCGCAAAGGCGCTCGGGCCATCGGTGCGTTGCATTGCGGATTTCCAAGCGACAACTGTTTCATTGGCATCAGCGGGACGCCACATGTGGAGGCCCGGAATCATGCGCAGACTCATGGTCTGCTCGATGGGCTGGTGGGTGGGACCATCCTCGCCCACACCGATGCTGTCGTGGGTCCAGACATAGCAAACGGGCTGTTTCATGATCGCTGCCAGACGCACCGAGGGCCGCATATAGTCGCTAAAAATCAGGAAGGTCGCACCGAAGGGGCGTAGTCCACCGTGCAAGCTCATGCCATTCAAAGCCGCACCCATGGCATGTTCTCTTACACCGAAATGGAGGTTCCTTCCACAGGCCTTTCGGGAGTAGTCGGCGGCGCCCTTGATAAGAGTCTTGTTGGAGGAACCCAGGTCCGCGGATCCGCCCAGGAAGTTTGGAATCCCTTTCGCCAGGGCATTGATGACTTTGCCAGAGGCATCCCGCGTGGCCATCTCTTCGCCCGTTGCAAAGACTGGCAATTGTGCTTCCCAACCCTCCTTCAATCCTCCTGTCATCCAGTCTTCATAATCCTTGGCCAATTTGGGATGGGCTTCCCGATAGGCCTCAAAGCGGGCCTGCCATTCGGATTCAAACAGCTCGCCTCGTTCAACACACACTTCCCACGACGCGCGAGCCGCGTCGGAAATCGCGAAAGTCGCATCAGGATCAAAGCCCATGATCGTTTTGGTGGCGGCAATTTCATCTTTACCAAGGGGTGCGCCATGGGCGTCCTGATGATTCTGTTTGTTGGGAGCAGGAAATCCGATGATGGTGCGCGTGATAATGAGCGTCGGATGGCCGCAAGGCTCGTGGGTGGCCTCGTGAAGGGCCGATTCCAGTCCATTGACATCCTCGCCGGTGAGCACGTTCAGCACGCGCCATCCATAGGCTTCGAATCTTTTCCCCACATCATCACTGAAAGCCAGATCCGTATCGCCTTCGATGGTGATGTGGTTGTCATCGTAGAGGCAGATGAGTTTTTCGAGCCCCAGATGCCCCGCAAGGCTGGCGGATTCCTGCCCCACGCCCTCCATCACGTCACCATCGCTGACAATGGCATAGGTGCGATGGTTTACGATCTCATGGTTGGGACGGTTGAAATAGTCCGCCAGCCACCGCTCCGCCATGGCCATGCCCAGCGCGTTGCCAATGCCTTGGCCCAGGGGACCCGTGGTCGTTTCAACACCCGCGGTGTGGCCGAATTCCGGGTGGCCCGGCGTCTTGGATCCCCACTGCCGGAAGGCTTTCAGCTCGTCGAGAGAAAGGTCGTAACCCGTGAGATGGAGCAGGCCATAAAGCAGCGCAGAAGCGTGGCCACAGGACAACACGAAACGGTCGCGGTCAAGCCAGGTGGGATTCTTGGGGTTGTGCCGCAGGAATTTCGTCCACAGTACATAGCCCATGGGCGCCAGTGCCATGGGCGTCCCCGGATGCCCCGAATTGGCAGCTTGCACCGCATCCATGGCGAGGCCCCGAAGGGTGTTGATGGCGTGTCTGTCGGCGGTGGCGGGCATGAGAACCTCAGGATGTTTTAAACAATAATAAAGAAGCCACAGGTTAGGCAGATTAAAACCGTAGGCCTATGAAGAAACCAAATTCCTTGTTGGGAGCGGGAGCCTCAGCTGTGCTGACTCCGTACTGAACACCTACCACGGGAGCAGTCTTGCTGAAACCAGGCGCGTAGCGGACTTGGGCAAGCAGCCAAGGGCGGAATTGAATTTTGGTTTGAGAATTTCCCGTATCTCCACTTTGGCCGCCCTCCTTTTCGGAGGAGGCGCGGAGATCCAACCCGATGCCGAAGCGAAGGGTTCCTGCTGACTGCATCCGAATACCGCCCAGGAAGGTGCCGCTGGGCTGGAAACGCCCGGATTCGCCGCCCCACGGGCTGGTTGAAGGAATGGAGTAGGAGGCTTCCTGGCTCGGCGATGCGATGTAGCCAGCAGTCCATTGGAAGACCAGGCCGCTTGCTCCCTTGGTAAATTCGTGGACCCAGAAGATAGCCAAGGGCTTGTACGTTGTGGCGGGAAGCTTCCCGGTAGCTTCGGCAGGCTGGCTCAAAGCCATCACATGAATCTCATTGGCTTGCGCGTTGAGTCCAAGGAACCCGAGGAAGAGGATTCCAAGAGTGGTTTTCACAAGATTGTTTTTCTTCATCCTTTTCATCTGTGGCTTTCTTTTTATATCCCGTGGTCCACGCTGGCTTTCACGAAGGCGGTGAACAGCGGATGCGGTGCAAGGGGCTTGCTCTTGAATTCCGGGTGGAACTGGCAGGCCAGGAAATAGGGGTGGTCGGGGATTTCCACGATCTCCACAAAGGTTCCATCGGGGCTCAGGCCGGTGAAGGCCATGCCTTTATCTTCAAGCGGTTTGCGAAATTCCGCCTGGTTGAATTCGTAACGATGACGATGACGCTCACTGATTTCAGTTGTGCCATAGGCGCGCTCCGCGAAGCTCCCAGGCTCTAAGTGGCAGGCGTAGGCACCCAATCGCATGGTGCCGCCCAACTCTTCCACATCAATCAATTCGCGGAGCTTGAAGATGATTTTGTGTCGTGGCTTGTCATCGAATTCGGTGCTGTCGGCGCCTTCCAGTCCGACAACGTCTCGGGCGAATTCGATACTCGCCATCTGCATTCCGAGGCAAATCCCGAAGAAAGGGACTTTCCGCTCGCGAGCATAACGGATGGCCTCGATCATGCCGCGGGTGCCGCGAATACCAAACCCACCTGGGACCAGGATGCCGTTGCAATCCTTGAGAATGGAATCAGGGTCGCCATTCTCCAATTCTTCAGCTTCCACCCATTGCAGATCCACTTGGGTTTCCAACCCGTAGCCGGCATGGTGCAGCGCTTCCGTCAAGCTCTTGTAACTCTCCTTGAATTCCACATACTTGCCCACCACCGCGATGCGCACACTGCCCTTGGGGTTGCGGATGCGGTGCAGCAGATCGTTCCAGGCGGCCAGATCCGGTGCCTGGTCCGGCAAGCCGAGCAGGAATGCCACCTTGGTATCCAGGCCCTCTTCATGAAGGTTCAAGGGGACTTCGTAAATACTCGTGGCGTCCTTGCCGCTGAACACTGCGTCTGGAGTGACCGAACAGAACAGCGCGATCTTGTCTTTCAATTCACGGGGGATTTCCTGTTCCGCCCGGCAGAGCAACACGTCGGGCTGGATTCCCAGCGCCCGTAATTCCTTCACGCTATGTTGGGTGGGTTTCGACTTCAGTTCACCCGCCGCCTTGATGAAAGGCACGTAGGTCAAATGCATATTGATGGCGTTGGCCTTCATGCGGTCGTCCAAACCAGCCTCCAGCTTCCACTGACGGATGGCTTCCAGAAAAGGCTGGCTTTCGATGTCACCCACGGTGCCGCCAATCTCTACCAGCACGACATCCACATCCTTGGCGACCTTCCGCATGGTGGCCTTGATCTCGTCGGTGATGTGCGGAATGACCTGCACAGTCTTGCCCAGGTAGTCACCCCGCCGCTCTTTCTGGATGACCGTGTTGTAGATTCTACCTGTGGTGATGGTATGGTTTCGTGTAGTGGGCACTGACGTGAAACGTTCGTAGTGGCCCAGGTCCAGATCAGTTTCGGCACCATCATCGGTTACGAAAACTTCGCCGTGCTGGAAAGGTGACATGGTGCCTGGATCCACATTCAGATAGGGATCCATTTTCATCAGCGTGACCTTCAAGCCCCTGGCCTCAAGCAGCGCGCCCAGTGATGCAGCCGCGATGCCCTTGCCCAAGGACGACAGCACCCCTCCCGTTACGAAGATGAATTTTGCCGGAACCGGCCCGAGGTCTCTGGTAATGGATGCGTTCACATTTCCTCCGGAGCTTCTATGCCGATCAGGAACAGGCCCTGACGCAAAGCCCGCGCCGTGGCCACACAGAGGGCGAGGCGCCAGCGCTGAATATTGGGATCTTCAAAATCCCCTTTTAGGATCGGGCAGTTTGTGTAGAAACCGCTGAACGCACGAGCGATCACAATTAAATGGCGTGCAATCGGTGCAAGTTGGAGTTGTTCTTGTGCTAATCGAATTGCAGTGGGAAATCCAGCCAACTCAAAAAGGAGTTCTTGCGCGAAGGGGGAATCCAAGCCCACGGGTTCGGGGGTTGAGTCATCAAATGGGATAGCTTTGAAATTCACTTGTTTGTATTGAATGAATGCAGTCTTATCCCCATCCGGTTGTGTTGTGGGCCTTGCGTGCTGATCAAATTGAGCATGATCTGGCAGAGATATGTCCGAGGCACCCTTCCGGAGAATCGACATAATTCGGGCGTGGGCGTATTGCACGTAGGGACCTGTATCGCCATCCAGCGCGATGACGCGATCCCAGGTGAAGGTAAAGGGCTTCACTCGGTCATTGAGCGCATTGAAGAAAATTACGGCTCCGATACCGAGCATTTCGGCGACCTCTGTCTTGCGCGGCAGGTCGGGGTTTTTTTCTTCGATGATGGCGAGAACCCTTGTCACTGCCTCGTCCAGCACGTCTTCGAGAAAAATCACGTTGCCTTTACGGGTGCTCATCTTGCCATCAGGCAGGCTGATAAGGCCGAAGGGTGCATGGATGACTTTGCCTTCGGTGAACCAGTCTGGATCGAGTTTCTTGAGCACCGCAAAAACCTGCTGCATATGTAGGATCTGCTCGGCACCGATGACATAGATGCAGCGGTCGTAATGATAATGGTCGCGGCGATAGATGCCCGTTGCGAGATCACGTGTGGCGTAAACTGAGCCCCCATCAGCCTTTACAACCATGCATGGCGTTGAGATACCCACGTCTTCAATGTCCACGATTCTCGCGCCGCGCTCGCCATCTTGAAGCAGGCCTTTGGCTTCCAGTGCCTTCACGGTGTCCGAGAGCTTGTTTTCGTAAAAAGCCTCGCCTTCCGTATAAGTGTCAAAGCCGACGCCGAGGCGATCATAAATGCGGAGGAATTCCTTCAGGGAAATTTCGCGGAACCAGGTCCACAGACGGCGCGCCTCTGCATCCCCCGTTTCCAAAGCGCGGAACCAGTCACGGGCTTGGTCGCGCATGGCCGGGTCTTTCTCTTCTTCCGCGTGAAATCGCACGTAAAGCTGAAACAGCCTAAACAGCGGCGTGCGGCGGTCATCCGGGGCTGGATCGGCCCAATCAAAATCAAGATCGAGTTGGGGATTTTCGGCTTCGGCCCAGCGTTTGTAAGCGGCGATGAGGGTTCCAAACTGCGTGCCCCAGTCCCCCAGGTGGTTGAGCCTCACCACGTCGTAGCCCAGGAAGCGGTGCACCTGCACCAGGCCGTGGCCGATCATAGTGGACCGCAGATGGCCGATGGTGAAGAGTTTGGCGATATTGGGAGAGCTGTACTCCACAATGATTTTCTGGCCATTCTTCTCAGCGGCGCCATAGGGCCGGTCACCGAGCAGGCCGCCCAGCACTTCCCTGGCGCGGGCTTCGGGCCTGAGTTTCAGGTTCAGGTAGGGTCCCGCCGCGACCAACTCGGCGCCATCCAGTTCAAGGTTGATCTGGGCCGCCAGTTCCGTGGCCATCTGTGCTGGATTCTTCCCAGTAGCCTTGGCCGCGCGGAAACACGGAAAGGCGAGATCCCCCAATTCACCGCTTTTTGGACGCTCGATCACGATGTCCTGGCCAGGCAAATACTCCGCCAGGGCATGTTCAAAGGCTTTCCGGATTCGATCCATTGCCGCCCACCCTCAATTCCTGAGTCTGGAGCCTATGGGCCTCCTCCAGTTTCTCGAAGCAGGGGCATCTTGGGAAGGAGATTTTCGGTGAATGGTTATGGGCTGTGGCCCCTAGGCTGTAGGTCCAAGGCGGATGCGGCCTTGGGCTGCGCCTTTAGGTGTGGCGAGACCGTCACCAATTTGCAAACGGCTCACCACCCACAGCGTTTTCCCCTTGAACACAAACGCATCTGCGTTAAGATAGTCATTCGCGCTTCTGGCGTTTTGCCTCACCAGAGCAGGAGATTGAGCATGTCAGATCACAAATCCGCCGCCAAAAAAGCTCGCCGTGATGTCGAAGCCCGCCTTCGCAATCGTGGCAGCCGTTCAACCATGAAGACCGAGGTCAAGAAGTTCCTTGGCGTACTGGCTACCGGCAAGAAGGCCGATGCTACCGCCGCGCTGCCGGTTCTGCTTGGCATCGTGGACCGCGCCGCCAAGAAAGGCGTCATCCACAAGAACGCCGCGGACCGCACCAAGAGCCGTCTTACCTTGAAAGTAAATGCACTAGCCTAAGGTTATGATTGGAAATCTCGAAAAGCCCCGCTCAGCGGGGTTTTTTCATGGATGGAGATCTCATGTTCTTGCCCCCAGCCCTTGTAATGGATCAGCCCGCAAACCCTACGGAAGCCCAGAAAATCGAAGCCATCATCCAGGTGTTGGAAAACCTCAAAGATGCTCAATTCATTCGTAACAGCTCTACCTATACCGCCGCTGAAGCCGGTGCCCACCTCCGCATGAAATGGAAATATGCTGGCCGCGCGGTGAAGAACGCTCCGGATTTCATTCGTCTCTGCGGCTCGACCTCGTCCATGAGCGGCAAACCCTATCTCGTGCGCTACAAAGATGGTCATGAAGTCAAAGCAAGTGACTTTCTTTGGACAGAATTGAAGAAGTTGGAGAGCGGGGCTGGAAGAGAACCAAGCCCAAAATCCTAAATTCTGCTGCGGATCAGTGCCCCCTAAGACCTTTGCAATTCCATCAGAATCTGTCGGGCACAGGCTTTAAGGGTCTCGATGACACCAACACCCTGACTGGCGATGCCTTCGATCATGGGCTCATTGCGGAAGCGCAGAAGTCGTTCCATTTCATCCACCTTTTCGGCGGTGGGCATATCCCGTTTGTTGAGTTGCAGTACGTACGGGATGGTGCGGATGTCAAAGCCGTTGTCCTTGAGGTTGGTCGCAAGGTTGGCGATGGCCTCGATGTTGGCTTCCATGCGGGGACGTTGGCTATCGGCCACGAAGATCACGCCATCACACCCCCTCAAAATGAGCTTTCTGGAGGCATCGTAGAAAACCTGGCCCGGGACAGTGTAGAGGTGGAATCGAACCTTGAATCCCTTGACCGTACCCATATCCAATGGCAGAAAATCGAAAAATAGGGTCCGGTCGGTTTCCGTGGCAAGGCTTACCAGTTTGCCCCGCTTTTCAGGGTTGGCTTGCTCGTGGATCCACTGGATATTCGTGGTTTTTCCGCAGAGCCCTGGACCGTAGTAGACGATCTTGCAGTTGATCTCGCGCGAGGCGTAGTTGATGAAGGTCATGGCGTGAGTTCCTCGTCCGTCATCAATCTCTAATCGCCAAAGAGCTTGTCAATGTCGTCGTCCGTGATTTCGCTGAAGGGGCTCTCAAACTTGGTTCCTGGACCGCTTTCCTCGTTGGCTCGCGTCTCCACCCGCTCGAAAATCTCCTGAAGTTCCCTTGAGGCTTTTTTCACCCGCAGGCGAACCAGGGCCAAGCTGGATCCCTGGTCAAAGATCACCACCAGGATGCCGCGCTTGCCCACGATGGAGATGTGCAGATTATCTTTTTCCCCTTCATGGAATAAAAGACTGAACTCCTTTTCGCCAATGAGTTTTGCCAGACCGTCCGTAGCTGCCACATTGCCCGCGGTGAGCGATGCCAGGCTGGTGGCATCAATGCTCTGCACTTCCCCAGCGGAGGCAATCTGCTGGCCGTTCTTGTCCACCAGAAAAACCACCTTGGCGGAGGCATCTTTCTGCAAGCGGCCAATGATGTCCTGGAGTTGCTTGAACTCCTCCTCGAACATGACAAGATCGAGCTTGGACACAGAACCTCCGACAACCGAGACGTTACTTCCGAGGATAACAGGCTCTTCGATTCAGTATCCCGGAGAGGTAAGAAGCCTTTTCCTAAGAGAGCCTTCCACAACCTTCCACCGAAAAAAAGCGGACCCTTTCGGGCCCGCTTTCTGGTGAAGAAGGATATTAATCCTTACTTGTCGCCTTTTTTCTCTTCCTTGGCTTCAGCCTTTGCATGGTGGAGCTTCTTGGCAGCCTTCTTTTCGGCCTTCGCGGTCTTTTCATCAGCCTTCACACCGGCCTCAGCAACCTTTTCATCAGCCTTCACTGCGGCCTTCGCAGCCTTCTTACCAGCCTTTTTGCCGGCCTTCGCAACTTTGACGTCCGCCTTCTTGTCAGCCTTCACGACCTTTTCGTCAGACTGCTTCGCATCGCCCAGGATCATGGCGCTCTTCGGGGCTTCTTCCTTCACAACCTTTTTCTTACCGTGCTTTTTGGCAGGCTTGGCGGCTTCAGTGGCAGGAGCGGCAGGAGCGGCAGGAGCGGCTTCAGCAGGAGCGGCTTTAACCTTCTTGCCGGCCTTCTTGCCAACCTTCTTCTCGGTCTTAACGGCTTTATCGTCAGCCTTCTTCTCGTCGCCGAGAATCATGGCATTTTGGCCAGCGGGGGCAGCAACAGCGGCAGCCGCATGCTTCTTGTGTTTTTTGTGGTGTTTCTTGCCAGGCTTGACGACTTCAGCAGCCGGAGCTACGGCAGCAGCGGGGGCGGCCTTGGCAACGGGAGCAACCTTGGCAGCAGGAGCAGCCTTGGGGGCAGCGGCGGCTTTCTTGGCGTCCTGGGCAAACACAGGGCTGATAAGGGCAGCGGCCACGAGCAGGGCGGCGAGTTTCTTCATGATGTTCTCCGATTTGGGAAATCCGGCACGGCCGGATAATTAGGTATCAATTAAGGAAGTTCCAGGCCAAAACCCAATTACTGCAGGACATGGCATTTAATAAAATTGATGGATAGTCAGTGCTGTTGAGATTTGCAACATCGGTGCAATTTCCTACAGTCTCCCGTCTAACTGAATTAAATTTTCAAGCTTCATCAGATGCATCCGCCAAGCCTAAATCCCTGAGTTTGCGATACAGGGTCGTTCGGTCCTTGCCCAGGATTTCGGCGATGCGGCTCTTGCGTGTTTCATGTTTGAGCAGGACCTGGATATAGCGGCGTTCAAGTTCTTCGAGAGTAGGCAGGTGATCCCAACCTTCAACCAATTCCACCAGAGGGCCTATGGCATCGAGCGAATGGGAGGCTTGACGCTCCTCCTGGGTGAGTTTGCTGGGTAGATCATCGGGCGTGATTTCCCTTCCGCGGCTCAACTGGGTGAGGTGTTCCACCACATTGGCCATTTCCCGGACATTTCCAGGCCAGCCATAGCCCTCCAGGAGTTTTCGCGCGTCCGTCCTGAGGGCGTAACCGACTTGGTCTTTGCGACTGGCTTCGGCAAGAAAATGATCCAGCAGCAGACCCACATCAGAAACCACCCGTCCATCCCGATCTTTGGTCCAGCGATCCCGAAGGGCGGGCACACGAATTTCCACCACACTCAACCGGTAGAAAAGGTCTTCCCGAAACTTGCCCTCTTTCACCATTTGGGTAAGGTCCTTGTTGGTAGCGGCGATCACCCGAATGTCCACCTTGGTGGTTTTATTGCCCCCAACTTTCCTGACTTCCTGTTCTTGGAGCACCCGCAGCAGACGAACCTGGAAACTGGGGGAGGTCTCGCCAATCTCATCCAGGAAAATGGTTCCTCCGTGGGCCTCTTCAAATAGACCCTTCTTGTCGCCAGCGGCGCCGGTGAAGGCACCACGAACATGGCCAAAGAGCTCGGATTCCAGGAGCGTTTCCGACAGGGCGCCACAGTTCACCGCCACGAAAGGCCGGTCCTTTCGATCGCTGCTGAGATGCACCGTACTGGCCACCAGTTCTTTGCCGGTACCGCTTTCGCCCGTGATGAGTACGGTGGCGCGCGAGTTTTGGAGGCTGGCGATGGTTTTGTAGACTTCCATCATTTTCGCAGACGAGCCGATCATCGCGCTTTGGGGTCCCCTCGGGGTCTGGCTTACGGTCGCCTTGGCATCCTTTCGGACAAGGGCTCGTTTTACGAGGGCCTTCAGTTCCTCGTTATTCCAGGGCTTCGACAAGAAATCAAAAGCCCCCTCCTTGACGGCTTCGATGGCCTTTTCGATGGTGCCAAAGCCCGAGAGCAGAATCACTTCAATACCCAAGGGCTTGGCAGCCCGAAGGAGGTCGAGCCCATCCAGTCTCGCTTCCAGATTGATATCCGAAAGCATGAGCGTAAAACCACCGCTGTTGAGTTTTTGCAAAGCATCTTCGGGCTTGGTGGCCTTCGCTACATCCAGGCCCATGTCACCCAGCAACTCCTCCAACAAGTCACATGTTTCACTGCTGTCGTCCACTACCAACACACGCGTCATGAATACCTCATCCTGAAAAGGTAACGCATTCAAGGGATGGCGATCGAGGGCCTAGCGGTGTAGCCTCTTCTAAATCCATCCGAGGAGCCACTATGAAATTCACACTGAAATGCGCGGCCATTTTCGTTCTGTCCACCGCAGCCATGCTCGCAGGAGACTTGACCATCACCATGATGGGCAAAGGGAAATACAACGACGGGCCTCAAACTCATTACTGGTCAAGCAAATACATGCGCATCAACAATCCGGGATCAAGGCAGGACACCCTGGTTGACTACGTCAACGGCGTGAACTACACCATCGACCATAAAAAGAAAGTCATCCAGAAAACCAGTTGGGACGACTTGGAAGTAGCGGTGGAAGGCATGGCCAAGCAATTCCAGGACATGCCCCCCCAAATACTGGCGATGATGCCCGGTGGGGGCGGCGGTGAGGTGTCTGTAGAAGACCAGGGCAAGGAAGTGGTGGTCGGTCGCACCTGCCGGAAATGGACCATCACCATGGGCAAGATGGTCATGGAAACGAGCAATGATGCAAGTCTCAAACCGCCGGTCCCAGCCGTCAGCTATACCCGCTTTCTCAAAGTCAAGAATTTGATGGGTGCCATGGGCCCTGCGGCCATGAACATGAAGAAATTGGGCGAGGAATTGGCCAAAATCCAAGGCTTGGCCTTGAAGACTCGCACCGTTATGCCGATGCTTGGCGAGATGAGTAACGAAGCTACGGAAGTGAAAGAGGGCGCCATTCCGGAGTCTGTCTTTGCCCTACCCACGGATTACAAAATGGAAGACGCGGGCGCAAAAATGGCCAAGGCTTATCGCAAGTAGACCCCATTCCGTACACCAAGGTCGGCTTATGATAAATCCATGAGCACACCCACTCCTTCATTTGACGATGGCCTGGACAGGCTCGAAGCCCTGGTGCAGCAGTTGGAAGCGGGTAGCCTCAGCCTTGAGGAAGCCCTTTCGAAATTTGAAGAAGGCGTCGGGCTCTCGAAAAACCTCCAGGAGCAATTGGCCGAAGCCCAGCGACGGGTAGAGGTACTGAAACGGGGCCTGGGTGGTGAGTATCGCGCGGAGTCATTGGACGCATTTGATTCTGAGGAACCCGTGTGAGCGGCCAGACCCCAGAATTCCAAATAAAAAAAGATCTGGATCGTTTACTGCCATTACTGAATACCAGGCTCACGGCGCGGTTTGACCAGGGCGAAGCCGTGCGGGTCGGAGAAGCAATCCGGTACAGTCTGGAGGCCGGGGGCAAGCGTGTGCGGCCGATTCTTTGCCTGTTGGCTGCGGAAGCTGTGGGCGCCCCCGCCGAGGCGGCCTTGAGTGGCGCGCTGGCGCTGGAATATCTGCATACCTATTCACTCATCCATGATGACCTCCCCGCCATGGATGACGACGACTTGCGACGGGGGAAGCCCACCTGTCATGTGGCCTTTGGCGAAGCCCACGCGATACTCGCCGGGGATGGCCTTCAAGCCGAGGCATTCGCGATACTCGCAGCAGATGTATCCATTCCGGCCGATGCCCGGGTGGAAGCCATCGCCGTTTTAGCTCAGGCCAGCGGCTGGCGTGGAATGGTTGGAGGCCAGGCTTTGGACCTTGAGGGGGAGGCGCTACGGACCTATGGTTTGGAGCATCTCAAGACCATTCATCGCCTGAAGACGGGTGCCCTGCTGGGAGCATCTCTGGAAATAGGCGCGGTTCTGGGCGGTGCCAACAGCCCTTTTCGTGAAGCCCTTAAGAGCGCTGGTTCTTTGCTGGGCCTGGCTTTTCAGATCCAGGATGACATCCTGGATGCAACTTCAAATGCTGCAACTTTGGGTAAACGAGCCGGGAAAGACAAAGAAAAGGGTAAGATCACCTACCCCGCTCTATTAGGGCTGGAGGGTGCTCGGCTAGCCCTTGCCGAGGCCACGGAGAATGCGTTATGCCACCTTCAATCCCTCCCGAGACCCGAATCGCTGGAAGCGTGGGCGCGCTACTTGGCGGCCAGGAAAGCGTAATGGGAGCTACTTCCGAATCCCGATATCCACTGCTCGATTCTATCGTTGCCCCACAGCAGATACGCCACTTCACCGACTCGCAACTGGAGCAGCTTGCTCTGGAAGTGCGCCAGTTCCTCATCGATTCCATCAGCACCACCGGTGGGCATTTCAGTTCAAATCTGGGCACGGTCGAATTGACGGTCGCGCTGTTCCACCACTTTGATTTTCTCCATGACCGCATCGTCTGGGACGTGGGACACCAGGCCTATACCCACAAGATCCTGACGGGGCGCAAAGATCGCTTCCCTACCCTGCGCCAACACGATGGCCTCGCAGGTTTCCTGAAACGCGATGAGAGCCCTTATGACCATTTTGGGGCTGGTCACGCCAGTACATCCATATCCTCAGTGCTGGGAATGGCCAAGGCACGGGACCTTCAAGGGCAAAATCACGCCTGCATCGCCGTGATTGGTGATGGTTCCATGACCGCGGGCCTGGCCTTTGAAGGTCTGAACCAAGCCGGGTATCTCCAGGCCAAAAATTTCCTGGTAATCCTGAACGACAACGATATGAGCATCAGCCCGAATGTGGGTTCATTGCAGGGCTACCTGAACCAGATCATGTCCGGCCAGTACTACCACCTTTGGAGGGACCGCATCGAACACGCCATCAAAGCCATCCCTTTGGAGAAAGTCAGTCAGGGCGTGGCCAAGGCTGCCAAATGGAGTGAAGAAAGTTTCAAGCGGATGATGGTGCCGGGATTGCTTTTCGAGGACTTGGGGTTCCGCTATATGGGCCCTGTGAATGGTCACGATGTGATCGCCACCGCTAAAGCGATCGCCGAAGCCAAGGTGAAAATGACCGACGGTCCTGTACTGCTGCATATCCAGACCAAGAAGGGCTACGGCTACGATCCGGCCGTTAACGACCCGATGAAATGGCATGGTGTCACGGCCTTTGATGCGGAAGCCGGGGAGATGAAAAAGGCCGTCGTCGACCCCTCCAAGCCCACGCCGCCCAGCTACACCAGCGTGTTCGGCAAAGCCCTGGTGGAACTCGCGAAAACCGATGACAAGATCGTGGCCATCACCGCGGCCATGGATACTGGCACGGGGCTGGATATTTTCGCCAAGAGTTTCCCGGATCGGATGTTTGATGTGGGCATCGCCGAGCAACACGCCGTGACCTTCGCCGCGGGGCTCGCGGCCCAAGGCATGCGCCCCATTTGCGCGATCTACTCCACCTTTCTTCAGCGTGGTTTCGACCAGGTTGTGCATGACGTTTGCATCCAAAACCTGCCGGTGACCTTCGCCCTGGATCGCGCTGGCATCGTGGGCGCCGATGGCCCTACTCACCACGGCCTATATGACATGGCCTATCTGCGCTGCATCCCCAACATCATCCTGATGGCCCCGAAAGACGAAAACGAACTGCGGCGAATGCTCATGACGGCAGTCTACAGCGATCGTCCCGCAGCCTTGCGTTACCCACGAGGCAATGGCTTGGGTGTGCCCATGGAGGCGACCATGTGCGCTCTTCCCATCGGCAAGGGAGAGCTGTTGCGCGAGGGTACCGACCTCTTGCTTTTTGCCATTGGAGCCATGGTTGCCCCCGCCCAGGAAATCGCTGAGATCCTTGCTGGACAAGGCATCTCCTGCGCCGTGATAAACGCCCGGTTCATAAAGCCGATAGATAGGGAATTATTGGCGGCTTGGAGCAGAAAAACTCGTGGTGTGGTGACCCTTGAAGAAGGCTGCTCCCCCGGTGGTTTTTCCGCGGCTGTATTAGAAACCCTTGCGGATGAAGGCTTGGCGACTCAGGTACTCCGTTGCGCCGTCCCCGACCACATTGTGCTTCATGGCGACCCCAAGCGACTGATGAACGAGGAAGGACTGGGCCAAGACCAGCTGCTAGCACGCATCCAGGCTTTTGCAACCCGCATCGCTTGACCAGGGCGACAACACCTAATATAGCCTTATGCTTTACGCCCCTTGTTTCTGTATTATTTCTGATCCACCCTTGGGTTATTCACATTTGGGGAATCGCCGTGCGGAAGGTTCATTCCATTCCAGTTCTAGTTGGAGTCATGACGGTTGGCATGTCGGCAGTGCCTCCGGTTCAGGGCACTGACTTAGTTAAGACCGCTGCGGGATGGGCCAAGGCAGATAAGGATGGGTCTTGCGCTTTTTTCAACCCAACTACCCGATCCCTTGAAATTTGGTCCAAGGATTTTGGCGTCACTGGAACCTTGAATCTTTCCAGACTCGAAGCTTCCCCCGAAAAGTGGGTCTTGGACCCCTTTGGCAATGCGTGGGTCGTATCGGGCGCGATGCTTTACCAGGTGGATAAGAATGGAAAACCAGGAAGTACCATCAAGCTTCCTGGAGAAGTCGTCGACTTGGGTTGGGGTACCAAGGGGTTTTTCTTGCTCTACGGCGGGACAGGCACCTACCTGGAAAAACGTGATTATCTGAAAGCAAGCCTCCTCTGGTCCTCTGGGCGGAAGCCCAAGACCACAGAAGAGGGTAGTTCTGCAGCAGCAGGTGGGGCAGAACGCCTTGCTGTCTCTGAAGATGGAAATGTGCTCCTGGCAAACGGCTCTAGTCTTTCCCTCTCATCCTTTGACGGAAACAAGGGCACCTTACTTGGCGAGACTGTTTTTGCCTTGAACAATGCACCTGCCCCGAACCTTTCCTTGGGAGGCAAGGAACGGGGAGCACTTGCATGGTGGCTGGGGAAGTCCGTGGTGATAGCCGCGGTACCTGCCTCACAAGCGCCCACAGAAAAGAAGGCTGGGCTCCTGCTGGCTCGACTGGATCTGGCCGGAGGTAGCATCGAATTTCTTCCCACCGGGGTCACGGAAGAGCACAAGCTCATCGGAGTCATTGATACCGAGGCTGTACTGATGAAGCCCGGTGGCGGGCTCGTATTTGTGCCCATCAAATAAGTCAGATAGGCAATCTTATTTTGCCTGCTGCATGATGCGTTCCCGGTCCAGAGCCGGGATGGTTCGCCAGGCATTGACCGGTGCCAACGCCAAGCTCGGCCGGTTGAGCACATAACTAAAGAGCAGGTTACGGGCAAGTTGGGGCGTGATGAATTCCGGTTGACCAACGAAGCCGATGGCGGACATGTAGCCACCACCCCCTCGCAACCGGAAGGTGCTGAGAGCCAATGAAAAGGTCTGCTCATCCCGAACGGGTTGGCCCTGAAAAGCCAGGTTCTTTACTCGCTTGCCAACCGGCTGGGACAAGTCCAGCACATAGGCACAGCCATCAATCTGATCCACGTCATAATAGGCCACTGCTTTGTTGAAGAGTTCGGGTTCATGGCTAAAATTGTAGCCCTTCGCGGAGAATTCCAGGTAGTCGCGAAGCTGCTTCCCTGAAATGCGGATGCGGGCCAGCTGGTTTTCGTAAGGCTGAAGACTGTAAAACTGACGAATGGAGGTCGGGCCCGCTGGAATGAAGATGTGCGTGCTCGTCCAACTGACCGCCGAAAGCTGGGCTCCCGTAGCTTGACGCTGGACAACATGGAGAAGCTGCGCCAGAGGGGTATCCTCCAGGCGACACCAGCGGCCATCCAAATCCGTGGCCAGGTTCGTGGCGGCGGTATTCAGGTAGGTCTCAGTGGCGGCTCGCAAAACGGCTGTCAGCTCTAACACCTGAGCATCTTGAGGTGTTTCGACCGTGGGCTGGACCAAGCGCCCCTGGGAGGCCATAACGCGCCATCGTCCTTGGTTTTTTTGTAGCGTCAGATCCGCCACCGCCAGAGCCCGGCCATGGGCCGCCGCCTGCAGGATAGGAACACCTTTATGCTGGATGGAAATGGGTACATGCGTATGACCTGTGAGTATCAGGTCTATGCCCGTCACTTGGTCCGCCAACCGCAGCGCGCAGTTCTCATCGCCTACCTGCCCTGGCAAAGTACCCAGGCCAGAATGCATGGTGACGATGATAACGTCGGCCTTTTCCTTCTCACGCAAGCGTGGGATCAAGGTTTTGGCGCATTCCACGATGTCCTGAAAGGCCATCCCAGCATAGTTCTCAGGCTCCTCCCAGTTCGGGATCCCAGGCGTAGTGAAGCCTACGATGATGACCGTGGCGCCACCCACATTCACCTTTGTCCAAGGCACGAAGGGCCCTTTGCCTCCTTTGACGACGATGGTGTTGGCCGACAAGAAAGGAAACTTGGCCTGCTTCTCAACGCCTCGAAGCACCTCCACTCCCCAGTTGAAATCATGGTTGCCGATAGCCATGGCCGAATAGCCCAAGGCATTCATCACCGCAATGGAGGGCTCGTTGAGATCCGGCCTAAGCCGGGTTCGGACGTAATTGATGGGCTCGCCCTCGATGGTATCCCCGCTATCAATAAGCACCGTGTTGGTGTTCTGGGCCTTCGCCTGCCGGATTAGCGTGGTCAGCTTGGCCCAGCCCGCATTTTCTGGTTGCAGGGAATAGGTGTCCTGGGCCAACACATGCCCATGCATGTCCGTGGTGCCAAGTACCTGGAGTTTCAGCTCCTGGGCGCTTAAGGGCCACCCACCGAGCAAGAGAACCAGGAAATACGCGCAGCAGGTTTTCAGGAGTCCGGTGATTCGTTGATGAGTCATGAAAAAACCTTAACTAGAAAGCAGGACGCTTCGGAGATAAACTACCTTTTCAACTTTTGTTGACCTCAGCAACCTCTTCAACCTCTCTATGGAGCGTCCATGCAAGAAGTTCAAATCAAAGCCCCCAAACACGAATTCACTCTTCTTTGTGACGATATCCGTCAGGAAATGGGAGGCAAGACCTCACTCATGGGCCTTTACGACCACCACATCGTGGTACCGGAAGTGCCTTTCGTTCTTCCCAAGGTCTGCTTTTTTAGCAAATTTTCCCGGATGGACGGCCAGTTCAAGTTCAGCTTTTCGGTCGTGAGTCCGAACGGCGAGCGCAAAGACATCATCCGCGACAGCGACGTGCAGATCCCCGAAGGCGCCAAGGAAGGCACCTTCAACGTCATCGCCAGCCCATTTGAAGTGGGTGCCGAGGGCGTTTTTGAAGTGATCATCGGCCTCACCAAGGGCGCCGACCGTTTCGAATACGTTTACAAGTTCGCCATCAGCAACGCCCAGCGGTTGCAGGCCGAGTACGAGGCCGCCATGGCCGAAGCCCAAAAGGCCCCTACCGCCGCAAACTAAATCGCATTGCAGGTACCAACGCACGAATAGGGGCGGGCTTCGGCCCGCCCCTATTGCTAGTGACCTCCGAGGTTTCCATGTCACGCCGAATCGTCACGCGTTTCGCCCCCTCCCCAACCGGAATGCTCCATATCGGGGGGGTTCGCACGGCTCTATTCTGCTGGCTCTTTGCCAAAAAACACGGCGGCACCTTCATCCTGCGGGTAGAGGACACGGATCTGACCCGAAGCACCGACGACAATATCCGGATCATCGAAGAGGGCATGGAATGGTGCGGCCTACTTTGGGATGAAGGCCCCGTCGTGGGCGACCCTTCAAAATGGATTGGTCCCAACGGCCCATACCGCCAGATGCAGCGCATGGAAAGCCACTACAAGCCCGCCATCCAGAAACTGCTCGATGAAGGCAAAGCCTACCGCTGCCGGTGCACCAAAGAAGAACTAGATGGACGCCGCGCCATGGCGGAAAAAGCTGGGGAAATTTTCCAGTACGACCGCCGCTGCCGCGAGGCTAACCACGATGACAGCCAGCCCGCTTCCATCCGTTTGAAGATGCCCCTGGGAAGCGAGCCTTGGCTGGAACAGGGGGATATTGTGCTGCGGGACCTTATCAAGGGAGAACTCCGCTTCCCCGCCACCAGCCTGGATGATTGGATCATCGCTCGCACGGATGGCACGCCCACCTACAACTTCTGCGTGGTGGTGGACGACACGGATATGGAAGTGAGCCACGTCATCCGTGGCGACGATCACGTGGCCAACACACCTAAACAGATCGCCCTCTATCACGCCATGGAATACGAAGCCCCTGCTTTCGCCCACGTGCCCATGATCCTGGGCAAGGATGGCGCGAAGCTCAGCAAGCGCCACGGCGCCACCAGCATCACCGAGTACCAGCAGATGGGCTTCCTGCCCTCAGCCGTTCGCCTGGCCCTGGCGAGGCTTTCTTGGACGCCGAAAATTGATGGGCGCGCCATAGATACGGTTGAAGAAGAACTCCTCACGGACGAAGAAATGATCCAACTCTTCGATCTCGGTGACATCCAGAAGAGTCCCGCCCGGTTCGACCTGGACAAGCTCAACTGGATGAACCAAAAGCTTATCCAGCGAGCCACTTGGCAGGAGATCGAACCCCACTTCAGGCCTTTCCTACCCGAAGCATGGAATTCAAAATCCGACGCTTGGAAGGCTCACGCCATCCAGTCAACCCAGAAAGGCAAGTCCCTGGTGGAGATGGCAGGCTTTTTGGAATTCGTCTGGGCACCCCCGGCGGAATTCGACCAGGCCGCTGTCGCGAAATTCATCACTGAAACCGTGAAGCCCGCACTGAAGGAGCTTTGTGCGCTTCAAGACTACGAACACGATGCACTTCACGCGGGCTTCAATTCAATCATTGAAAAAAATGGTCTCAAGCTCAAGGATCTGGCCCAGGCCCTGCGCGTAGCCCTTTGCGGCAAACCCGTCAGCCCGCCGATCTTCGACACATTGATGCTGCTCGGGCGGGATGAAGTCGTGGCGCGGGTGGGAAAATGGGTGTGGGCATGACAAATGAAGGGAATAGAAAGGCGATGACCCATGACCCTCGATGAATTCACAGACATCACCATGGTTGTGCTGGAGGAGCAGGGCATCGCCCACTATGCGCCGACCCTGGTGGTGCAGGACACGGTCCAGGTGGTCCAAGGCATTCCGGGCAATATGGACCCTCGCATCGCCATCCAGGATTTCATCCAAAGAATGGGCTTGAATGCAACTGAACTCCTGTTCGCGGTGAGATCTGGTCCGATCGAGGTCACAACCGGTAGTTATTCACCCCAGGGTTCAACTTTCCAACTCATCTCCCGGAGACCACAGGGGTATACAGTTGCCGCCATGGATACCTGCGACTGGTGGACGCTCAATAGCGGAACGAGCCATTGATTTTTATCCCCACCAGCCCTGTTTATTTCGTTTTTCATACCGGATAACCCCATGCCCGATGTCCATCCCACCCCCGAAGCCCGCTCGCTCAATTTTATCGAGGACATCGTTGCGGCTGACCGTGTGACGGAGAAACACGCCGGCCGCGTGCTCACAAGGTTCCCACCGGAACCCAATGGCTACCTTCACATCGGCCACGCGAAATCCATTTGCCTGAATTTCGGATTGGCGCTGAGGTATGGTGGCGCCACGAATTTGCGCTTCGACGACACCAATCCCACCCGCGAGGACGTGGAATTCGTGGACTCCATTCGCCAGGATGTGGAATGGCTTGGTTTCACGTGGGCCGGGGAATTTTACGCGTCGGACTATTTTCAGAAGCTTTATGACTACGCGGAATATCTGGTGCAAAGCGGCAAGGCATACGTCTGCGACCTTTCTGAGGCTGAAATTCGCGAGTATCGCGGCAACTTCCATACACCCGGCAAGGAGAGTCCCTTCCGGACGCGGAGCGCCGAGGAAAATCTGGATCTTTTCCGGCGTATGAAGGTCGGGGAATTCGAGGATGGATCCAAGGTCTTGCGCGCCAAGATTGACATGCAAAGTGGCAACATGAACCTGCGGGATCCACTCATGTACCGCATCCGCCGCTCCCACCATCACCGTACTGGCGATGCCTGGCTCATCTACCCCATGTACGATTACGCGCATGGAGTCAGTGACGCCATCGAGCGGATCACCCACTCCATCTGCACGCTGGAATTCGAAGACCATCGGCCGCTTTATGAATGGTTTCTGGACCAGGACGTCGAAGGTAAGTTTTTCCAGCGCCCACTGCCGCGCCAGATTGAATTCGCCAGGCTCAACCTGACCTACACGGTCATGAGCAAACGTCGACTGCTGGAGCTGGTGAACGAAGGCCACGTGAAGCATTGGGACGATCCGCGTATGCCCACCATCTGCGGCCTGCGACGCCGGGGTTATACGCCTGGGGCCCTGCGCACCTTCGCTGAACGCGTGGGTGTGGCCAAGCGCGACAGTCTTACAGATGTGGCCTTGCTGGAGCACACCATTCGCGAGGATCTGGAGAAGACCGCGCCACGCCGCCTGGCCGTGCTGCGGCCACTCAAAGTCGTCATCACGAACCTGGCCCAGGGCGAAATACACGAACTGGAGGTCCCCAACCATCCCGACCCCATCCATGGCACCCGCAGAATTTCCCTGAGCCGCGAAATCTTTATTGAACGGGAGGACTTCCAGGAGATCCCGCCCAAAAAATGGTTCCGGCTAGCCCCAGGCGCCGAAGTGCGTTTGAAAGGCGCCTGCCTGATCCGCTGTGAAGAAGTCATCAAGAACGCCTACGGTGAGGTGGTGGAACTGCGCTGCACCTGGGACCCTGCGTCCCTCGGTGGCAACGCGCCCGATGGCCGCAAGGTGAAAGGGACCCTGCATTGGGTTTCCGCGGCGCATGCCGTCAACGCTGAAGTGCGCCTCTATGACCGGCTCTTCACCAGTGAAAACCCGATGGATGTGGCCGAGGGGGGAGACTGGCGCGACACACTCAACCCCGAATCCCTGACCGTCTGCGCCGCCAAGGTGGAGGCTAGCCTTGGCGCCGCCAAGACCGGCGACCACTACCAATTCGAGCGCCTGGGTTATTTCTGCATGGACAACGACACCAAACCTGGCACCCCCGTTTTCAACCGCACCGTGGCATTGAAAGATTCCTGGACCAAGCCGGATGCCCAAGTCCAGGGGTAACGTCAATACCATTTGTGCTTCACGTCACTAAATTGAACTAGGGTGAACCGCCCGCACGCTCCATTCGCTCAGCTTCCACCCATCACACGCCCTCGCGTCCTCCCGCTCGCAAGCTCGCGGGGGTGGGAACCCTCCCCTCGTGCTCTCCTCGTGGTGTCCAGGCAGAGCCTGGACACCACGTCTTTCTAGAGCCAGAAGCTAAGGCCTGCTAAGGTCTGGAAAGGGATTTTTCTCCCGCCAGCGGAAGCCTTGCATGGAATCGGTTGCGCATTCTATAGGCCTATCGGCCGTGATGATCTGGACCTTGCTGAAGGTTCTCATTGTGTTTGGCTTCGTCATGGGAGTGGCGTCGCTCTGGACATGGGTGGAACGCCGCGGCAGCGCTATGTTGCAGGATCGCATCGGCCCGAATCGGGCGTTGTTGTTCGGCCGGTGGCAACTCCTGGGTTTGCCGCAACTCGTGGCCGATGGCATCAAATTCTTCTTCAAGGAAGATCAGGTTCCACCCCATGTCACCAGCCGCCTTTACTGGATCGCGCCGATGTTGGCTTTCGTGCCGGCCTTGATCGGTTTTGCCATCATCCCCTTCGGGCGCAGTTTTACGTACCAAGGCGCTCTTTACCATCTGAGCATTCTGGAACCGGGCAACGGCATGGGAATGCTTTACCCGTTGGCCATCGGGGCCGTAGCGGTCTACGGCATCCTGGTGGCGGCCTGGAGCAGCAACAACAAATGGTCCATTCTTGGCGGCATGCGCGCCTCCGCGCAGATGATCAGCTACGAGATCTCCTTGGGCTTGGCGGTGCTGGCGATCTTCATGAAAGCGGGCGGCTACGATCCAGGCGAGATCATCACCGAGCAGGCCGGTGTCTTGTGGGGATTCTTGCCGAACTGGTTCATCTTCCGCCAGCCTTTGGGTTTCCTGGTTTTCTTCACCTGCATGTTCGCTGAAGGCAATCGCCTGCCTTTTGATTTCGCTGAAGGGGAAGCTGAAATCATTGGCTTCCATACCGAATATGGCTCCATGAAATTCGCGCTTCTGGCCCTCTCTGAATACGGCCACATGATTACGGCCTCAGCGCTCATCGCGACAATGTATTTCGGGGGCTGGGCGGTACCTTTCCTGCCGGTCGCACCGGTGCTGCTGACGATCCTCTTCTTTCTGATCAAGTTGCTGTTCTTCATGTGGGTCTTCGTATGGGTGCGCTGGACCCTGCCGCGCTTCCGTTACGACCAGCTCATGTTCCTGGGTTGGAAAGTCCTGTTGCCGATCTCCATGGTGAATCTCATCGGGAATGCTTGGTGGATGACGCGAGGAGGACACTGATGGGCGTCATCGTCAAGAAAGTCGAGCTGACCTGGCTGGACCGCAGTTATGTCTGGCCCATCGCTCAAGGCATGTTCATCACGTTCCGCCACTTCCTGAGGCAGCTCGCCACACCTACGTCAAAGCGCTTCACCATCCAGTACCCGGACATGAAGAAGACCATGCCCAAGGGCTACCGGGGCCTTCACGAGCTGAAGCGCTTCGAGGATGGCGCCATCAAATGCGTGGCCTGCTTCATGTGCCAGGAAGCCTGTCCCGCCCGCTGCATCAGCATCGAGGCCGAGGAATTCAGCGAATTGAATTTCACTCAAGGCTTTGAGGAAAAGCGTCCCAGCGTATTCAAGATAGACATGCTGCGCTGCATCTATTGCGGCATGTGCGAAGAGGCTTGTCCCAAGGACGCCATCTGGCTGCGCAA
>JANYBM010000139.1 GCA_025361125.1 Holophagaceae bacterium | reverse complement strand
ACCGACCCGGCGCCAAAATGGCCCTGGATGGGATGCGGCAAGCTGCCATTGGGGGTGACAGGAACCTTGATCATGTTGCGCTTGGCGCTCTCGATCCCCTTCTTGATGGCGGAAGGGACCTCAAGGGCCTTACCCAGGCCGAAGCCGACCCGGCCGTTGCCGTCGCCCACCACCACCAGCGCGGAGAAAGAAAAGTTCTTACCTCCCTTGACCACCTTGGTGACACGGCCGACATAGATGACCTGATCCTTGAATTCGCTCTGTTCAGAGCCGCCTTGATTGCTGTGTCTGTCGTTTCGCTCGTTCGCCATTCCCTTAGCTCCTCAAAACTGCAGCCCGGCTTCGCGGGCGCTGTCGGCAAGCGCTTTAACGCGGCCGTGATAGAGATAACCATTGCGGTCGAAGACCACCGCCTTGATGCCCTTTTCCTGCAAACGGGCGGCAATGCTCGCTCCGACAGCCTTGGCGGCGTCGATGTTTGCACCATTGATGAGCTTAGCGCGCAGATCCTTCTCCAAGCTGGAGGCGGAAGCCACGGTGACGCCCTTGGCATCATCCACGGCTTGAACATAAATACGCTTAAGACTCTTGTAGATCGTGAGCCGAGGACGTTCCGCGGTGCCAGCGAGGCGCCCACGGATACGGGCCTTGGTCTTTTCTCGCCGTGAGGCGAGGTTTCTGAGTTCGGTTGATGTGGCCATGGCTCCCCCCTACTTTCCGGTCTTGCCGGCCTTGCGGCGGATGACTTCGCCGGTGTACATGACGCCCTTGCCCTTATACGGCTCAGGCTTGCGGAATTTACGGATATCAGCGGCCACTTGGCCCACCAGCTGCCGGTCGCTGCCAGTCACCACGATATGGGTGGCCTTTTCAACCGCCAAAGCGATGCCCAATGGCGCTTCGTAAAAAATGGGGTGGCTATAGCCCAGGTCCAGACGCAGTTTCGCACCATCCATGGCGGCCTTATAGCCGACGCCGACCATGTCCAGTTCCTTCTTCCAACCCTCGGTGACACCCAGAACCGCGTTGTTCACGAGTGCGCGGGCGAGACCATGAAAGGCGCGAGTCTGGTTTTGTTCATCGGCCCGCAAGAAGGTGATGGAGTCGGCCTGGATATCGAGGCTGATCCCTTTCGGGATTGGGCAGCTGATTTTGCCCTTTGCGCCTGCGACGACGGCCTCAGCCCCGTTAACTGTGACAGTCACGCCCTTGGGCAGAGTCACGGGCATTTTTCCGATTCGAGACATATTGAAATCCTTAGATGAGGGCTCAGATTTAGGATCTGTCGCCCATTTCAGGAAAATGGGTTAAAACGATTGAGAAATATTTACCAGACATGAGCGATGACTTCACCGCCGACATTCTGTTTTTGTGCATCCTTGCCAGTCATCACGCCCTTGGGGGTTGTGAGGATAGAAATGCCAAGTCCCCCGTGAACCTCAGTGATCTCCTTCACTCCAGCGAATATCCGAAGGCCTGGGCGAGAAATCCGCTTGATGCCGTGGATGACGTTGGCCTTGTCCTTGAGGTATTTGAGGTTCAGGACGAGGTAGTTGCGCCCTTCATGCTCAACGGCTTTGTACGAGTGGATGTAGCCCTCCTGCTTCAAGATGGCGGAGAGATGCTCCTTCATCGTGCTGGCAGGTATCACGACGGCCGTATGGCCAGCCATAATGCCGTTGCGGATGCGGGTAAGGTAATCGGCAATAGGATCTGTGTTCATGGTTGCCCCCTTACCAGCTAGATTTCTGCACACCCGGAAGTTCACCGGCTAGTGCGTGTTTGCGGAAACAAATGCGGCAAAGGCGGAATTTGCCGAGGTAACCCCTGGAACGACCACAGCTCAGGCAACGATTCCTATGCTGGGTCGAAAACTTGGGTGGTTGGCTATCTTTGTAGATTTTCGCGATGCGGGCCATGGTAATTCTCCTGCTACTTACGGAAGGGCATACCGAGCTGGGTCAGCAGGGCACGCGCTTCAGCGTCGTTCTTGGCAGAGGTCACGAAAGTGATGTTCATGCCCTTGAGCTTGTCCACCTTCGAGAAGTCAATTTCCTGAAAGATCAATTGATCCTTGATGCCCATCGTGTAGTTTCCACGACCATCGAAAGATCGGGTGGGAACGCCGCGGAAATCACGCACACGTGGCAGGGACAATGAAATAAGGCGGTCCAAGAATTCCCACATGCGGGGTCCGCGCAGGGTGACCATGCAGGCGATGGGCATTCCCTCGCGCAGCTTGAACTGGGCCACACTCTTTTTGGACTTGCGGACAATAGCCTTCTGTCCGGCGATGATGGAAAGCTCTTCCACGGCCACATCCAAAATCTTGATGTTCTGGATGGCTTCGCCAACGCCCATGTTCAGGACGATCTTCTCAAGTTTCGGTACTTGCATGATGGAGCCAAAACTGAACTCCGACTGAAGAGCCGAAACCACCTTACTGGAATAATGAGCTTTCAGGCGAGGCACAGAAGGCTCGAGTGCTTTGGACATTGCATCCTCCATTTCCGAGGGCGCATAAGCCCCGGGGTTCGGGAGAGCGAGAGGGCTTGGGTCGCACGCCTTGCACCAAGATAATGGTGCGGCCGCTTCCCGTTTCCCCTCAACCTCAGGTTTTCAAACGAGTCCGTCCCATTAATAGACGGAAGGAATATCTTCTCACGATAATGTTTGAGAAGAAAGCAGAAAAAATCAAACCGTCTTCATCAAGCTGGGCGTTTGCGTGTCGGTTTATTTGTCGTGGGGTCGAGCATCATCACATTGGAAGCGTGAATCGTAGCTTCCTTGGGGATCATGCCGCCCTCTTCGCCAGTCTGTGGATTGGGCTTGGTGGCTTTCTTGATCATGTTGATGCCGGCTACAAGCACTCGGTTCGTGGATGGATTGACCTTGGAAATCAGGCCAACTTTACCCTTATCTTTGCCAGCGATCACGACGACCTGGTCGCCCTTTTTCAATTTCATCTTCATGGCGGGCATCAGATCACCTCAGGAGCGAGAGACACGATCTTCATGTATTTGCGTTCGCGCAGTTCGCGTGCCACGGGTCCGAAGACACGAGTTCCAACGGGTTCTCCATCCTTCTTAATGAGCACTGCAGCGTTCTCGTCGAAACGGATATAGCTCCCGTCCTTGCGGCGGAAAGCTTTGCGTTGCCGGACGATGACCGCCTGCACGACGGCCTTCTTTTTAACCGTGCCGCCCGGGATGGCTTCCTTGACGGAAGCGGTGATGACATCACCGAGTTGAGCGATCCTACCGACACCTCCGCCTAGCGGCAGGATGCAGCAGATTTTTTTGGCGCCGGAATTATCGGCGACCGTGAGCATAGATCCCATCTGAATCATTGGGTCTCCTTACTCGCCAGCTTTTTGGACGATCTCGAGGACCGCCCAACGCTTGCGTTTGGACAAGGGACGGGACTCCACGATCTTCACCAGGTCGCCGATACCACAGGCGTTGGTTTCATCATGGGCCATGAATTTTTTCGACTGCTTGACTGTACGGTGATACAGCGGGTGCTGGAACTTCCGCTCCACCTTCACGACCACGGTCTTGTCGGCCTTGCTGGACACCACGATGCCACTACGGATCATTTTTGTTTCGAGGCTCATCCCAGTCTCCTACTCTGCGGCCATTTTGGAGGCCAGCGCGGTCTTTACGCGGGCCAAGTCACGGCGGGTCTTGCGGATCTCGGCGGAATTCTCCACTTGGCCCACGGCATGCTGAAAGCGCAGGGTGAACCGCTTGGCGGCCAATTCGGCCTCGAGCTGCGCCAGCTCTTCGGTGTTTTTTGAGGTAAATGCGCTGAAGGGATTTTTTTTGCTCATTGGTTTCCTCTATTCTTCAGGCGGCGTACGGGTGATGAACTCAGACGGGAAGGGGAGCTTCTGCTGGGCCAGAGCCAAGGCTTCGCGAGCCAAGTCCTCGGTGACGCCTTCCATCTCGAAGAGAATACGACCTGGGCGGATCACGCAGACCCAGCCATCCGGCGCGCCCTTGCCGCTACCCATGCGGGTTTCAGCTGGCTTGGAAGTGGTCGGGCGATCTGGAAACACCCGGATCCAGATTTTGCCACCGCGCTTTACGTGGCGGGTCATGGCGATCCGGGCGGCTTCGATCTGCCGATTGGTCAGCCAGCAATGATCGAGCGCTTTGAGGCCGAAATCACCAAAAGCAAGTTCGGCACCACGGGTGGCTACACCTTTGACCCGACCTTTTTGAACCTTGCGGTGTTGGACTTTCTTGGGCATCAACATGGTGGGTTACCTCAGCGCTTCACGGTTTCGACAGCCGCATCCGGCAAATTCACCCAGACCTTCACACCAATGATGCCGTAGGTGGTCTTGGCTTCGGCGAAGCCATAATCCACGTTGGCTTTGATGGTCTGGAGGGGCATCTGACCGGAGAGGTAGTCTTCGGTGCGGGCGATCTCAGCGCCGTTCAATCGGCCAGAGACCTTGATCTTGAAACCCTTGGCGCCGAAGCGGATGGCGGCTTCTTCCGCTTTGCGCATGGCGCGGCGGAAAGCAATGCGGCGCTCAAGCTGCTGGGCGACGCCCTCGGCCACGAGCTGCGCGTCAATCTCAGGCTTCTTGATTTCCTGGATGTCAACGGCCACGGGGCGCTTGAGCTTGGCCTGAAGGTCCTCACGGAGCTTGTCAATCTCCGAACCCTTGCGGCCGATCACGATGCCCGGACGGGCCGTGAAGATGCGGACGGTGACCTTGTCTGCCGCCCGTTCAATGTCGATCTTGCTGATCATGGCGTTGAGCGCGTGCAGTTGGGCTTTCAGGTCCTTGCGGAGCTTCAGGTCCTCGTGCAGCATCGTGGCGTAGTCCCGCTTGGAATACCACTTGCTGTGCCAGTTCTTGGAATAGATGATTCGGAACCCAAAAGGGTGAACTTTTTGACCCATGACTACGCCTCCTCGCCAGATACAGCAGCGAGCTGAATGGTGATGTGGCAGGTGCGCTTCTGCACCCGGTAGGCGCGGCCCATGGGTGCAGGGCGGACGCGCTTCATGCGGAAACCCTCATCCACAAAGACGGACCTGACCATCAATTCGTCGGGATTAACAGAAGGATTCTTGTCCAGGGCGTTGGCCACGGCGGAATCAAGGAGCTTGCGGATGGGTTCAGAGGCATATTTCTTGGTGCTGGCCAGAACCCACTGGGCTTCACCGATTTTCTTGCCACGGATAAGGTCTACCACGAGCCGGGCCTTTTGAGCCGAGCCGCGAAGGTGACGGATGGTAGCGCTGGATGCGATGTCAACGGATGTCGTCATGGCCTATTTCCCCTTCGCTTTTGCGTCGGACTTGCCTGCGTGGCCTTTAAAGGTTCTGGTCGGGGCGAATTCACCCAACTTGTGACCCACCATGTTGTCCGTGATGTAGACAGGGATGAACTTATTGCCATTGTGGACAGCGAACGTGAGGCCGATCATTTTTGGCATCACCGTGGAACGCCGGGACCAGGTTTTGATGATCTTGCGGTCATCCGCGGCAACAGCGGTATCCACTTTTTTGGAGAGGTGCCCATCGATAAACGGGCCTTTTTTCAGAGAACGGGCCATCGTGAATTCTCCTAGTTGATCCGCTTGACGATGAATTTGGTGGTGCGGTTGTTATGCCGCGTCTTGTATCCGCGAGT
>JANYBM010000133.1 GCA_025361125.1 Holophagaceae bacterium | reverse complement strand
CGGACGCTGCGATGCCGGAAGTACGGCTGGATCTTTTTCCTGAGCAGGAGGCTGCCCAGCTGGTTCGAGATTTGGGCGGCCGTTGCCTGGTGAGTTGTCGCCGCGTAACGGAATATGGGCGCTTTGCAGGTGATGAAGCAGCCCGGTTGACGAGACTCCGCACGGCCACCGAGGCGGGTGCCGCCTGGGTTGACCTGGAATGGGATTTGGAGCTACCACCCTGGCTGGCCGCCCTTCGCTCTGAGACGAAAGTACTGCGTTCAATCCACGTGCAGCCAGACGTTTTCGACCTTGCAGGTCGAATGGAAGCCTTACCAGATGGCGATGCCTATAAGTGGGTGGGCCACGCCGCGAGATTGTCGGATAACGCGCGGTTGAAAGCCTCACTCCATGCGGCGAAGGAAGCGGGTGTAATGCTTTCGGCTTTTCTCATGGGGCCGAAAGGCGTGGCGAGCCGGTGCCTGCAGCGAGCCTGGGGTGGGGCCTTCACCTACGCCGCACCGGACGATGGCGTGGCCGCGGCGCCAGGGCAGGTGCACCTTTCAATCATGAAAAAGTGGGGTTGCCAACTCGCGACGGAGACCACTGGGATTTGCGCGGTCATGGGTGAACCCGTGCTGCATTCCCGCGGACCGGCCTTCCATAATCTCCGCTTTCAGCAGGGTGAAAGGAACCTGATCTACCTTCCGTTGGAATGCAACGGCGCAGAAGAAGCTGCGGAAGCGCTCGATTCACTTCAAGTTCTTGGCCTCAGCATCACGGCCCCGTTGAAGGAATCTCTGCCAGCGCAGCTTGGATTGAAGGGGCCGCTCAATACGCTTTGGCGGCGGACTGTGAAGGACCGATGGCGGGGCGCCAACACCGATGCAGAAGCCCTATGGGTGGCTCTGGAACAGTTGCCGCCCGGTCCGATTCTCCTGTTGGGGGATGGTGGAGTGGCGGCAACCACGCGACTGCTTTTGGAACAGGAATCCCGGCCCTTCCTGCAGCTTTCTCGGGCGGCCCCAGCGACCCTGGACACAGTGCGGGCCTTCGCACCCATCGGGGTGATCCAAGCCACCAGCCTGGGTATGAAGGCTGGGGATTCCATGCCCTTCCCCGAACAATTGAAAGCCGCGATCCCCTCCCTATGCTGGGCCGTAGAATGGATTTACAAAGAGCCCACGGCCTTTTCGAAATGGGCGCGAGAAAGCGGTTTGGATCTAGTGGAGGGAGAGGCCCTCTTCACGTCTCAGGCTATGGCGCAGAGCAAGAAGTTCCTGGAACTCTGCTAGCTTCATCCCATGCGTTTGATCCTGGTGGAAGACAAGGATAGTTTTCGTAAGCTCCTTACTCAGGCGCTGAAGGAAAGCCCCTGGAACATCAGGGCCACCGGGAGTCCCCTGGAAGCCTTGACCTGGATCGAAGGCGAGGGTGCCGAGGTCATGGTCACGGATCTGCGGCTACCGGGAATCAGCGGTCTGGAACTCATTCGACGGGCTAAACGAGCGCGGCCAGGCCTTCGCGTGGTATTGATGAGCGCGTTTGGCGAGCCCAAGGACATTGTCGAAGCCATGCGTTTGGGTGCCGATGATTTCCTGCCCAAACCCTTCGACATGGATATTTTTCTTGCACTGATGGATCGTCTCAGGGCACTGGTGGGAGCGCCTCCGCCAGATCCACGGGAACCCTGGGTCGCCCTATCGCCTGCCATGCGGATGCTCGACTCGAACCTTCGAACAGCCGCAGATAGCGAGGCCCCCGCTCTGTTTCACGGGCCCCGGGGTTCAGGAAAATCCAGGGCAGCCCGTCGGCTCCATGCCTTGCGCCAGCCGCGTGGCCCCTTCCTTTCCCTGGCTGCTTCAGATATGAACGAGGGCATCAGTGGTAATGCCCTCGGTTTGTTGCAAGGCGGTAGCCTTCTGGTGCTAGGGTTGGAACACTTGGGTTCGAAGGCTGCGACCGAGTTGTTGAAGGCCATGGACACGCCTTTGGGCCATGGAATCCAATGGATGGCGACCTGTGGTGATGAAATCGCCGTGCCCGAAGCCGCGCGGTTGCGCTTGGGCGTGCTGCGGTTCGAGTTGCCAAGTCTTGCCAATCGCCAGGAAGATCTGGTGCCATTGTTTCGTGCGCTCCTGGAACAGGCTGCCGCGGGAGAAGGCAGGGTAGCGCCAGTCCTGGACCGTTCCGCCGAAAAACAGGTACTGGCGCGCGATTGGCCGGGAAATGTGCGGGAGATGGCATGGTGTGCCCAGGCCACCTTGCATGGTGCGGCGAGCCTATTGGTCCGGGAACTGGCGGTCGTACCTGCGGGTGGCGCGCCAGGGCGCGAGGAGGACAGCCTGATGCTGCCGTGGCCTCGGGAGGCTGTGCTGGAAGATATGCTGAAGGAGGCGCAGCACCATGTGGAAGCCGCCTTATTGCGCCGGGCCTTGACCACGCATGCCGATGATCCAGCCGCCGCCGCCACCGCGTTGGGCCTTACCCTGCGGTCTTTTGCATCCAGGGCGAAAGAGCATGGAACTACGAGTCCTGGGTCCTGAATACCCGGTCCTTCTCGGGTTCCACGGAGGCGGTCATAAGCCGCTCTATTGCCCCAGTACGCTCCGCCCAAGTCTGCTCACTCATGGCTCAACCCTCGTATCTCACTCCTCAAACCTGGTACCTGGTTATTCAAGGTTCTGCGAATATGGGGATTCACCTCGCGGACCTTCATGACCCCGACTTCCATCGCCACCTCCTTTGACACAAGCTCCATCGCGGAAGCACGAGCGAAGGTGAACCAGGGGCTGACAGAGCTATCGGCCGTGGTTGTGGGTAAAGAAGTGCAAGTCCGCCGGGCCTTGGCGGTGCTGCTTTCAGGCGGTCACGTGCTAGTGGAAGATCTGCCAGGGGTGGGCAAGACCACCCTGGCCAAGGGACTTTCGCGACTGCTGGGGGGCAGCTTCCAGCGCGTTCAAGGCACCAATGATCTATTGCCCTCGGATCTGCTGGGGGTGCATCTCTGGGACACGGAGACAAAAACATTCCGGTTTCAGCAGGGACCCGTCTTCTGCAACGTGCTTTTGCTCGATGAATTGAATCGGATTGGCCCCAAGACCCAAAGCGCGCTGCTGGAAGTCATGGTGGAAGGCCAGGTGACGCTGGACCGCAGCTCCCACCAGCTTCCAGATCCATTCTTTGTCATCGCCACCCAAAATCCCATGGACCATGCAGGCACGTTCCCACTACCAGAATCGCAACTAGACCGCTTCGCCTGCGTGTTGCACCTGGGCTATCCCGATCCGGTGAACGAGCGCAAGGTGATCACGGGGCAGGCCGGCGCCGAGCGGTTGGATGGACTCTCCGCTTCGCTCGATCTTGCGGGATGGCGCACCGCGAGGGCCGCCGTGCGCCAGGTAAAGGTTTCGGATGCGGTGCTCGATTACGTGGAACGGGTGGTATTTCATATCCGTAATGGTGGCGGGTTTTGTTCAACCCGCGCCGTGCGGCACTGGGTCGCTCTCTCGCAGGCCGAGGCTTGGCTGGAGGCCAGGGCGTTCATCACGCCGGACGATTTGCAGGCGACGCTTGCTGACGTGATGGCCCACCGGGGCACCATGGATGACCGGCGACTCAATCGTGGGGAACGCCGTGATCAATTGGCGCGGGTCATCCTGGAAACACCGGTCGGATGGAAATGACGGAACGGAAATCCCTGGGGACGTTGCTCCGCCAGGCACGGGAAGCCAAGGGGCTGAGCCTGGAACGGTTGGCCCGGGATCTGAACTTGCAGGAATCCGTCTTGCGATCCCTTGAGGCCGATGTCTACGAGCAACTCCCCCTGGGCGGAGAACGCCCGTTGGTGCGGCAGGTCGCAGAGCGGCTCGAAGTGGACCTAGCTGAGCATCAGGAAGCTTGGGAATGCCTGCCTGGGAGTATGTCCGAGGAGTCGCCGGATCCACGGCAGGAGCGACTTGAGCGCATCGTGATGAGCGTGCTTTCCGCTGGTTCACTGGGGCTGCTGGCTTGGCTGGTTGTCCCAGGGCCAAACCTCAAACGCGGCGCAGTGGATAAGACCCAGGAACAACATTCAATGCCTCACGCTGGGCTGCCACCAGCCACCAACTCTGACTTGGCCTCCCGCCGACTCACCAGCCGGGATTTCCCAGTGCTAGGGGAAGTGCTGCCCGAAGTGCCATTTACAGAGGACGGCCTATTGGTGATCTTTCGTGCTCAAGATGCGTCACCCGTACATATCATGGCAGAGGGTCTGGATGAAAAGCGGACTTTACAGGTAAGCGAGCCGTGGGTCTTAAGGGTGAAGGGGGCCTTCACCATAAACCTGGACAATGCGGGCGTGGTGAGTGTTGAAGTCGCTGGCCGAAACATCCGCCACGGTCAAAGTGTCGGTGAAACCTGGGTTGGCCGTTTCACCGCGGAAGGACAATGGATAAGGCCGAAACCCCCGGTCGATGCTCCCCCTACCATGCCAGAAGTGGACCCCGAAGCACCTACGGCCCCTGCTGTCGGCCCGCCCACGAAATGACCAAGTTTTGGTTGCAACGGCTTAGCCTGATACTAGAACCACGTAGATCACCGGAGTCCTGATGCACCCCCTCGTCGAGCGATTTATCGCCAAGCAATTGCCCGAACCCATGGCCATGGCTCTGCTCGGAGGCAGCCTTCCGGTGCCGCCCCAGGACTTGCTGCACGCCATCGCTGGCGCGGTCTTCAGCGAGTCGCAGTTCGCGCCAAGGGGCATCGAAACCCTGATGGGAATGCCCGAGTCCCTGCTGACCATCGCCCTCTCAGGAGAGCTGGAGGATCCCGATATCCTAGGCGTGATCCTGGTGCACCGGAAAGAACCTGCCCTGCTGGAACTGGCGCTCCTGCACCAAGCCCTGACTGCGGAATGGATGGAGCGGGTCGTGCCCCATCTGCCGGGCTCTGTGTTGGAAATCCCTCTGAACAATCAGGTGATGTGGTTGAAGCGCCCGCGGATCCTGGATCTCATCGAGGAGCACCCCGAGGGCGATTACCACATCAAGCGGCGGGTCAACGAGAACCGTTTCCACGTGTTGGGAACCGCCACCAAGGAAGTTTTCGAAGAGCGCATCGAAATCCTGGAAGACGTGATCGCCGGCAAGCTGGACAAGGCCTGGGCGGAACTGCCCATGCCCATGGAAAGCCCAACCGAGGCAGCCGAAGAAGAAGAGGCGGAACCTGGCGCCGAGGAAGATGTCGAAGCTGTCCGGGAACGCCTGCTGAAACCCATTCTTGACATGGACGGCAACGAGATTCCCCTGAGCCTCACCCAGCGAGTCATGCGCCTGAAAACCAATCAGAAAATCATGCTCGCCATCAAGGGCGGGAAGGAAGAACGCACCCTCCTCATCCGTGAATCCAACCGCCTGATCCAGGTGAACGTGATCCGCAATCCGCGCGTCGGCGAAGGCGAGGTGGCCTACATCTCCCAGATGCGCACGGTGAAGGAAGAGGTGCTACGCATCATCTCCATGAACCGTGAGTGGATGAAGAAATACACGATCATGAAAAACCTTGCCTTCAACCCCCGCACGCCCTTACCTATTGCCATGAACCAAATGAAGCGCGTCAACGAATTCGACTTGAAGCTCATGCAAAGGGACAGGAACGTGCCCGAACTCCTGCGCCGCGAAGCCAAGCGACTGCTTGCCGGCAAGATCAATGGCTAATTGGCAAAGGCGTTGAATCCAGCTACTATAAGCATCTCCGCGGGCGTAATTCAGCGGTAGAATGCCAGCTTCCCAAGCTGGACGTCGTGGGTTCGATCCCCATCGCCCGCTCCAAACTCGCTGCGACCACGGTTGACCATCCAGGAGGTTCCATGAGTTTCCCGGTCCTGCCCACGGCGATTCAAGATTATTTCGATGCGGTGTCCGCCATGGATTTCGACAAGGCTGCGGCCTGTTTCGCGGATCCTTGTCGGCACGAGGATCCCGTGGGGAGTCCTGTGAATGGATCACCAGCGGGGGTGAAACAGTTTTTTGCAGGCATTGGTTCCCTTTTTACATCGGTGCGGCTTTTCCCCCGCGAAGCCCATGGTCAAGGTTCTGAGTGGGCCATCGCCTTTCGTGGTGAAGGCAAGGGTCGCAATGGCGCCGAGGTGGTTTTCGAAGGTATAGACGTGTTCCATTTGGATGCTTCCAGTAAGATCGGCGAACTGCGCGCCTTCTGGAACCCAGGACCAACAATCGCGAAGCTGACGGCTTAGAGCGAAATTAATAATGAAACCACGCGGAGGGAAGCGAGGAAGAGACTGAGGGAAGCTGAGAATTGCTTTTCTCCGTTTCCCTCCGCTGCCCTCCTTGTGGTTTCTTTTTCGGTCCCGGATTAATTCAACTCAATCACTTCACGAACACGAACTCTCCCACATCCACGAGTCGGCTGCTGCCGGTGAGGCGCAGGATCACGGACTTGTTTTCCACCTTGCCGCTGGCGTAGTGCAGGTAGAGTTCCAACGACACGGTGGTGGCGCCGATGACGCTCTGCTGCCGGGTTCCGAAATAGTTGGCGCGCACTTTGTAGGTGCCTGGGATGGCGTGCTTCAGCAGGAATTCTTCGGGTCCATAACCCCCGGTGACATCGGCGCTGATGCGGCCGCCCAGCTCGGTCTTCGAATGGCTGTAATAGCATTCCTCGCCCCGGGGATCGATGACGTGAAGATCCATGTCGCTGTTGTCGGTGTCCCAGTTCAGCACCACGCGCACGTCCACCGGCAGGTTGTGGATGAAGCGGGGATCCATGTTCATTGTGTTGACTCTCGTCTTCGCCGTGCCGATCAGCGCGTTCATTTCACCTAGGGCGATGAGATT
>JANYBM010000119.1 GCA_025361125.1 Holophagaceae bacterium | reverse complement strand
TAACTTTATGAGTGGTACAGAATTCGGGGGCAGGCCACTTATACCCGTAGGCATCGAGCATGTTCGTGTCGATAGAACTCTTCCCGGCCTTCATTATCTCGCTCTCTGCGTCATCAATTGTTGCATGCTGAAAATAGTGGCCGATGCCGTTGAGCAATACACTGCCGAGTTCCTCAGGAGTCACTTCGGACGGGAACAAGACATGCGCATTGTCATAGATCCCCTGGACCTGATTGTTCCGCTTATGAAACGCGATGACATAGATCGGTTGTTCTAATTGAGCGAGTCCCTGGCCATAAGCAAGTTGCATCGGCGGCAGGGCGGGTGGGACCCCGGCGACCGGATCGACTTCAATGAGGGCCAGATCCCCGTAGGCTTGAGATGCCGGAGCGAAACTTGAACCCATTAAAAGGGGGTCCTGATTATCGGCGAGCCTCAGCCTGAAGAGCCAGTATTCCAGGTTGGCTAACACCCACGAATCAAAAGCCTCTAAGCGGAAGGTGACAGGAAATGTCACTTCAGAGACTCCATCTTTTCAGGTGGAGGATCGCCATGCCGAGCTACGATATTCAGTTTCAGAAAGGCCTCTCCCTCCAGGAGTTCATGGCCCGTTACGGCACTGAGGAGCAGTGTGTCGAGGCCATCTGCAAGGCCCGCTGGCGGGATGGTTTCGTTTGTCCCGAATGCGGGTCCACCCGGCATTACCGTTTGGCCCGTGGCCTGTTCCAGTGCCAGGACTGCCGCCATCAGACGAGTCCGACCTCTGGGACCATCTTCCAGGGAACGAAACTCCCCCTCACGATCTGGTTCCTGGCAATGCACCTGCTCACCCAGGGCAAGCACTCCGTCTCGGCCCTGGAATTGAAACGCCAACTCGGGGTCCACTACGAGACTGCCTGGACCATGAAGCAGAAGATCATACAGGTGATGTTGGAGCGGGAAGCCCAGACGGTCCTCTCGGGCAGGATCGAGGTGGACGACGCCTACATCGGAGGTGAGCGCCACCTTGGGAAGCGGGGACGCGGTGCCGCCGGAAAGACGCCCTTCGTCGTGGCCGTCCAGACCGACCCAAAGAACCCGGCCATCGTCCTGCACATGCGGATGAAGGTACTGAAGCATGTGGCGGCGAGGGACCTGAAACCTTGGTTCAGGCACGGGTTCACCAAGGGGTCCACGATCCTGACGGATGGCTGGCAAGCCTACAACTTCCTGGACGGAGCCGGGTTCAACCACGAGCCCCACAAGATGCCTGGCGGGTGGCGTTCCGCCAAGCACCCCGCCTTCCCCTGGGTGAACACAGTCCTAGGGAACCTGAAGGGGAACATCGTGGGCGTGACCCGCTGGGTCGGGAAGGCCCACCTGGACCGCTACCTGGCCGAGTTTCAGTACCGCTTTAACCGGCGATTCAATCTGAAGTCCATGCTCTCGCGCCTGCTGACGGTGGCCGTCCAGACTCCAGCGCTGCCCCAGCCACTCCTGAAGTTGGCATGGATGGGAAGGGCCACCTAGCAGCGGTCCTCGGTGTTCCTCTCTGGTCCCCGGCTGTTGGTCATTTCTTCCGGGGTTTCAAGGCATTCTCGCCAGATACCACCTTCCTCCCAGTCCGACTTTCGAGATCGAGGCGGGCATCACGAGCAATTCGTCCACCCGTTCTGGCCGCTTCCTCGTTCTCAGGCATTCCAGTCGCTTCCACACTTTCAGCGACCTGACGGGTGGACAACTCAGCCAGGGCCGTGAAAATCAGTTCGGCCTCCGTCATGTGGTCCCGCAAGTTTTGGGTGCGAAGCCCCTTCAGCCCCTTGTGAGCCTTCACGCTGACACCAGACCACTCCTCGTGGATCAGGTTTGTGAGGATGGCGTATTCTTCATCCTTCTTGATCTCGTGATCCGCCCAGTAATCCGTGAGCTTGTTCCTGGTTTCCTGCCCAGTCATTCGCTGCTGGATCCATTTCTCACTGCGACCATGCTTTTGCCACAACTTACGCGCCCTATCCAAGGCGAGGGCCGGATCGGCGAGTTCCTGG
This sequence comes from Holophagaceae bacterium, assembly GCA_025361125.1. Lineage (GTDB taxonomy): Bacteria > Acidobacteriota > Holophagae > Holophagales > Holophagaceae > JANXPB01. The sequence goes on along the minus strand of JANYBM010000119.1, from coordinate 1,104 downwards.
ATTCGCTCATGCCCGACCTTAGCCAACCAAACCTTGAGGGGTTCGGCCTTGGGGCTCGGAACCGACTGCACCAATCGGAGAAGAGTTTCAGGCGTTGCGGCGTCCGTGAGGCGCTGTTTGCCATCCGCAGCGATCATTTTCAACTGGTGACAATTTGTCACCGCTTCACTGCCTTCAGCACTTAGGCGCTCTTTCAGCTTGTTCCAGTATTTTCTGGCGGTCAGGTCGTCGGGTTGTTCAGTCAAGACCTGCACAATATCCACAACAGAGAACCACCAAGTTCCCTTTGATTCGTCATACACGCGGCGAATCCTGCTTTGGTCGAACAAGGCCAACTGGGCATCCATGCCCTCAGGTCCTTCGATTTCGGGAGTTTCACCCGGCTCGCCATGATCATCGGATTCAGTGTGCTCGTAATCCTTCACGCCCGCCGGACTACGCTCACCCGAAGCGGGGGTTCCCAGGAGGTCCTCGGCCCGGCCGATGGGCTCTTCAGCACCGACGGGCCTGCCGACATTCATTGAGGCCGATGCGGCATCCTGTATGACGGTCTCCGTCACGGGAGCCTTTGCCACAAGCTCTTTGGATGCCTCTGGCCCTGATCCTTTCCCCGGACTCTTCACCTGACTCTCTCCCTGCGGTTCCGCGAAATGCCTTCCAGCATTTGGTCTAAGAGGATCCTGGCTGGGCCTTGAGGCTTCCTTGAACCATCCGCCCACCGATTGATCGTCCTTCGCGTCACCCCGAACGCCTTGGCGAGGGCTTCCACGCCCCCGTATCGAAGGGCTAAGGCATGGAAGGGTTCGGGCAAACAGTCTGGTCGAGCCATGATCAACAATAGGACCGATGGTCCTAAATGTCAAGATCAAGGGTTTCAGGCTGAGGGTCGCCGATAATCAGACGCCATGCCCCGGCGGGGCACCCCGAGGGATGAAAACGGCGGTGGCGCCGACCCACTCGCACGGACTCACCAGGGTGCGGGCCAGGCTGGTTCACGGCATTCTCGGGTTGGGATGTCCTGTGAAGGCCGTTTTTCCTGTGGAGGTGTGACCCCGCTAATCAGACTGGCCCGCGCTGGCAGTAGTACCACGTTGTGTTGCGGCC
>JANYBM010000034.1 GCA_025361125.1 Holophagaceae bacterium | reverse complement strand
CCGGCTGGACCGTCTCCGAGAGACCGCGCTGGAGCGCTTCCGAAAGCTGCGGGTCGAGCCGCCCACGCCGGAGCGCCTCAAGCGCCACCTCCGTTCGGCCCTCCATGCTCACAAAACCCGTTTCTGCGAAGCGATCTTCGCGGGTCTGGACCGGAAGACATTGGAATGCCTTGATGGGCTCCCTTCCCCTTACCAAGGGGTTGCTCAGCCAGATGAGCTTCAAGGACCCGGTTGGTGCAGGAGGTGGGATTCGAACCAACACACTCCGGCTTTTCAGACCGGCGCTGTGACCCAGTTTCAGCTTCTGTCCCATTGGGGTGACGCACGGGAGTCTAACCCATCTATCTGGATTCACATTCCAGTGCCTAAGTCGCTCGGCCAGCGTCACAGTCTTGGAGGCCTGCGCAGGCCTCGATTGGCGAACCAGTAGGGAGTCAAACCCTGGCTGAATCCTACGACTCGAATGTAAGAAGGGTCCTAGAATGCAGTATCTCCATATCGACAGTCTGTCCATCTAATCTTCACCTTTTGGAACATCTTGAAATGCCGGCTTCGATCACCGAACTGCTCACCCTCTACCGCCAGGATCCAGAATCCGTCTATCAAACCTGGTTCCTTGGGGATGATCGCTTGAAAGCCTTCCGAACGATTCGGCGAGGGGTTCAGCAGGTGGTGGAGGACATCCTTTCCGGGTCGTTTCCAAGCGACTTCAAGGGTTCAAGTCTGGAAGTCGTGATGGCGGCCATTACGGAACAGAAACAAGTCTTTCAGGGCGCTGCACACGCCTTCTACTGGAAGCCGAAACTAAGGATCCCGGACATCTATGAACACCGGGAAAATCAATTGGCCTTCGCCCGCTTCTTGGAATCCGCGCTGCGGGCGACTCGTGAAGACCAACTGCTCGACGCCATCCACCGACTGGATGCTCTGAACATCAAGGGCCTTGGTCCTGCCGTCGCCAATATCCTCTACTTTCTTCACCCCACGCTGATCCCGCCGTTCAATACCGCCATGGTCAGGGGGTTCAACGCCCTCATGGGCTGCCGAGTGAAGTTGGGATCGTGGGAGGACTATCTCGTCATGCGATGCAGCATCTCCGAATTGAACGCGACGCACCTCAGCGTCCTCTCCAAAGATCTAGGTGCCATTTCAGGCCTTCTCTTCGACCTGGGCATCGGCAAGCTCGCAATTGAAGTGAATGCGGAAGCGGCGGTGGCCTTCGATCAGTCGAATTTCCAGAGAGCTATTCAGAAGCGGCATAAGGAAGTGTTGAGCGAAGCTCAGGAAGCTTCTCTCCATGCCCGCATGCAAGCGCATTTGCTTAAAATTGGTCGCGCCTTGGGCTATCAAGTTTGGGTCGCACGGAATGATCGCCGTTCGCCCGATTGCTATGGCGGTACTTTGGGAGAGCGGTCTCTGGCTGCGCTTCCACTCGAAGGATTGAAATCAGAAATCCGGAGCACCATCGAATTGATCGATGTCCTCTGGCTGAATGATTCCGAAGTTGTTTGCGCCTTCGAGGTGGAAAAGAGCACCTCAATCTACTCGGGCATTCTCCGCCTTCAAGACCTCAGCATCTCGATGCCGGATCCATCGCCCCACCTCTATTTGGTGGCGCCCGACTCGAGAGAAGGTGAAGTCCGCGCCCAGTTGGCTCGTCCCTCCTTCGGCAAACTTCGCAACAAGCCAAATTTCATTCTCTTCACGGATCTGGAGACGCACTGCGATGCTCTGTGCCGTTTTGGTGTGGACAGGGAGGTTCTACAGCGATTGGCGAACCTTGCCTAGGCAGGGCTCACGCCCAGCCTGAACTCTTTTCCGAGACCGAGGTTCCAGACAACAGTACGCGGCTTGATGGGGCAGTTGTCGCCCACAAGACTGTCAAGCTCCAGCCGCACATAGACGGGGATGCAGAAGATTACTTCTTTTTGGGTACAGGGCCGAGTTTGACGTTTTCAGCCGTTTTGTCGTCCTCGGCGAGGACCACCACGACACGAGTCCCAGGCTGCACCTGTCCGGCGCCTACCATATCCTTCCCTCGCATGAACATGGTGCTCTTTGCGAGGGGGATGGAAAGCACTTGGCCGCCATTCAGCACCAGCTCGATCCGTGCGGAATCAATGGATTTGACCGTGCCCATGACCTTTTTGTGGGTATGGGCCGAGGCGATGCCGGGTGCGAGCAGCAGGGCCGAAGTGAGAAGCAATGACGAGGCGTGTTTCATGGATTTTCCTTTCTAGATGTCCCAGTGTGGGACGGGTTGTGAGAGGGAGTGGACGGCTCGGGAGCATCAATCCCGTTAAGGAAATCATCAGCTTCGCGCTGCTCTTCGCGTGCCATTGGGGAGACGGGGTTCATTCCCTTCATCTGGTCGAGTTCCTTCGGCGTCATGTTCCGCAGATGCCGGATGAAGAGGACAAGTTTCCATGTTTGGGGATCCTCGGCGCTGCCAGGGCTCCCCCAGGCTGGCATGCCCGTGAGGCGGACACCGTTCTTGATGATGGCGTACAACTCGCCATCGCTGAGTCCTTGGGTCTTCTGGAGGGTCATGTCCGGCGCCTTCGGGTACATGTTCCGTCCCATCTCCGTATGGCCGCGGCCATCGTTGCCATGGCAGCTCGCACAGTGGTCTGCCCAGTGGGCCATGCCTTCGGCCAAGGCTTCGGTTGTTGGTGGGACCGGGTTGACCCGTCGGCGCTCTTTGGTTGGCACCGCGAGATGCCTTAGTGCCCGGGCCATCGTCTCTTCAAGGACTGTTGGCGTGTCACGGGCACTTACGCCGTGGATGACGATCCATCCAACGGAAAGGACGCAGAATCCACCGAGTGTCAGAAGCATTATGAGACACGCCACCCCGTAGCGCCGGAGAAAACTAATACGAGGCTGAGTGGCTGTCGCAGGTCCCTGAGGTACGTGCGTATCTTCAGTTTCGTTCACCATTGAAACACCTATTTAATCTTGAGATGCGTGTTGAGTTCAGCGATGGCCGCGCGGGCCTGGGCCGCCTGCTGGCTCGTGGGGGCGATTTCGA
>JANYBM010000155.1 GCA_025361125.1 Holophagaceae bacterium | reverse complement strand
GGCGGTCAGGGTGAAGCTGCCCGCCTTGAGGGGCGCGGTGTAAAGGCCTGCAGTCGAGACGGTGCCATTCCCTGTCCCTGTCACTGTCCAGGTGATACCTGTGTTGGTAGAGCCAGTAACAACTGCCGTGAATTGTTTGGTGGCGCCCTGGTTCACGGTGGCGGTGGTCGGGTTGAGGGCGATGCTTACCGCCGCCACCAAGGGCAGAGCGGCCAGCAGGCATAAAGTCATTACGAACCTGGAAATGCGGTTGAACATGAAAAGTCCTTGGATATGGAATATGGAATGCAGAAAACCAAGCGATCCCTGACTGTGTCCTTTGAATGGTCCATTGGCGTGTTAAGAGTTGTGAATTTTCTGCCAAAGGGGCCGGACGGCCCTGAAGAGCTATGGGCTTTGGTGGGGTCATCTTCAAACTTCACGAGCGTAGATACCCCGCTGTCGGAGAGATCCGATAATCCGCGAACGGTGTATTTTTGCCTCTGAAGGGATGACACCCGATTTATGCCCTGTTCCCCCGCGGTGTCATCGAAGCAGGCAGGCCGGTTGGGTCGTTGATCGGGCCCCGGTCACGATCTGGTGGCTAAAGCTGCACACATCCACGAAATCGCCAATAGGCATCCGGCAGAAAGTTGTCACGCGCCACACTACAGAACATGGGGCTCGGGGCACGGGCCATGCGGCCAACCCATCAGGTGGGAAGCAGTTCTTCCCATGGCTTCATGGCGCTTTCTCAGGTACACTCAGGGGTTCAGGAGTCCTTCATGGTTCGCACCATCGTTAAAATTCCGGCTGAAATTGGCAACAAGTACCGCTTTGTGTCCGTGGCGGGCAAACGCTGCGATCAGTTGCAGCGCGGCGCCTATCCCAAGGTCGAGGTGATCGTGCCCATGACCAAGCAGGGTCATGCCCAGGATGCGCCGAAACTCGCCAGTTTCTGGGCGCAGGTAGCCGTACGCGAAGTGGAAGAAAGCCGCATCGCTTTCGAAGAACCCAATATCACGCCCTTGGACTACACGACGGAATTACCCATTTCGGTCGAGTAGAAATTCCAATTCGAAAAAAATCCCTGGCTTGGCCGGGGATTTTTTTGTTTTTGGTATAAGCTCCTTGGACCTTTCTGGTCCTTGTTTTTTATCGCGTATCATCCCGGCGGGCTGGCCAGATGCCCGAGGGAAAGCGGCCCTACGGACGTGGAATCCCCGGTGTTGGCGCGGCGATGGTAGTCCAGTTGGCCCAGGTGGAAGGCCAGATGGGTGCTGAGGTGCAGCAGCACAGCCTGGATCGTGGGATGCGCGCCACCCAATTCAAGCGGAAAGGGCTCCGGGAGCCGTGAAGGCGGCAAGGCTGCGAGGGCCGCAGCAACTTCTACTTCAGCGATTCGGATGGATTCCAGCACGATTTCACGGGGTACATCCCTGGTGGCAAATTCCGAGGGCCTATCTCTTACAAACCCAGTGTGACCCAAGGCAGCGCCGATGAAGTGCCGCAGATTGCCGACCAAGTGCAAGGCGAGATTCCCGCCGGAACTAGGGTGGCCTGGCACTGCGGCCCACAGGCTCGCATCGTCCGGGTAGGCCTTGATTTCACGAGATAGACAGCTCATATCTCTTTCGAAGAGGACAGCAAGATCAGCAAGGACAGTCTTCATGGGTGTTGCCTTTCCTCGCGGGCCAAGGCCTGCTCCACCGCGCCGCGATCGCTGTAGGGGTGTTTGATGCCGTTGATCTCCTGGTAAGGCTCGTGGCCCTTCCCTGCGAGCAGCAGCAGGTCGCCAGGGCGGCAATCCAAGAGAGCCTGGGACACTGATTCGGCGCGGTTGGCGTTGCGATGATAGCGGGCCGGATCTGTGCGGATCACTGCGGGAATGCCGGGCATCGCATCGTCGAGGATGATCTCAGGATCCTCGAAACGTGGGTTGTCGCTGGTGTGCCAAATGACATCGGCGCTGCTGGCCACAGCGGCGGCCATGAGGGGTCGCTTGCTGCGGTCACGGTCTCCTCCACACCCGAACAGCACATGCAGGCGGCCAGCCTTTGGCAACAGGCGCCGCCCTTCCGCAAGCAGTTTCTCCAGAGCATCCGGGGTGTGCGCGTAGTCCACCATCACGCCGAAGGGCTGGCCGCAATCAACACGCTCGATGCGGCCCGGCGCGCCGGTGATCCCAGGAATGGCGGGCAGAATCAACTCAAGATCGAAACCGGCTTCCACAATGGCGGCCAGCGCCGCCAGCAGGTTGTAGGCATTGAAGCGTCCCAGCAAGGGGCTTTCGATGGGCCAGCTTCCCTTGGCCGAATGCAGCGTGAAACGCGTGCCCGTGGGGCCCAGCTCCAGGCCCGAGGCACGGTAGCAGGCAGGCCGGTCAATGGCGTAAGACACCGCATCGAAGGCCTCCAACTCGCGACGGCCATAGGGATCGTCCACGTTGATCAATTTTTTTTCGCTCTGCTCGAACAAGCGCCACTTGGCTTTCAAATAGCGCTCCATATCGCCATGAAAATCCAGATGGTCCTGGGTGAGATTCGTGAAGACGCCCACCTTGAAACACGCCCCCGCCACACGGCCCAGCATCAGCGCGTGGCTGCTAACTTCCACCGCGGCCGCGCGGTCCCCAGCAGCTATTGAACGCCGCAACCAATGATAGAAATCGGTGCTTTCCGGCGTGGTGTGAACGGCTTCTTCTTCCAAATCTCCTGCAGCGTTCATGACCGTGCCAATGAGGCCGCAGCCAATTCCGCTGCCGCGCAAAAGCTGGCGGATCAGTGTGGTGGTGGTGGTCTTGCCATTGGTGCCAGTGACCCCGATCAAGACAAGTCCTTCATCAGGTCCACCGTAGAATCGCTTGGCAAGCGCGGCCATGGTCCATCTTCCCTGCTGCATTCGCGCGCAGGCAATAGTCACCGGAGCCACCGCTGGAGCTTCACTCAGGATGGCCACAGCGCCCTGGGCCACGGCCTTTTGGATGAAATTGGCACCGTCCGTTTTTTCGCCCTGAAGGGCCACGAAAGCCCAGCCGGGCCGCACTTCACGGCTATCGCTGGAGATGCCTGATAGTTCGATATTCAGAGGCCCTGTGGCGCCCGTGACATCGAGACCACGGATCAGTTCATCAAATCTCATGCCTACTGACTCCCGACGCTGATCTTCACGATTTTTTTCTCGTCCAAGGCCGCACCTGGCTCGGGACTTTGACTTAATACCCGGGTGGCCATATTGCCGCTGGGACTACCTTCCACTTCGGGAATACCACCACTCATGACGATGCGCTGGATGGCGGTTTTCAGAGCCAGGCCCTTGAGTTCCGGCACGCGGCCACGCTCCACATGGACCACGGCTTCATCGCTTTCGCTGCTGGGCCAATCCCTGAGTGAAAGCTTCAGATCCGGGGTTTGATCCACCGAGCTGCTGTTCTGACGATAACGCCAGATGGCGTCTCCGATTTTCTTGAAAAGGGGCGCCGCCACATCGCCGCCGGTGACATCCCCTTGCGGATCATCCAGCATGAAGATCATTCCGTATTGCGGTTTGTCCGCCGGGAAAAATCCCATGAAGGAGGCGTAGTGGCGCCGGGCGTCATACTCGCCATTGATGAGCTTACGGGCCGTGCCGGTCTTGCCGAGAGCCTCCACCCCTTCGAGCTTCGCCTTCTTGCCCGTGCCGTTGGTGATGACGCCCTTGAGCACTTCGCGCATCAACGCCGAGGTTTCTTCGCTGATCACCTGCTTGCGCAGCAGGGGCTTCGTTTCCTTGAGCAGCTTGCCCTGATCGTTGTAGATATCCTTCACCAGGAAGGGCCGCATGAGTTTGCCACCATTGGCCACGGCGCAACCGGCCATGAGGATCTGTAATGGACTCGTGGACAGGCCGTAACCGTAGGAAAAGGTGATCTGGGTCGGGAAGGACCAGCGGTCCGGGGCGATGAGTCTGCCGGAGGTCTCTCCAGGAAAATTGAGACCCGTCGGCTCACCAAAGCCAAAGGCCCTCAAGTACCGGTAGTGGTCCGCCGGTTCGACCCGGAGGCCAAGCTTGGCAGCCCCGATGTTGGAACTTTGCGTAAGGATTTCCTCAAAGGTGAGGACACCGTGGCGGTGGGTGTCCGAAACCGTGATGTTATTGCCGAAATTCCAGCGTCCCGGCCCGCAGTCGATTTTTTCGCCCAGGTGCACCTTGCGCTCCTCCAGGGCGATGGCGGCGGTGAAGATTTTCATGGTGGAGCCCGGCTCATAGGCATCCTCCACCGGGTGCACTTTGCGGGCGAACTTCTGATGCTCCTGTTCTGTTTTGAGTTCCGCGCGCTCAGCCGGGTTCAAATCCGACATGGGCCGGTTCATGAATTTTGCGGGAAGGATGTGGTTGGGATTGAAGGTCGGCGTGCCCGCCATGGCCAGGATCTCGCCGGAGTTGGGGTCCACCACGACCGCATAGGCGGTGGTGGGATGGCTTAAGCGAATGCCTTCTTCCAAGGCATCTTCCACGATGTGTTGGATGGTGGCGTCAATGGTGAGCTGCATGGTCATCCCATTCACCGGAACTTTGGCGTAGTTTTCCTGAAGGATGAGCAAGTGTCCTTTAGCATCACGAGGTGCGATGAGCGTGCCCTGCACGCCGGACAATTCCTCATCGTAGGCTTGCTCAATGCCCAACTGGCCTTTGCCATCAATGTTGGTAAAGCCAAGGATCTGGCAGGCCAGGCTTCCTCTTGGATAGTGGCGGCTGCTCTCAGGCAGCAAGCCCAGCGAGTCATCCTCCAAGGCCCTCACGGCCACAACCTTGGAGGGCCCCAATTGCCGCTCGATCCAGACAAAGGGCTTCTTGGTGAGCAATCGGTCCAGCACCACACGTTTCGGAATGTCGAGGATCCCCGCAAGCTTTTCAGCCGCTTCATTGGCGGCCTTCACATCGGGATTGCCCCAGCTGCGGTCCTCACCCTTTTCCACTTTGTAATCCGGGTAGAAGGTCTGGGGCGTGCAGAACAGGCTTTCGGATTTCAAGGAAATGGCCAGACTCTCGCCGCGCCGGTCCAGTAGTTCGCCTCGCACCGGTGGAATAGGCACTTCCACCGTGTGCTGATGTTCCGCACGAATCCGATAGCGTTTGTGGTCCACGATCTGCAGCTGGATGAGGCGGATGAAGATGAACAAAGCCCAAAGCGCCATGCAGGCCAACACCCAGGGCAGCCGCGACGCCACGCGCTCCTTCGCCTCGGGGCGACCGAGCAGGCGACGCGGTTGTGGGCTGCTGCCTAGAAGTGTTCCGAGAAGTGCCATGAGTCCTGGGAAGGGCGAGAGGCGGAGGTGCCAGTAACCATCGTAAGGGAAGTCCTGTGTCCTGGGGTCTGCGTCCTGGGACAACCTGGCAGCGCCTTCGGCGCACCTTGGTTCGCCATGGCCTCTGGCTGCAGCACAGGCAACCCCCAGAACTCAGCACCCAGGCCCCCGGGACTGAAATAAAAAATCACCGCGGAAGCGCTTGACCAGGGGGGATAGGCAGAGTTATCAACCGTAGCTCTGCCACCTGGAGCTGGAGGAACTCCAAGGGCCCTTGGCGCCGTGCTTCCACGGCGAAGTTGTTCCCCTACTTGATCAGGGGCAGGGCGAATTCATCGGAGCTGACCGGGCGCAATTTCGCCAGTTTCTGATCCTGAGCCGTGAAGCGCCGTTGGATCAGGAAGCTCTGCTTGCGTGGTTGAAGGCCCATTTGTGTGGCGAAAACCTGGACTTCTTCATCCCGCTGATAACGGCTGCGCTCAAGCATCAATTTTCGCTGATCCTCTTGGGCCTTCTGGATCTGCTCTTTCACTTGGCTCATCTCATAGCTCAGCCGCGTGTTCTGAAGGTTCAGATAGACCATGGAAGCCAGGGGCATGGCCACAGCGAAAACGAGCATCAACATGCGCAGAATACCCTCGCTTTCCACGGCGCGGACGCCTTGGACGCTTTGCTGTTGGCGGGTCTGGGGAGTGAAGCGGCTGCGGTTCATGGGAACCTCTTGGAAGGTTTTTGATTTACGATTGACGATTTTCGGTTGCGGGAAGCAGCCGCTCGGCGATTCGGAGTCGGGCGGAACGGGAGGGGGGATTGGCATCGCACTCGGTGGTGGAAGGTGTGAGCCCACCCGGGTGGATCAGCCGCACGATCTTGGGCAATACCGTGGGGGACTCGCGACCGGGTCCATCGTAGATTCCCGACAGGCGGCGCAGGGTCTGCTTGACGATGCGGTCTTCAAGACTGTGGAAGCTGATGACCGCCAGGCGACCACCGGGCCTGAGGTGTTGGATGCCCCGTTCGATGGCTTCTGCAAGCCCCACCAATTCACCGTTGACGGCAATGCGGATGGCCTGAAAGGTTCGCGTGGCGGTATCGGAGCGGTGCTGACGCTTGAGCGCCGCGGTCATGGGCAGCACGGAGTGGATGGCTTCGGCGAGATCGGCGGTGGTGTTCAGGCGCCCTTCGTTGAGGGCCCTCAGGATGGCTCGGGCGATGGGGCGGGAGGCCCGTTCTTCACCAAACTGGTAGATCGTGTCGGCCAGCGTCGTATCGCTCTGTTCGGCGATCCATTGCAGAGCCGTAAGACCGTTCTCGGTATCCATGCGCATGTCCAATGGCCCTTCGTCGCGAAAACTGAACCCGCGGGCCGGGGACTTGAGCTGGAGGGTGGAAACGCCCAGATCCATCAGGATGGCGTCCAGGCCCTCGGGGGCCTGTAGCGCCTGCCAGGCTTCGAAGGCGTGATTCACCCAGACATCTTCGTAGTTGGAAGCCAGGATGTTCAGCCGGGCATCTGAGCCCAGGCGTTGCTTGGCGGCCTGGCGGGCTTCGGGATCGCGATCCACGCCCAGATAGCGGGAGTCCGCATCACAGCGGGCCAGCAGGGCTTCCGCATGGCCACCAAGGCCCATGGTGAGATCGAGAATTCGCGCTGCCGGTGGCAGCACGAGATTGTCGAGCACCTCGAAGAGAAGCACGGGAGTGTGGGTGGGGGTCGCAGTCATCACCTAAATCCCCAAATCCGCGAGCTGGGCCATGTCGTCTGCAGTCAATGGCTCGGTGGCCAGACGGCGCTCGAAGTTGGCGCGGCTCCAGATGGCCAGATGATCCATTTGGCCCAGGATGGCGACTTCGCCTTGCAACTTGGCTGCCTCCCGGAGAATTCCCGGAATGACGAATCGGCCTTGGGCGTCTGGCTCCACTTCTGAGCCGTAGTAGGCAGTGATTTCCAGAAACTTGCGCTTGGCTGGATTGGTGGAAGGCAAGGAGGCCAGGCGAGCCTCGATGGCTTCCCAGATGGGCATCGGATAAAGTCGGCCAGCGATTCCATCCATGGAAGTCAGGTAATGGCGTGAGCTGCCACCACCCTCGCCCGTGGCGAAGGTTTCCAGGTCGGCCTTGAAGGACATGGGCAGCTTGAGGCGCCCTTTTTCGTCCACCGTGGCCGGCGAATTGCCGCGAAGTCGCAGCACGTGTCCCACCTTTCAACAAGGGCCACCAGGACTCGGATGGGGAAGTGAGTTGCAGTGAGTAGTGCCACTATTACCCACTTCATTCCATTTTTTGCCACTGATTGCCACTCACGAGTGTAGGACCGCTATAAAAACGCTCAAGCCAAAAGAAAAACGAAATTTAAACTATTTAAGCGAAAATTAAGTCACTCGTTTCACCCTTGTCATAGCCTGGAAACAACGAATTCCAGACGATTCACCCATACTTTGGGAAGCCCATGAACCGAACGCCTCAGCTCCCCGCTCCGCCCATTGCGGCCATCGCCTTGGCCTGTCTGGGTGTCTGGATGATGGCTTCCCTGGGTCAGCCCCTGGGACTCATCCTGGGCGGCCCCTGCTTTCTGACCGGTGCTGGATTATTGCTGCGCCAAGGTTTCCTGCATCTCGGCTCCGAAGCACGGGTCAAGTCAGATCTGGAATTGGAAAATTTGTCCCTTAAGAATCTAAGTCGAAAAGAAGACCATCTGCGCCAGGGCATTCTGGTGAACCTGCGGGAAGGCGTGGTGCTCCTGGACTCCCGGAAAGAAGTGCGGCTCTATAACCCTGCGGCCCAATTGCTGCTCAGCACCTCCAGTCGGCTCACCATGGGGGGATCTCTGCATGGAATCTTCCGGGAACCCGAGACCCTGCGTCATATCGAGCAGGCTTATTCAGGTGAGGAAACCGAGTGGACGCTACGCCGGGAGCCCCGAGCACTGCATCTGCGTGCAATACCTTTCGATTCTGGGGATGGGGGCACCAGTGTATTGCTCACCCTGGACGACATCACCCGTCAGGAAGCCCTTGAAACCACCCGCCAGAAATTCATTTCCAACGCCAGCCACGAACTCAAGACGCCGGTCACGAGCATTCGCATCGCAACGGAAAACCTCATGGACGGTGGCTTTGTAGCGCCGGCGGGAGAAAACAATCTCAAAGCCATCCTCCGCTCCGTGGACCGCATGACCATGCTGCTGAATGACATCTCGGAGTTGTCTCGCATTGAAACTGGAGCGCTCCGATTAGAATCCCTGCCCATCCAGATCGGCGTCTTTTTGCCGCAATTGATCGAGGAGATGCGTCACCAGGCAGAACCGCGCCGTATCACTTTGAATGCAGAACTGGAGCCAAGCCTTGAGCTCAAGGTCATGGAGACCGATCCTCTAAGGCTTCATCAACTTTTGGAAAACCTGCTTTCCAACGCCATCAAATTCAGCCCCGAAGGTTCCGAAGTGCTCTTGAAGGTTCAAAGCCGCGGACCATGGTTGCTTTGGGTCGTGCAGGATTCGGGACCCGGCATTGCCGACAGCGATGCCAAGCGCATCTTTGAACGGTTCTACCGCGCACCCTCCACCCGCGGCGTCCCCGGCACCGGCCTGGGGCTCGCCATTGTCAAGCATCTGGCCCTGCTCATGGGCGGTGAAGTCAGCCTGCAAAGCGAACTGGGCAAAGGCTCCACATTCACCGTGAAGCTACCACTCCAGGGGTGAGGGCTTTGGACTTTGACCTTTGGCTCGTGGCTCATAGCTGATAGCTAACAGCTCAAAGCATCATTGGCAAAGCTTTCCCCCCATTGCTTTCCCGCCCAATAAATGAAAGTGCAGATGGAAGACCGTCTGGCCCGCATCAGCGCCAGTGTTGGCTATGAGCCGGTAACCGCTGGTGGCGATGCCGAATTCCTGGGCGAGCTTCGCGGCCACCGCAGGGATTCGCGCGGCGGCTTGCTCAACTTCCGGCGTCAGATCATTGAGCCCTTCGCAATGCGCCTTGGGAATGATGAGCACGTGCACCGGAGCCTGGGGTCCGATGTCCTTGAAGGCCAGAAGTTCATCGTCCTCGTACACTACAGCCGACGGGATTTCTTTCCGCGCAATCCGGCAAAACAGACATTCACTCATAAGAGGCTCCTTGTTCCACATCATTCTGCACCAGCCCGAGATTCCGCAAAACACTGGCAGCATCGGCCGTCTTTGCGTTTCCAACAATGCCAAGCTGCACCTCATCCATCCCCTTGGTTTCGAAACCAATGACTACTACCTGCGTCGCGCGGGCCTGGATTATTGGGAGCACCTGAATCCCACCCACTACGACGATTGGGAGGCTTTCCTGGCTGAACATCCGGAGCTGCGACTTTGGTTTTTCAGCACCAAGGCCACGCGCAGGCACACCGAGGTAAGGTTCCAGGAAGGCGATGGCCTGGTCTTTGGCCGTGAAACCCAGGGCCTTCCCGAAGCGCTGATCCAAGCCCATTCCGATACCCTGATCCGCATCCCCATGATCGGCGATTTCCATCGCAGCCTGAACCTGGCCCAGGCCGCCGCTGTGGGGCTGTACGAAGCATTGCGGCAGACGCAGGGTTGGTAGGCGGGCCTTGGATATTGAGAATTTTGCGTAAAATTCAATCATTGAGTTGAAGAGTTATTAGCTAATCAGCTTTGCCCAGTAAAAAACCATGAGCACTCATTTCAGGGCTCCACCAGCATCTTCCGCACGCCCTCCGGAAGCTGCCCGGTGAGTTCCCAACGCAGCAGGGACGCGGGGATCATGCCGGCTGAGTTGAACTCGTCCATGAAGGTCTTCAGGGTGAAAGTGTTTCCGAGTTGTTGTTTGCGGGCGACGAGCAGTTGCTGGAGTTGCAGTTTGCCGGTGATGTAGCAGGTGCCATAGCCGGGCTGTTCGAGGTAGAGGTACTGTTCGGCGCGCACCAGTTCGCCCTGCATACCCAACCATCCGCGGGGAGTGTTGGCGCAGGCGAAAGCAGCGGCCTGTTCCAGGGTGAATTCGTTGCTCTGCATGCGCAGGCTCGCGAGGGCGCGCGCGGCGCGCTCCGCCAGCAGGATGTAGATGAGTTCCCGGGAACGCGGGCGGTCGTTGAACATGCCCGCCTGCAACATCAGTTCCTCCCAGCCCGTGGCATTGCCCTCGGTGCGGGTGTTGAAGATGTTGTAGAGCAATGGCCTTTTCCGGATGGGGCTGGAAGGCGGATCGTTCGCCTGGCGCGCCAGGTCAAACCAGTGGTAGCCATGGGTGCGCAGGACCTCCGGATCCCGGTAGTTCACCTCGGTGAAAAATTCCCGCGGCCCAGGGCTGTAGGCGCCCACTTGGGCCCGCAACGCCGGCTCCAGGTAAGGCTGTAGGGTCATAATGTTCTGATCTTTGAGAAAGGCCATGTATTGGGTCACCGCCGGAGGAACCCGCCGATTGAATTCCTCGGCGTTGGCAATGGGTACCTGCTGCGGCAACTCCGCGTTGCGCTGCTCTTCCATCAGCAGCAGGGCCTGGGCCCGCGCCAGCTCCACGTTCATGAGCGTGACTTCGTCCTGCCAGGTGTGGGGTAGCAGCTGCACATGCTTGAGGTACCAGTTGTAGTTGGCGACGCCTATGCCCGAAGGCACGGTCTTGGTGGGGGTCTGCGCCTCCAGCCAAAGCAGGAAGGTATCCGTCGCGGCTATGGCCTGTCGGACATGGGCCAGCAACTCCGCATTCGGTGACGCGCCCGTCTCCGACAACTTCGCCGCCAACTTGGCGAGGTCCGCGCTCTGGCCCTTCATGTATCTCGTACCGTAGCTCCAAAGGTCCCGCTGGTTGCCTACGAGATTCGTCTTTGCCTGGGCTAACAATCCAGGTATCGCACGAATACCCGTATCAATGGCGGCCGCGTCCGCCTTGGACAGCGGAAAGCTGTAGCTCCACAACTCCACCGCGCCAAAGGCCAGCGGTCCTTCGCGGGCGGGCTGATCGCTCTGCTCCCAGAACACGGTCTGGTAAAAGAGGGGTGTGTTCGCCCAGGGCCTCAACACCCGATGATCGAACTCCAGCCCGCTCATCTCAGCCCTTACGATCTGGTAATCCACCTGCTGGGGCACGCTCCACGCCTTCAAATCGAAGGCCTTCAGCCGCGCCTGGAACGCGGTCAAGCCCTTCTGTTGGTCGGCCATGGCCGCGACACTGTAGTCCGGTACGCCATTCACCAGCTTCGGCTTCTGGAAGGCCCGCCATTCGCCGAAGAGAGCTACAAGCTCCGGGTAACTGGGGTTGCGGGATAAGGGTTGGCTTCGCAAAGGAGCGGAAAGCACCATGGCAACCATGGCCAGAAGCCACCCTCGACTAATCAACCCGAATACCTTGCGCCGTGCCTGAGTGAACAAAGTCGAATGGTTCATCGTGAAGTTCCTCTCGTGACTTTACTCAGTCAGAGGATGCTAGATCAATGGATGCAAAACAGAATACGTTCATCCCAGTAACCCCTTGAGGACAATAGCTGGGGTTCAAGAGGGCTGCTTACTCAGGCCGATCTTGCTATTCATGGCGCCGAGAGTGCCCTCGAGCTGAACCTCGTAGCTCCCAGCTCACTTCAACGTGACCTCCGCCATGCGGAGTTCGCCACGGAAAGCGCCGGTGGGGTTGAAGTAGGTGACGTAGATCTTTTGACCATCGGCTTGCGCGAGCTCAGGATGTTCCCGCCCGGCATAGTCGCTGCCGCTGAAAGGGCTGGCCCCGGTCAAGGCCTCCACCGGGTCGCTCCAGGGGCCCTCAGGATGGGCGGCCACCCGCATCACGATCTTGTTGGAGAAGGGGAGGCTGTGCACCGCCAGATACTGGCCGAGCCAGGCATTCTTCGAGACCGTGAGCGCCCCGGGAATGCTGTGCATCACCGCGCGGGCCAAGGCGGGGTCGCTGCCCCACCCACTGCCGTCCCAGAAGCGATAGGCCCCCCGCTCCCGCGCCTGGTTAAGCGGCGCGCGCGCCACCGCAACCGATTGATCTGTGCTGCCAAGAAGTGCCCCGTAGGCGTAGACGAAGGCATCGAGCGTAAAGGCATTGTCGAAGCTGGGCCCCGGCGTCGGGAACAGCAGGCCCGGCTCGCGGGTGGCCACGGTGCTGCCGGTCGCCACCCGCGCCACGCCGGTCCCCAGGAATTCGTAATTCAGGAAACCCGGATGCACCTTCAGCTTGAGGTAGTAGACGAGACCGCCGCCCGCACCATCCGCCACCACGCTGCCCGGCCACAGCGCGTAGCGTTCGTCGGGGCGCCCCGAGGCGGCGTTATAGGCCTGCTCCTCGGCCGTGAAGGGGAGCAGGGGCGAAGGCGCGCCTCGGGCGTCCACGGGTTCGCTGGCCGCCAAAGGCTGCGCAAACTCCGCCAGGGCCGCGGTGTTCGAGCGGGACGTGGCCCCATCCACCGCGGAGGGTGTGAACAAGGTGTCGCCGAAGGTCCACAGCACCCGCCCGCCCACGCTGCCGCTGGCGCCCCCATCTCGCACCAGCACCGATGGGGGATGGGCCACAATGCCCAGATCCTGCACCGACATCACCGCCAAAGGGCGCGGAACTGAGGGCGTGTTGGATAAAGCGTCGGCTCCCGAATTGCGGCATCCCGCAACGGCCAGCAAGGCAAACACGAGAGAGGCCCTGAAAAGTTTCATAGGAGTTGAATTTACCGGAAGGCTGAGGGGAAAGCTGCACCTTCACCAACCAGCTAAGGTGGAGGGCAGATTCCCCCTCCGCAAAATGTGATCAAAACCGTTAGGTGGTTCGGAAACGCCAAAAAGCCCCACCCAGGAGGCCAGTATTAGGCTTCTCAATGCACTAAGGCAGTACTTCGTTCCGAAATGTAAATTTTTTTGTCATTCGAACTCGCATTAAGCTGGATTTCAAATTCCAGTAACATCTAAAATACTTAGAAAAGAATAGTTGTGAAATTTATCAACAGAATTTTTTCGGGCGCTAGATTAATCCTGCACCCAGGACTCCTGAGCAAAGCGGCTACGGCCATCAAGGTTTACGATGATCAGTCGCCTACAGCCTTGGATTCCAGCCCCGTGGAACTCGGGTTCGGTTGGTTTTGCCATTACTTTTGAGGGAGAGTCCATGCGTGGATTGAAGAATGGCAAGTCCTTTATTCTTCAGGCCCTGGGATGCGCCGGGCTCGGCCGTGTCCAGGCTGCCGCGTGGCACTGGGCAACGCTGCCTACCCGGAGCGGACCCATCTGGATGCTCATCTTCCTCGCCATTCTTATGGGCTGCTCGGGCGGTGGTTCCGATAGTGGCAATGGCGGCGGAACCACTGTGAACCCACCGGTAATCAACAGTTTTGTAGCTTCCGCACCCGCCATAACCGCCGGGGAAACCACGACCCTGGTCTGGAATACTTCCGGGGCCACCTCCTTGAGCATCTCGGGATTGGGATCCATCACACCCGCCGGGGGCTCCACCCCGGTCACTCCTACGGCCACTACCACCTACACGCTTTCCGCTACGAATGCCGGGGGAACCGTCACGAGTACCGCTACGGTAACGGTCAGCTATCGCGTCACCTTCCAAGCGCTTCCAGGGGGAACCCTGAACGGCACCCTGTCCCAGTCGGTGCCAGCAGGCGGCGCATGCGCCGCCGTTACCGCTGTTCCGAATACGGGCTACGCATTCACGGACTGGACCGGAAACGGATTCACCACAAGCAACTCTAATCCTCTGACCGTCTCGAACGTGAATGCCAACCTGACCATCACCGCCAACTTCGCTCTGCAGACCTTTACCGTGAACTTCGCCGCCGGGACGGGCGGGAACCTTGGCGGAACCTCCAGCCAGGTCGTCAATTACGGTGGCTCCTGTTCACCGGTCACCGCAGTCCCAAGCGTGGGCTACACCTTCACGAATTGGACCGGCAGTGGTTTCACCACCAGCACAGCCAGTCCGTTGACCGTGAGCAACGTGACCTCCAACCTGACCCTCACGGCCAACTTCACGCTGCAAACCTTTACCGTGAATTTCATTGCCGGGATTGGTGGAAGCCTGAGCGGAGCCCCCAGCCAGGTCGTCAGCTATGGAGGGTCCTGCGCGCAGGTGACGGCGATCCCCAGCTTGGGTTACACCTTCACGAATTGGACGGGGAGCGGTTTCACTACGAGCACAGCCAGTGTGTTGACCGTGAACAACGTGACCTCCAATCTGACGATCACGGCCAACTTCACGCCGCAAACCTTTACCGTGAATTTCATTGCCGGGATTGGTGGAAGCCTGAGCGGAGGCTCCAGCCAGGTCGTCAACTATGGCGGATCCTGTTCGCCGGTCAGCGCAGTCCCAAGCGTGGGTTATTCCTTCGGGAATTGGACCGGCAGTGGTTTCACCACCAGCACAGCCAATCCGTTGACCGTGGGCAACGTGACCTCCAACCTGACCCTCACGGCCAACTTCACGCAGCAGACCTTCACGGTGAGCTTCGTTGCCGGGACCGGCGGAAGCCTGAGCGGAACCCCCAGCCAGGTCGTCAACTTTGGCGGGTCCTGCGCGCAAGTGACGGCGATCCCGAGCGTGGGCTACACCTTCACGAATTGGACGGGAAGCGGTTTCACCTCGAGCACAGCCACTGCGTTGACCGTGAGCAACGTGACCTCCAACCTGACCCTCACGGCCAACTTCACCCCACAAACTTTCACGGTGAATTTCATCGCCGGTGCAGGTGGAACCCTAACCGGCACAGCCAGCCAAGTGCTTGCCTACGGGGTTTCCTCCGCCGCCGTCACGGCCGTCCCAAACCCGGGCTACACCTTCGCGAATTGGACAGGAGGCGGATTCTCAACCAGCGCTACAAACCCGCTGATCGTGAACAATGTGACCTCCAACCTGGCGATCACGGCCAACTTCACGCCGCTGACCCCCACGGTGAGCTTCGCTGCCGGAAGCGGCGGAAGCCTGAGTGGAAGTTCCAGTCAGGTTGTCAACTACGGAGGGTCCACTACACCTGTGACCGCAGTCCCGGGCGTGGGCTACAAATTCACGAATTGGACAGGAAGTGGATTTTCGACCACTGCTGCCAATCCGCTGACCGTGAACAACGTGACCTCCAATCTGACGATCACGGCCAATTTCGGCCCCAATAATCCAACCGTCACTTTCCAGGCAGGCACAGGCGGCACCCTCAGTGGCAATACCAACCAGACCCTGGCCTACGGTGGTTCCGCCACTCCGATGATTGCCAATCCAGGCTTGGGCTATGTCTTTGTGAACTGGACCGGCAGTGGTGGATTCAGCAGCAATGCAAATCCTCTGACGCTCAACAACGTCACGTCGAACCAGACCATCACCGCGAACTTCGCGCTGCAGACTTTCACGGTCAACTTCCTGGCCGGAGCCAACGGCGCCCTTACCGGAAACACCAGCCAGACGGTCGCCTATGGAGGTTCCACTGCCCTGGTGACTGCCAACCCGAACGCGAGCTTCCTCTTCCTGAACTGGACGGGCGCAGGTTTCACCACAAGCGTCTCGAATCCCATGGCGGTCGCCAACGTGACCTCGAATATGACGATCACCGCCAACTTCGTGCCGCAGAGCCTGACGGTGACCTTCGTTGCCGGGGCTGGCGGAACACTGACCGGCACAGCCAGTCAGGTGGTCGCCTACGGGACTTCCGCCACCGCCGTCACCGCCGTTCCAAACCTGGGCTACACCTTCACGAACTGGACAGGCAGTGGGTTCACGACGAGCACATCGAATCCATTGACCGTCAGCAATGTGACCTCAAATATGACAATCACAGCCAACTTCACGGTGCAAACATTTACCGTGAACTTCGCTGCCGGAACCGGCGGGAGCCTGACCGGCACAACCAGCCAATTGATCAACTACGGAGCCTCCTGCACCGCCGTGACCGCGGTTCCGGTCGCCGGATACACCTTCAACAATTGGACTGGCAGCGGCTTCACGACGAGCGTATCGAACCCCCTGACGGTCAGCAACGTCACGGCCAGCCAGACCATCACGGCCAACTTTATTGCACCTACGCCTACCATTACCAGCTTTCTCCCTGTGACAGGAGCCGTCGGCACCAGCGTCGTCATTATCGGTACAGGTCTCCTGGGCGCCACCACCGTTTCGTTCAGCGGGACGAACGCGGTCACCTTTGTCGTGAATTCCGTCACCCAGATCACCGCCACCGTCCCCGTTGGCGCCACCTCGGGAACTATTTCAGTCACAACCTCGGGAGGCACCGGAGCATCGGCAGGGGCTTTCACGGTCAACACCTCCACCTTGGACCTCACGGTTCCGACGGTCTACATCTCCCAGGCCACCCAGACGCAGCTTTTCGATGTGCCCCTGGTAAAAGGACGCAACGGATACCTGCGGGTCTTCGTCATCGCCAACCAGGCCAATACCGCCACGCCCCAGGTGCGGGTTCGGATCTACGATGCAAGCAGTGTGTTGGTCCAGACCTACACCATCAACGCGCCAGGCGCAGCCGTGCCCCTATCGGTGAATGAAAGTGCTTTCGCGAATTCCTGGAATCAAGCGATTCCTAATACCTATATCCAACCCAACTATAAACTGCTGGTGGACGTGGATCCCACCAATGCCATCCTCGAGAGCAACCATGGCAACAACAGTTGGCCCGTCTCTGGAACACCCCAGACTCTTGATGTGCGGGACCTGCAACCCTTCCATTTGACGTTTGTGCCGGTCACGACGACCGATGGCACCGGGAATGTCACCGCAGGAAACATGGCCTCCTTCACAGTGACGGCCCAAAAGCTCCATCCCATCCCCAGCATGGATCTCGCCCTGAGAGGCTCCGCCCTGAACTCAAGCACGCGAACGCTGCAGTTCGACAATGCCAACAACGACTGGCAGAACGTCCTTGATGACCTCACGGCACTCCGGAATACCGATCCCGGCGGGACCAACCGGTATTACTACGGAGTTGTCAAGACGTCCTACAACAGCGGGATCATAGGCCGCAGCTGGATTCCCGGCAATCCCGCCTCCACGTCCTATCGCGCCTCTATCGGCTGGGACAAGCTGCCCAGCGGCGACAGCGCGGCCGCGCATGAACTGGGTCACGCCATGGGCCGCCCCCATGCGCCTGGCTGCGGGGTCGCGGGACCCGATGTCAACTGGCCCGTAGGCTCGAATTACGCTGGGGGTCTGATTGGTGTCTGGGGTCTGGATCCCAGTGGTCCCACCCTCTACAATCCCGCGACATATTACGACCACATGGACTACTGCAGCCCGAGCTGGGTTAGCGACTATGGGTTTAAAAGGGTATTGGCCTTCCGTGAAACCAGCCCTATCGGCCTGGCGGCTCCGTCGAGAAATGATCCGGCGCAACCCACCCAAAGCCTGCTCCTTTGGGGCAGCATCATAGATGGTGAATTAGTGCTTCATCCCTCCTTCCAACTCCCGGTGGAACCCCAACCACCTGAACCGGGCGACCATTACCTGACCGGATATGATGCGGCTGGAGCCAAGGTCTTTGAGGTCTCCTTCAATCCGGTGGCCGTGGCGGATGGACTGCGCCCCAGCTGGGGTTTTAATTTTACCGTGCCACTCCTGGTGGAAGCTGCCGCGCGGCTTGTGGAAATTCAGTGGACCAAAGCAGGTGAGATCCTGGCCCGGCAGGGTGGGCCTGTCACCGCCAGTGCCAAGCTGATACAACCCACACATGAACCCATGCTACAGGTGCTTCAGGATGGCCGGACACGGCTTCTCTGGGACGCTTCGGTCCACCTCATGGTGCTTGTGAAGGACCGGGCGACAGGTCTGGGTATCGGTTTTGGCAGGAACGGCGACTTCTCCTTCGAATCCGAGGCGGATGAGCTGGAAATCCATTTCTCCAACGGGGTCCGGAGTCATTCCACCGTCTTGAGGCGCCCTCGATTGGCTGACTGAAGCGAAACCCTGCATTGGGGTCAGGCGTGTGGAATTGCACCTTCTTTCATTACCGTTGAAATTAAGGTTTTATGAGCTGTGGTGACCAAACGTTTTCGATGAGGGTCCAACCTTTCCCTTGCCTCCGACTGGATTGCAGCGAATAATTCAACGGTCGTTGAAATTGAGGCCATCGTGAAGCCATCCCCACCCAAAATGAGTGCGGCCCTGAAAAATCGTGGGCCCAAAAGACTGAAGGTCGACCCAGAGCTTCTTCTGAATGCGGCCCAGCGCGTGTTCTCGAAAAGCGGCATGAACGGGGCAAGTATCCGCGCCATTGCCCGAGAAGCGGAATGTGACCCGGCCTTGATCTATTACCATTTCAAGAGCAAGGAAGCCATGTTCCATGCCCTGCTGGATCGCAAGATGCCACCCATCGCAATGGAGCTGGAAGCCCTGGCAGACCCCTCCAATACTGAACCCACGTCGCTTCGCCTCTGGCGCGCGAGCCGCGTTTTTCGCCACTACTTTGGTGAGGACTCCGGCTTTCGCGCGGTCTTGCGGGGCCAAATCCTGAATGGTACCGAAGGCACCAAAGATGCCATCGCGCGTCATATCCAGCGCAATGCTAAATGCAATTGGGCCATCCTTGAACAAGGTATTGAACGCGGCCACCTTCGCGCGGACCTGCAGGTGCGCATGACAGCGTTTTTTCTGGTGCGCATGTTCATGGAAATCTTTGATCTCATTCCAGCCATCGCAGAACGCATCGCAAATGTGCCCGCGAATCAAGCCTTGGTGCTGGCGGAGCGGGCCTGGTTCGAGTTGTTCTGGCGCGGTGTTGCCGCGCACCCGGCGAAACCGCTTCCCCCCGAACTTTTTTCCGTGGAGTGAACATGAAAACGAAGGAACAGGTGCTGAAACTGCCTCTCATAAGCGCCGCCCTGCTGCTTTGCCTTGGCTCAGCCTGCAATCGGGACAAGACCCCTGTGCTCAATGGCCGCGTGGAGGCGTATCTCACGGATCTGGGGCCGCGCGTCTCGGGCCGACTCACCGAACTGAAGGTCCAGGAAGGCCAGCGCGTCAAGCAAGGGGACCTGCTGGCGCGCATCACCGCCGAAGAACTGGATGCCGCGGTGAGCCGTGACGAAGCCGGATTCCAATCGGCGGACGCCAAGCGCCTGGAATTGGCCAATGGCACCCGCGTGGAAGACATCGCCCAAGGAGAAGCTCGGGTCCATGACGCCGAAGCCGCGCTGCGATTGACGGTCGACACCCTTCGCCGGGCGCAAAAACTGGTGGTGGATAAGATCATCTCCCAGTCAGACCTGGACAAGGCGCAATCCGAACGGGATCGTGCCTATGCGAACCTGGTGTTGCAGCAAAAGACGCTGGTGGAACTCAAGGCGGGAGCCCGGGCAGAACAACGCCAGGGCGCCTCGGCGGATGCCAGGCGGGCCCAGGCGACCCTCGACCAAACCAAGGCGCAGGCTTCCTTCACGGAGATCCGGGCGCCTTTCGATGGGCTCGTCGTGCATCGGCTGCGCGAAGTCGGGTCGGTGCTCAGCGCCGGACAACCCATCATCACGCTGGCCCGGACCGACAAACTTTGGGTGCGCGTCTACCTGCCCCAGCAAGTCCAGGCTGCCGCCCGCCTGGGCATGCCGGTGACGGTACTGTTGCCGGATAAACGCAGTTTGGAAGCGACGCTCGACGAGGTGGCGAGCGAACCTGAATACACGCCAAAGATGGTTGAAACCCGCGAAGAGCGCGTGAATCTCGTCTACCCGGCTCGTGTAAACATTCCCAACGGAATTGACCAGGGCTTGCTACCAGGCATCGCGGTGGATGTGAAATTGAAGGCCATCAAGTGAGCCTGCTCCACGCCGAATCGCTGTGCTGCACTTTTCCCAATGGGACCAGGGCCGTGCAGGATTTCGATTTCGATCTGAACGAAGGCGATCTGGTGGGCCTCATCGGTCCCGATGGAGCTGGGAAAACCACCACCTTCCGGATGCTGATGGGACTCAAGACACCCACCGGCGGGCGCATCCAGCGCGCGGTCGCAGCCGAAGACACCGCCTATGTGCCCCAGGTCTTCGCCCAGAGTCCGGACCTGACCGTGGCAGAAAACATGCAATTGCAGGCCCGGCTTTATGCGATGAAATCGCCCCAGGCCCGCATCACCGAGTTGCTTTCGTCGCTGGATCTGGAACCCTTCCGCGATCGGCTGGCCGGCGCGCTTTCCGGCGGCATGAAACAGAAACTGGCACTGTGCGTGGGCTTGCTGCCCCATCCCCGTTTGCTCCTGCTGGATGAACCCACCACCGGTGTGGATCCGGTTTCCCGCCGTGAATTCTGGGAACTGCTCCACCAGGTCCACGACGAGGGCGTGGCCATCCTGTTTTCCACGCCCTACATGGATGAAGCGGAATATGCGCACAACATGCTGCTGATGCACTCGGGCCGCATCCTCGACCAGGGCACGCTGGATTCCTTCCGGGCCAAGCTGCCGGGCTTGGTGGTGAAAATCACGACGCCCCAGCGCCGAAAAGTCCAGGAAGCCCTGAAGGCCTTCCACCCCTTGGACTTGTTCGGCGAAGGCGAAATCATCCGGGCGCGATTTCCGGATCAGCCCACGGAGCCGCTACTGGCAAGGCTTTCGGCCGTTCCTGGCGTCGAGAACGCCATGAGTTCTGAGGCGTCGCTGGAGGATTTCTTCCTGCATGTCCTGGCCGAGGAGCCGACGCATGCCTGATTCGATCCTGGAAGTCCGGAACCTTACCAAACGCTTCGGCGCTTTCACCGCCGTGGAAGACCTCACGTTTGAGGTGGAGCCGGAAGAAGTCTTCGGATTCCTCGGACCCAACGGGGCCGGGAAAAGCACTACCATCAAGATGCTCTGCGGTGTTCTGACGCCCACCTCCGGCCAAGCCAGGGCGCTGGGTTTCGACCTCTTCACCCAGGCGGATTCCGTGCGCCAGCACATCGGCTACATGAGCCAGAAATTCAGCCTGCTGGATGACCTGACGGTGTCAGAGAACCTCGCATACTTCGGCCAGCTCTACGGTCTGCAAGGCGCGCTGCTGAAGGACGCCATCCACCAACGGGTCATGGAATTGCAATTGAAATCCATGGTGGACCTCCGGGTGGCCGGTCTATCAACTGGAGAAAAGCAGCGCGTGGCGCTGGCTTCCAGCACCCTGCACCGGCCCCGGATGCTATTTCTGGACGAACCCACCAGTGGTGTGGATCCACTCATGCGGCGGCTCTTCTGGGAAGCCATGGATGATCTCGTGAAGGGCGGAATGACCATCCTGGTGACCACCCACAACCTGGGCGAGGCCGACCAGTGCGACCGTTTGGCGTTCATCATGGCGGGCCGGCTCATGGCATACGGCAAGCCGCGCAAACTGAAAGAAGACATGGCCCGGCAAGTGCTGGAATTGCGCACCGGGCAATTCCGGGAATTGCAGCGCGCTTCCAAAGGCCATCCCCAAATCATCTCCTCGGAGTTGATGGGCCGCGGCGTCCGGTTGTCCCTCGCCAAGGACTCCGATCCGGCTCCGGTGCTGGATTCGCTCCACCAGCAAGGCTTCACCTTCGAAGCCACGGCGCCGGAATTGCCGAGCCTCGAAGACCTTTTCATCGACCTTGTGCAGCAATCGCGGCGGGAGAACTGATATGTGGAACCGCATCCGGGCTCTCGTGTGGAAAGAATTCCTGCAACTGCGCCGCGACCGCTTGACGATCGTGATGATGCTCTTCATCCCGCTTCTCCAGATCACCATCTACGGCTTTCTCAACAACGATGTGAAACACCTTCCTACGATCGTCCTGGACGAAAGCCGCAGCCAGGAGAGCCGTGATTTCGTCCAGGCCATGACTGCCACCCAGTATTTCGATGTGTTGGGTGAAGTCCAGACCGAAGCCCAGATCCGGGAGTCCATCGACCGTGGCAAGGCCCAGGTGGCCATCTGGTTCCCTCCGGATTACGCGCGGAAACTCCGGGGTGGTTTAACGGGCCAAGCCCTGGTAATTGTGGACGCCAGCAACGCCACGGTGGCCAACCAGGCCATGGCAGTGGCCTTCGGGGTGGGACAGGTCCGGGGTACGACCTTGATGTTCGACCGCATGGGCTTCGGCCAGGCCACTCGGCCTCAGAACGCGATCGATCTGCGCATCCGGCCCTGGTACAACCCCAACCTTCGAACACCCAATTTCATTCTCCCCGGCCTCGTCGCCATCATCGTGTCCATGACCTGCGTGATGGTCGCGTCCAGCAGCATCGTGAAAGAAAAGGAGCGCGGCACCCTGGATCAGGTGATGGTGACACCCGTGCGGCCCATCGAGCTTTTTCTGGGCAAGGTGATTCCTGTCATCGGTATGGCCTACGCCCAGATGACTGTGCTGCTGCTGCTTTCACGCTGGGTCTTCCAGGTTCCCATCGCGGGGTCGGTATTGCTGCTTTACTTCTCGGCTTTTTTCTTCATCGCAGCCATGCTTGGCATCGGCGTACGCATCAGCACCGTGGCCCAAAGCCAAGTCCAGGCCAGCCAGATGAGCTTCATGATGTTCCTGCCCATGGTTTTCTTATCCGACTATATTTTTCCCCTCAACGGCATGCCGGTGCCTTTCCGCATCATCGGCGAGCTGGTGCCAGTGACCCACTTCATCCGCATCCTGCGCGCCATCGTGTTGCGCGGCGTCGGCATCGAGGTCATCTGGATCCACCTGCTCAAACTTCTTGTCTTCATCCTGGTCATCTGGGCGATCGCGGTAAAGGGAATGCGAAGAGCGTCTTCGTAGGTGGTGAGCGATGAGCCAAGAGCTATGATGGGCACGCCTTCGGCGCACTATTTGATGCGGCCCTTGGCCGCCGCCTTTTTGAACCTCATGGCCCATAGCTCATAGCCCGATAAACTGGTACCCGAGGTAACGCAATGAACTCCCTTCTCCGCCCACTCCGCTCCTATATCCGCGATGAAAGCCTGCTGCCCATCGCGGACAAGATCGCCCGTGGCGAACGACTGTCTTTCGAGGACGGCCTGGTGCTTTACGAAACCAGGGATCTGAACGGCGTGGGCGCTATGGCCCACCAGGTTCGACTTTCCCGGCACGGCCTGAAAACCTACTTTGTCGCCAGCCGACGCTTGAGCTACACGAACATCTGCTACACGCACTGCCAGTTTTGCGCCTTCCAGGCGAAACCGGGCGACCCACGGGCCTACGTGCTCAGTGCCGAGGACATCATCAAGGATCTGGAAAAGCCAGAAAGCGCTGGCGTCCGCGAGCTTCATATGGTGGCTGGTCACTACCCGAAACTGAAGATCGAGTATTTTGAGGATCTGTTTCGAAAGCTCAAGGTGCGTTTCCCAGACATGCATCTGAAGGTGTTCACCATGGTGGAGATGGATTACTACGCAAAAGTCAGTGGCATCTCCACGGAGGAATTTCTGGATCGCTGCGTGGCGGCGGGTCTGGAAAGCTGCCCCGGCGGTGGCGCCGAAATCTTTGATGAAGGCATCCGTGAAAAAATTTGCGTCGGCAAGAAGGATGCGAATGTTTGGCTGAAGAACGCGGAGCTTTGCCATGCCAAGGGCATCCCCACGAATTGCACCATGCTGTACGGCCACATCGAAGAGCCAAAACACAAAGTGGATCACCTTCTGCGACTCCGGGAACTGCAAGATCGTTCCTTGAAAAATGGCAAGACCGCGTTTCTGGCCTATATCCCCTTGGCCTACCAGAATGAAAATAACGAACTGAGCCGAACCCACGTCATTCATGAAACCACCGGCGACGGAGACCTTCGCGAGATCGCCGTGGCGCGTCTGCTGCTCGACAACGTCCCGCACATCAAGGCCTACTGGGTGATGATCTCGCCGGGCCTTGCGCAGATCGGACTCTCCTACGGCGCCGACGATCTGGACGGCACCATCATCGAAGAAGAAATCGCTCATGACGCCGGGGCGCAAACCCCCCTGGGCCTTACCAAGACAGAACTGGCGCGCCTCATCCGGACCGCGGGTTTCGAGCCCCTGGAGCGGGACAATCTGTATCAGACCTATGAAGAAGAAGTTTCGGCCGTGTCTTAGACAAGTGGTGCCTTGGTTCTGAGTCTTCGGGAATCTGGGATTTTGGATTTACGATTGAAACCCATAGGGTGATGGGTGCTCCAAAGCGCGAACCGGAAATTCAAATGGATTCCAAACCTGAGTTACGGAAACGGCTCCGCACCCTGCGGGGTGGCCTTACGGAGGATGAGCACCAGCGTCGTTCCGATCTAATTTGCGCTGCCCTTCAACATTTTTGCATCAGCCGTCGCTTGTCCCGGATCGCAGCCTTCTGGCCTTTCCAATCAGAAGTGGATTTAAGGAAATTCTTTCAAGCCCATCCGGATTGGAGTTTCTATTTCCCCAAAGTGGTTTCCACCTCGCCGCCACGCTTGGCCTGGGGCATGGAGCCACTGGAACCTGGATTCTCGGGCCTGCTGGAGCCACCGTTCGCACAGCATTTCACCCCACCAGTGCAATTGCTCCTGGTGCCCGGGTTGGCGTTCGATGATCGCGGATACCGCGTGGGTTACGGTGGCGGATTTTATGACGCACTACTGGAACACGTCAGCCAGGAAATGCTGGTTATGGGCTTGGGCTTCGAACTCCAGATCGTGGATCGTGTCCCTGAAGACCCCCAAGATATGCCCGTGGATTGGCTCTGTACCGAAAAACGCATCCGGGATCTTCGGAAATAAGAACAACAAAAAGTCATTGCTAGCTGATTTTTTTCTCGAAATAGGCCTCGCCATCCACCAGGATGCTGGTGAATCCCATCCGTTTCAGGAATTCCGTATGCTCCCTTAAATAGGACCGTGCGCGAATGGTGTGAACGCTGTGCGCTTTCAGGTAATCACTGCCTTCATCAAAAATGAATTTGCCTACCCTATAGTCTCGATACCGCGGAACTGTGTAATTGATCTCCACATTGATCGTTCCTTCCTCTGCTTTGCTTGCGACAAAGAGATTGGCGATGGTCAGATCGCGCAGCACCATGAAACAAATGCGATCGGTATCATCGGTAAATTGGAAGTTTGGAAAATACTTTGCCAGGTCTTTCCGGTAGAACTTGAGGAAACTTCCAACGATCTCATCTCCGGTATGGATCTGGACGAATTCGAAATGTTCTTTTCGGGAATAAAGTTTGGCCAGTTGAACGATATTAATAAATAAGAGCACACTGTTTGTAAGGATCACCGGAAATGCTTGGATCGAGGCACCATACAATATAAAGGTGAAGTTGCCCAAAAGATTGATCCACCGAAACCACAAAGCACGTGTGGTGAGAAGGGCTATGGCAAGAAATACAGCCGCGAGGTAACCAAGAATTGAGATCATATTTAACACCTTAACTAATCACGATAACTGATTGTTAGCGCATAGGCAGCAGCACGCGATAGCAAAAGTGAAATTATCCATCCAGGCCGACCCACTGCGCCTGGACCTGATGATGCCGGGCGAAAGCAACAGACCTACCAGGAACTTTCGCCCAACTTCCCGGGCGAATGGCCTGGACTCAGGACTCACTATTTGGAATCTCTTTCGCAGCTCGTAGTTGATATTTCGTCTGTTTTGTTCGACTTGGCCGAAAAAACAGCAATGTCTTGCCTATGGTCCAAACGTGTTCCAAGCCTTCGATTTTCTTGCAGAGCGCCTCAATGACCGTCTGTTCGTCTTCAAAGGTGTTGTTGTTCAACTTGATCTTCACCAGTTCCAGGCTGTCCAGCATGATGTCCAGCTCCGAAACGAGCGCAGGCGTTGCGCCCCCCTTGCCAATATGCACGACTGGCTTCAGATGGTGGGCTTCGCCCTTCAGGTATTGGCGCTGTTTGGGTGTAAGCATGGCGATCTCCGACCTACTCAGTCTAAGGCACTATGCGGACGCAGGGGGGTTCTAGGCTTCACGCCACTACCATTCAGTAAATCCACCTACGAAGCCACACGCCAACGGCTCTTCGTGTGATGTATCTACCGTGTCTACTGTTCGAGACTCTACGCGGGTTCTTTCGCACCAACATGATGAACATGCTGGCGATGCGCTCAGCGCCGTCGCACCAGCACCAAGGTGCGGTCGTCAGCCAGGGGCGCTCCACGGGTGTGGCGATCCAGGGAGCGGTGGATTTCCTCTCCAACAATGGGCAACGGTTTACCTTTACTCGCAGTGACGGCATTGCGGATTCCCACCATGTCGAAATCAATGCCCGCTGGATTCTGGGCCTCAGTGATCCCATCGGTATAAAGGGCCAGCACGTCACCTACTGCAAGCGTCCGCTCATCCTGACCATAAGGCGTGCCAGCCAGCATCGCCAAAGGCATGCCGTGGGAGCCCAATTCCTCCTCGACGCCATTTGCTCTTAGCAAGAGGCCGGGATTGTGTCCCGCATTGGTAAATTGAATGGTGCCCGTCGCCGGATCCACCAAGATGAAAATCGCAGTGATGAAACGGTTCTTGGCGGTATGCAGACCAAGCGCGCTGGAGATGCGCGAGGCCAGTTCGGAGGGGGCAAGCATGATTTCCGCCCAAGCGTTCATGTAGGCCGTAAATGCCGCCATCATAAGCCCCGGCCCCATCCCTTTACCACTCACGTCGGCGATGGCGACGTACATCTTGCCGTCGGGTCTCGGCCAATAGCCATAGAGATCTCCCGAAACCTGCCGCGAGGCTTCATTGGAGCCGTAAAGTTCCCACCCAGAAACGATGGGGTCCTTCTCAGGCAACAGCTTCTGTTGGATCTGGCGGGCCATGGCCAACTCCTGGTCCATGGCCTTCTTCTTTTGCACTTCTTCCACCAAGCGGGCAGTGCGGATCTTGGCGGCGGCGATGTGGGCGAGGGCGGTCACCAGGCGGAGATCATCTTCGGTAAAAGGCTCGCGATAGGCTTTGGCATCCATGTAGATCAGCCCGATGACCTGGCCTTCATGTTCCAGGGGCGTGACCATGATGGTGGCCATGCCACTGCGCACGATGCTTTGCGCGGCGGACGTCCTTGGATCGTCAAAAGCGTTGTTCACCAGCAGCGCCTCGCGACGCTCCATGGCGGCTTCCACCAAGGTCTGGCTCAGCTTGATGGGTTTGCCCTGGAGGAATTCGTTGGTGCGAACGACAACAGGCTGCAATTCGCCGGTCAAATCCTTCAGCATCACTACGCTGCGGTCTGGCTCGAAGAATTGGAAGAGCCTCTCCATCAAGTGATCCAACAGGATTTCAGTCGCCACATCCTGAACCAATTCCAGGGTGAGGTCGCTTACCATCGCCAGGGCATCGAGCCAACGTTTGGCCTGGTTCTCCGGGTGCACTGTCCCATAGGAACCACTCCGCAGCTCTGCGGCCCGGAACACCATGGTGCCGCTGGAGAGCTCTTCCTTGGGAGACTTCTCGATTTGCACCGCGGACATCATGGTGGTGCTCGTGGGTTCTTCTCCCAAGGTCAGCAACACGGTGCCCAGAACCAGCTGATCGCCAGCTTTCAAGAGGTGGACACCCTGAAGCCGCTCCCCGTTCACCATGGTTCCGTTCAAGGAGCCCAAATCCTCAACCAGGAGTTTGCCATCCTGAAATTCCAGCCGGGCATGATGCCGGGACAAACTGGGATCCTCGATGACAACTTCGTTTTGTGCGGACCTGCCGATTCGCCAGGAAAGTGGCTCTGGCCCCAACATGCGCGGGGTCTGACCAGGGAGATAAAGGAGGAGGCGGCTCATGGGTGTGATAACACCGACTATGCTAGCAGCGGCTTCTCCGATTTTCCCATTTTCATTTGCGGCCACCATGAGAAACTGCCCCACCACTGGAGGTCCCATGTATCTCTTCACCCGTGCGCTTGTTATCCTGGCGGCGCCATTCTTGATGGCGACCCAACCAGCCCGCACCCTGCGGGTGGATTACGTACATCAGGGCACTGCCACTGCTGAATCCTTTGGGTTGGACCGTGTGGTGCTGGAACCCCTGCCCTGGCCTGGAAGTCCAGCCCAGCCTGTGGATGCTTCCAATCTGGGGAAGTTCAAGTTCGAAGTGCGGGACGCCAAGACGAAAAACCTGCTCTATTCCCGTGGCTTCGCGAGCATCTTTGGTGAATGGCAGGACACCCCTGAAGCCGCGAAACGGAGCCGCGCTTTTTCAGAATCCTTCCGCTTCCCCAAACCCGATGCCCCCGCGGACATCCAGCTGTTCCGCCGCGCTGAGGACAACGGCTGGAAGGAAGTCTGGACATTCAATATTGATCCCGATGCCCAGGATGTGGATAGCTCCACTCCCACTAGCGCCGGTGAACGGGTGGAGATATTAATGAACGGCGAGCCTTCATCGAAGGTGGATCTGTTGATCCTCGGAGATGGCTACACTGCCGCCGAACGGCCTAAGTTCATCAAGGACGCAAAGCGATTAGCGGCCCTACTTTTCGATGTATCGCCCTATAAGGAACACAAGGCCGATTTCAATGTGTGGGGCCTCTGCCCACCCGCCAAGGAAAGCGGTATCTCGCGACCCAGCACAGGCATCCACATGCGCAATCCCATTGGCTCCGCCTACGATGCGTTCGGTGCAGAGCGCTATATCCTGACCTTCGATAATCGCGCCTTCCGCGATTTCGCGTCCCAGGCCCCCTATGACTTCGTGGAGATTCTGGTGAACGGCCGCACCTACGGTGGCGGCGGCATCCACCAGCTCTACGGAACCGTCGCTAGCGACAACGCTTTCTCACCTTATATTTTCGTGCATGAATTCGGCCACCATCTGGCGGGGCTGGCCGATGAGTACTACACCAGTGACGCGGTGCTGGAGGCAGGAAAACCAAGGATTGAGCCTTGGGAACCCAATGTCACCGCGGATCCCAAGCATCCCAAATGGCTGGCGTTGGCAAGCCCCGGCACTGCGCTTCCCACGCCCTGGAAGAAGGCTGAATTTGAACAATACAGTCATGGCATCCAAGCGGAGCGCCGCGCCATCCGCGCCGCGAAAAAACCTGAAAATGTAATGGAAGCTCTTTTCCGCCGAGAGCGCGAGCACGAAACCAAGCTCCTTGGGACCGATACCAGCAGCGGCATGGTGGGTGCTTTCGAGGGTGCCAATTACGAAGCCACGGGCTACTTCCGCAGCCAGGAGGATTGCATCATGTTCACCCGGGACGAGGTGGGTTTCTGCGCTGCCTGCAGACAAGCCATCGAAGGCGTAATCAGCCAATACACCAAGCATTGAAAACGAACAGCCCTCTCAACATCAAAGGAGCTCCCTTGCATCGCATTCTGTCGTTCTTGGTCCCTACCTTGCTCCTGGTTTCTCCGGCTGCATCAGCCCAAGAGCCCGTCAAGGCCACGACGACCGAAGCTTTAAAAACAGATGCCGAGCCGAAAGCCGAGCGCTCCATCACCCATCACAGCCTTCGCACGGGCGGTGGGCAGCTAGCCTACACGGCCACAGCGGGGACCTTTATTTTACGTGATTCCAAAGGCGAACCTTGGGCGCGGATGGGTTACACCGCCTACATGAAAGATGGCGCAGATGAGGCCTCCCGGCCCATCACCTTCGCCTTCAACGGTGGGCCGGGTTCCTCGTCCATCTGGTTGCACCTGGGCGTCCTCGGACCCAAACGCGTGGTCGTTCCGAACGCTGAATTCGCACTGCCCGCCCCCTATCACCTGGTGGAAAACGAAGACAGTTTGCTGGACACCTCTGATCTCGTGATGATTGATCCTGTGGGAACGGGCTTCAGTGCCGCAGTGGGTAAGGCCAAAGACAAGGATTTCTGGAGCGTGGATCCCGACATCGAATCCGTGTCCCGATTCATCGCGCAATTCACCGGCGAAGCAGGCCGCTGGAACTCACCGAAATACCTGCTGGGTGAAAGTTATGGCACCACGCGGGGGGCTGCCATCGCCGACTACACGCAATCCAAACTGGGCCTGGCGTTCAATGGCGTGATCCTGGTCTCCGTAGCCATGGATCTGGAGTCCATTTTCGACTGGCCGGGAAACGAAAGACCCTACGTGTTCTTTCTGCCGACCTTCACCGCGGTAGCGGCCTATCATCACGCGCTGCCTGCAGAGCCTGACAATCTGAACGCGCTGCTGGTGGAATCGCGCGCCTTCGCGATGGGTCCTTTCCAATCCGCCTTGTTGAAAGGAGATCGTCTTCCAGATTCGGAACTGGATGCCATCGCCCAGAAAATGCACGCCTTCACGGGGCTCTCGGCGGACTACATCAAGTCCGCGCGGCTGCGGGTGAATCCCAACGCCTTCCGACAGGAACTGCTGCGTTCCAAGGGCCTCACTGTGGGCCGCATTGATGCGCGCTACACCGGGCCCAACCAAACCCCGCAATCTGAAAGCGCGCCTTGGGATCCTCACGGCAGCGCCGTGGGGGGCACCTTCACAGCAGCCTTCATGGATTACCTGCATAAGGATCTCAAGTTCGGCGACGGCAAGGACTACCATGTGGCTAACTGGGAGATCGGCGAGTCCTGGGACTTCAAACACAAGGTCGGCAAAATGACCCAGCCGATGGTGAACACCACGCCGGACCTGACCCACGCCCTGCTCACGAATCCGCATCTGCGGGTACTGGTGCTCAACGGCCTGACGGATCTAGCTACGCCTTTCCTCGCCACGGAATACACCCTGGACCATCTGAACCTGCCGCCTGCCTACCGGGATCATGTCGAACAGAAATACTTCGAGTCTGGCCACATGATGTATCTTCACGAGCCCGAGCTGAAACAGATGAAAAACGACTTGGCCGGATTCATCAAAAGGACCATGCATCTCTGAGAGCGCGAATCAGTCGGTCGCTCGACTGGTGTTGCACCAGAACCCAAGAAGGCCACTAGGCCGAGCGTTGCATCATAAATTTCCATGGTGTTGCCCACTCCTGACCCTATGATGAAACCTAGCTCCCATGACCCTAGAATCTGGAACCAAACTTGGCCCCTATGAAATTCTGTCGCCCCTCGGCGCGGGTGGTATGGGTGAAGTGTGGAAGGCCAAGGACACACGGCTCGATCGCCTGGTGGCCATCAAAGTTTTGCCGGAACATCTCGCGAAACATCCCGACTCCCTAGCGCGTTTCGAGCGCGAAGCCAAGGCCGTCGCGGCGCTGAACCACCCGAACATCACGGGCATTCACGATTTCACCACCCAGGGCGAAACAACCTATGTGGTGATGG
>JANYBM010000136.1 GCA_025361125.1 Holophagaceae bacterium | reverse complement strand
TCCTCCAGGTCCCGCCACCGCAGCATCCAGAGACACATCCGCGACCTCGAAAAACTCGGCCTGATGGTCCAGCTCACACCCATTCCGGCGTTTTCCTAAAAACTCCTATTTCAGCTTTTCGGAATGGCTTTCATGACAGGGTCCGTAACAAAATAATCAGAAAATCGCTGATTATTTCGTAACGGACCCTAAACTCTCTCCATGATCCCGATCTTGAGCGCCGAGGAAATGCGCACCCTGGAACGCCTGGCCATTGAGTCGGGGCGGGTGTCATCACTGGAGCTTCAGGAGATCTCAGCAAAAGGCGCGGTAGCCCTTATTCCTGAAGGCGTGCGCGTGGATGTGGTGGCGGGTCCAGGCAACAATGGTGGCGATGCGCTGGCGGTGGCGAGGCTGTTGATGGCGCGATGGCAGGATGTGCGGGTGTGGGCGCTGTCGCCGGAACCCACCTGGGGTGGAGATGCGGAGATCCAGCACCAGCAATGGCTGGCGGCGGGCGGGGAAGTCGGTTTCACGGAGGATCCGTTGACGGAACCGGCCTTGCATGAATCCGCCTGGTTCGTGGATGGCATGTTTGGGCTAAGCGCCAATCGTTCGCTCTCGGGCGTGGGCAAGGCCTGGGCCGACCTATGGAATTATCGCAAAGGCCTTTGTGAGATTCTGGCTCTGGACCAACCCTCGGGCCTGCGGCCCGACGCGCCGGACTGCATGGAAAGCTACGCCACGCGCACGGCCTGCTTCGGCTACCGGAAGCTTTGCCATGCCTTGATGCCCGCACGGGCGGCCTGTGGCGAAATTACCGTGGTGGATCTCGGGATCATCTACTACAACCCGGCGCCTGGCTTGGCAGGAATCGTTCCGCGCCATTGGCTGGTGGATAAGATCCAGCCGGGAACCCATTCCTGGAACGCCCACAAACGGGACAAGGGCCATGTGGTTATTCGGGCGGGAAGCCTTGGCATGAGCGGCGCTGCAGTGTTGTCAGCCCTAGGCGCGTTGCGGGTGGGAGCAGGCCTGGTGACGGTGCTTACGGATGCGGAGGTGCGCGCGGAAATCGCCTGCCAGGTGCCCGAGGCCATGGTACGAACCTGGGATGGCGTGCTTCCAGAAGGCACCGATGTGCTGCTGGTAGGACCTGGTGGAGTCACCGATATTCCCGAGTGGAAAGGTCCGCTGGTGCTGGACGCCTCGGCGCTGAAGGATGGCGAAGGAACCATGTGGATGGCTCGACCCAATACCATCCTCACACCCCACCCCGGTGAATTTTCCCGCCTCTTCCGCCTTCCCAAAGCCGAGACCACCCGGGCGCGGCTGAATCAGTCCTGGGCGGTGGCAAAAGGGCCTGGGGTGCTGGTGCTGAAAGGGGCCCAAAGCATCACCGCCGAGGGCGGCTATCTCTATATCAACGACAGCGGTCACTGGGGTCTCGCCACCGGTGGCACCGGTGATTTTCTCGCCGGCATGGTGGCTGGCCTTCGGGCCCAGGATCTCAGTCCCCGCGCCGCTGCCATCAATGCCACCTGGCTTCATGGCAGATGCGCCGACCGGCTGGGTCCAGGGCCATTGCTGCCCCGTGATCTGGCGGCAGAACTGCCGAGCCTCCTGCGGGATCTGTACGCTGGACGGCCCGCATGAAGACACGGGTTCTGAGCGACGATTACGCCACGGAAAAGCTGGGTGAGGAACTGGCGAAGCTCACGCCAAAGGGTGGGACTTGGCTGCTGCGAGGGGAACTCGGCGCAGGCAAGACCACCTGGGCCCGCGGTTTCGTGGCGGGGCTGGGAGGCAACGCCGATGATGTGGCCTCGCCTACCTACGCAGTCTTGCATCGCTACGAAACGCCGCGCGGAAAAGTATTCCACCTTGATCTTTACCGCCTGGGGGAAACCGGCGCCTGGTCATTGGGGCTGGAAGAGCAGGTCACCAGCGGTGATTTTCTGTTGGTGGAATGGGCCGGGAGCAAAGGCCCATGGCCCACGGAATGGGTGGCGGCCTTGAGCCTGGAGACCCAGGGCGAGGGACGGCAGGCCCTATGGACAATGCCTGACGTTTGCCAGCGGTCATGATGGAACCATGAACCTCACCACTCTGTTCGCCATCCTTGTCTTCCTCGCGGCCCTGACTGCTGTGTGGGCCGTCTTACGCACGAGACCTGAAGAAGGTCGCCAGGTGGAATCCTTGCACCGCCATTTGGATGAGGAGATCGCGCAGCAACGCCGGGACATCCAATCTGACCTGGCCGCCCAACTGCTGCCTTTCCAGCAGGGTTTCGCCCAAATTCAGGCGGGCCTGGCCCAACTCAGCAGCGAGGCGGCCATTGGCCGGGGGACCGCCCTGGCCCAACAATCGGAACACCTCAGTCAGAGGTTTGAGCTGATCAGCGGCGCGATTCAGCAGGCGCTCCGCGACGCGCGCATGGAACAAAGCGCACAACTGAAGCAGGTCCAGGATCAGGTGCAGGCACGTCTGGACGGTATCCAGAAAAGCAACGACGCCAAACTGGAACAAATGCGACAGACCGTGGACGAGAAGCTCCACGACACACTGGAAAAGCGACTGGGTGAAAGCTTCAAGCTGGTTTCTGAACGGCTTGAGCAGGTGCAACTCGGGCTCGGCGCCATGCAGACCCTCGCCAGTGATGTGGGTGGTCTCAAACGCGCGCTTACCAATGTGAAGACCCGCGGTGTTTTGGGGGAGGCGCAACTCGGCGCGCTGTTGGAACAATTTCTGGCGCCTTCACAATATGCATCCAACGTAAAGGTACGTCCGCGCTCCAACGAGATCGTGGAATACGCCGTGAAGTTGCCTGGACCCGAGGAGGGCAAGACGGTTTGGCTGCCCATAGATGCTAAGTTCCCCATCGAGGACTACCAGCGGCTGATGGAAGCCTACGAGCTCGGGGATCTGGCCAGTGTTGAGGTTTCGGCCCGCGCCCTGGAAAACCGCTTGCTGGGGCAGGCTCGCGATATCCGCGATAAGTACGTATCGCCACCGGATACCACCGATTTTGCCTTGCTCTTTCTGCCTTTCGAGGGCCTGTATGCCGAAGCGCTGCGCCGGCCCGGACTCCTGGAAAAACTTCAACGGGAATGCAAGGTGACCATTGTCGGACCGACGACGCTGACGGCCTTTCTCAACAGTCTTCAAGTGGGTTTCAAGACCATGGCGATCACCAAGCAAAGTGGTGAGGTTTGGCGCACTCTGGGGGCCATCAAGACTGAGTTCGGCAAGTTCGGTCTGGCGCTCGAAGCCCTGGATAAAAAACTTGACGAAGCCAAGACCAAACTTGGGGATGTGAGCACCCGGAGTCGCCTGCTCTCAGGAAAGCTCACGAAGGTGGAGGCTCTGCCGGAAGCCGAGGCTCAGGAGGCGCTCGGCACTGCGGATGACGAAGCCTGAACCTTGATATTTGAAATTCTTTCGTTAAAAACTAAGGGCTTTAGGCGAAAATGATCCCAGAATGGCCTAACCGCTTCATTCATTCTGGAAACCAAGATGTCAATCCGCAGGGAACGATTTTGGGCGGGCGACGTGATCGCCGTGGACCAGAACTATGTCCCCATGCAGGAAATGACTCGGCGCAAAGCCATCCGCGCCGTGGCCGGGGGCCGGGCCTTTGTGCTGATGCCAGCCACCTTTGAGCGGAATCTTGAGTTCATGAGTGCCTTCGCACTGGTGATCTTCCCTCAAGCTTCGGCTTGCGCGGAATCCAAGCTGCTCATGGGTCGTCTGGAGCGCCGGGTCATGAAAAGGGACCACCACATCTGCATGTATGAAAGTTGCTCCCACAAAGCCACCACGGTGGATCACGTGCTTCCCCTTTGCCAAGGCGGCCAGACCACCTGGCAGAATCTCGTGGCCTGCTGCCTCCTTTGCAATCAGAAGAAGGGTGGCCGCACGCCAGAGCAGGCGGGCATGAAATTGAAAAAGGTACCCAAGGGCCCCCGGGCGCACTTGTTCGAGCGCTTCGAGGAAATCATCAAGGAAGCCTCGGCGGCCTGATGAACAGGCTGTGAACTGGGGCCAGTCCGCCGCGGGCTGCAAGCTTAGATCTGTGCTCATGGTTGTTGGCTTATTGCCATTAGCTCATGGCTCTTGGCTGCTTCATCACCTGCGTCTTCAAATGCAGTTCACCCCACTCTTTGGCGGCTTCGCTGCGCAGCGTGATGCCGCCCCCGGCCCAATAGGTCAGATGGTCCTCGAAGATCTGGGCGGTGCGAATGGGCAAGGACAGCTCGAAATCGTCATGATGGATCCAGCCGATGGCACCGCAATAGAAGCCTCGGGGAGCGGCCTCAACGTCAGCAAGATGTTTGCAGGCCGCTTGTTTAGGAGCGCCGGTGACGCTGCCTCCAGGCAGCATGGAACGAAGCAGATCGGCGAGTCCCGCGTCGGGCCGGGCCTCTGCCTCCACGCGGCTTACGAGATGTTGGACAGTGGGATACGTGTGAAGGGTCATAAGCTCTGAAACCCGCACTGAGCCGAACTTCGCGACCCTGCCAAGGTCGTTGCGCACCAGATCCACGATCATGGTGTGCTCTGAGATCTCCTTTATATCTAAACGCAGGGCTTCACCGGAAATTTTATCCACGATGGCATCGCCCGTGAGAGGTGTGCTGCCTTTGATGGGTTCGGAGATGAGTGTGGTTCCAGACTTGCCGAGCACCCGTTCCATGCTGAGACTCAGTAGTGTGAGATCACTCAAAGGTAGAAACGCGCCGTAGGGCGGGTTAGCGCGGCGGAAGCAGGAAAAGGCCAATGTTGCAGAGTCCCCGGCCCAGGCGCCATCAAACGGAACGCACAAATTCGCCACATAAAAATCACCATCGAGGATACGAGCTCGGATGGTTTCCACGGCCTCACGATGGGCGGTTTCACTCCACCTGGGGGTGAGGGTACCCAGCTGAGGCCTGGCCAAGGCACAAGCCTGGGCCAACCGCCCCTCGAGGTCGTCCACGTGGGCTTCGCCCCAACTCCAGAGTTCGGCTAGTTCGCCTTCGACCTGAAGGGCGCGCGTCACGCCGCGCCAGGACAGGCCCAAGGCACCGGCCCCAGGTTCCTGATGTGAGAGTCCTGCTTCGCTGCAGGCCAGTTCGTAGGAAAGCGCGCCGATCCAAGGGTGGTCCGCTGTCGTGACGCGTTCGAGGATGTCGAAGGGCTGGCCGGCTAGTTCGCGGCCATCCAGCAGGGTGATCCAACGCTGTCCATCCCAACGACTTTCCAAAAGCGGGCCACCTGGCAGTGCCACCAGATCACCCTCCCAGCTGTTCCCGCGAAGCCAGGAGGCCCCCTGTCGCAGTAATTCCTGGGCACAGGCGGGCCATGGGCGGGGCAGGGAAATGGGCCGCCGATGAGACGGATGAAGGCGATTGGCAAGGGCCATGCTTCATCTTGACCTGCCTTAGAGTTCATGAATGAACTAACGGCTAAAAAAACCACTTTCTGGAGCCGATGGTTGAGGATAGCCTCGAAGGTCCCAGGAGGCTCGAATGCCCACGATTGATATCAGCTCTCAGCCCGGAAAAGATTTTGCCGGTGATGTCCTCATCGTTCCCGTGTTCTCTGGTCGCGAGCGCCACCGCTTGCCCCTGGCCATCAGCAAGGTGGTGCGCCAAGTCATGGACGAAGGGGATTTCAAGGCCGATTTCATGGAAATGGTGCCACTCCATCACCCCAACGGCGTGAAGGACAGCCGGTGGATGCTTTTGGTTGGTTTGGGTGAAGAAGAGGCCCTAACGCTTAACAAAATCCGAAAAGCGGTAGGGACCGCCGGTCGCCATGCCATCAAGAAGCAGTGGGCCTCCGTTGGCGTGGTGGCGCCCGCCACCTCGGTGCTGGGCCACGACGAGGTGCAAGAGACAGTATTGGAAGGCATCCTGCTTGCAGACTACGACCTGGTGACTTTCAAGGGTGACAAAACCGAAGCCAAACGCTTCAAGAGCATCGAGATCTTCACCAATGGCGATGACACCCGCAAAGCTCGTCGGCGCCAAGCCCAGATCGAGGCCGGCGTTGAGGCTTGCCATCGCGTTCGAGACTTGGCCAACACACCCGCTGGCGATATGTATCCCGAAAGCTTTGCCGCGGAAGCAGTCAAGCTGGCCAAGCATCACAAGATCCATTGCGAAGTGCTGGACGTTCCCGCGCTGGAGAAGGGCAATTTCAATTGTGTATTGGGCGTTGGCAAGGGTTCGGCCCGCCCGCCCCGGGTGGTGAAGCTGGACTACACGCCCAAGGAGAAAGCCAAGAAGCACATCGTGCTGGTGGGTAAGGGCATCTGCTTTGATTCCGGAGGCCTTTCTCTCAAGGATGCGGCCAGCATGGAGACCATGAAGGACGACATGACCGGGGCCGCCATCGTCCTGGCCACTTTGGTCGCCTGTGCCCAACTTGAAGCCCCGGTCAAGGTGACAGGGTTGATTGGTTTGGCTGAGAACATGACCGGTGGCAACGCCTACAAACCAGGTGATGTGCTCCGCAGCCGCAGTGGCAAGACCATTGAAGTGTTGAACACCGACGCGGAAGGGCGCCTGGTGCTGGCAGACCTCCTACATTGGGCTTCGGAAATGAAATCTGACCACATCGTGGATCTGGCGACACTCACCGGTGCGGCTCTCATCGCCATGGGTGATGGCGTCAATGCCATCATGGGCACTGATCAGAAACTGGTGGAGCGCCTGCTCGATGGTGGCAATGCCACCGGTGAGCACCTTTGGCAGCTCCCCCTGGTGGAGGAATACAAGGAATTGCTGCGCAGTTCTCTGGCTGATCTCAAAAACATCACCGGAATTCGCTGGGGTGGTTCCATCACAGCGGGTCTTTTCCTGTCGGAGTTCGTGGACCACACTTCCTGGGCCCATGTGGACCTGAGCGGCGGCTGGTCAGGCAAAGAGCGGGATTTCCGCACCCAGGGCGCGTCTGGAGAAGGTCCACGCTTCCTGCTGGACTGGATCATGAGCTGACATTTTACTGTTTTCCATAGGGGGGGACCTGGTCCCCCTATTTTTTTGAGAACAGATGCACTTGACCCGAGCCGTGACTAGGTGATGATGGGT
This sequence comes from Holophagaceae bacterium, assembly GCA_025361125.1. Classification (GTDB taxonomy): domain Bacteria; phylum Acidobacteriota; class Holophagae; order Holophagales; family Holophagaceae; genus JANXPB01. The sequence goes on along the minus strand of JANYBM010000136.1, from coordinate 21,464 downwards.
GTCACCCCCTATTTAAACCCGGAGATCCCATGGATTCGATGGAAACCCTCACCAAAGCCGATTTGTCCAAGCACCTGATGGAGCGATTGGATCTCGGGAAAAAGGACGCTGACCTTTTGGTCAATGTTTTTCTCGATAGCATCGTGGGCGCGCTGCGCACGGGAGATGGAGTGGAACTGCGTGGCTTCGGCAGCTTCCGCTTGCGGGATCGCAGAGCGCGAATTGGCAGGAACCCTCGCAGTGGTGACAGCATTCAAGTACCACCGAAGCGTGTCGTGTATTTCAAACTAGGCAAGGAACTCCGCAGCAAGCTCATTGATGATGATTCCAAGTAACCTCATTTTTTGAAAGGACCTTCACCATGCGCTTCCAGAACTTCTTCATTGCTTCTGCTGTCCTGTTGGGCTTCGCTTTCCCCGGCCCGGCACTTCAGGCTCAGGTTGAAAAATCCAAGCGACCGCGGGTGGCCATTCTTGAATTCCCCGTGGCCAAAAATGCCTACGAAGGGTGGTCCTGGTACGGCGACAACCACAACAGCGAGTCCCGCATGGCCAGCGTCATTCAAGATCTCTTTGTGACTGAACTCTCCGAAGCTGGCTCAGGGAAAATTCGTCTTGTGGATCGCGAAGCTCTGGAAAAGATCCGAACCGAGCAATCATTTGGCCAGAGCGGCGAAGTGGATCCCGCCACTGCCGTTAAACTTGGCAAACTCCTGGGCGTGAAGTACATGATCACCGGCAAGATCACCCGCTTCGCCTTCAAGAAAAGCGGCTTCAGCACCGGCGGGCTCACCGGCTGGGGCGTAGGCCGTCTTACCGGAAATCATGCTTTGGGTGCGGTCGCGGGCGATGTGAAAATCGGCAAAGCCGAATTCTCGGGTCGGTTGGACGCTCGGGTGATTGATGTGGAAACAGGTGAAATCATCGGCGCTGCTGGCGACGACAGCAAAGTCAGCAATGTGGGTGTCAAGGTTGCCGGCACCGGCGGCGAAATCCAGTACGACCAGACCATGGTCAGCCAGGTCTTCGAGCCGATCATCAAGAACATGTCGCCAAAACTCGTTGCCAAGATCATGAACGATCAGTAGCGTCAATTCGGTTTTTACTGAAGAGCCTCCTTGGAGGCTCTTTTTTTTGTGGTGCCAGAGGCGCACATGCTGGTCCAAGAGCCCGGACTGAAAAAGCTACTCCACCACCTGAGGCCTTGAGCTTTCAGGATCAAGCACATCATCCGTGAAGGCTCGAATGGCCTTGGCATAGTGCGGACCCAACACCACTGAGCAGTTCAGGTGCCAGGTCGGGATTTCCAGCAGGCGAACCGTGTTGAAATGATCCGCCATTTTCCGTTGGGATTGGGGCGATGCCAGGCGATCCTCCGTGGCCAGAAAGCACAAGGCCGGCGATTGAAAAGTCATGGCTCCTATGCGCGCCAGCACATCGGTATCTTGGACGTGGTAACCACCGCGCCTAGCGGCGAGAGCACTGCCGTATTTCCCTGCGAGCGGCGCCACCAACGGATGCCATAAGCGGTTCTTTGGACCTCGGACAAGGGCTTCGCCAAAGCTATGGGAGCTGGCCGGAGCGCCCTCCCAGATGATGCCGCCGAGGGGTCCGTGGCCTTCGGCTTCCAACTGGGTCAAAGCCAAGAGCCCAACCGAAGCCCCCAGGCTGCGACCCATGAGCAGGATCTGCTTCCTTCGCCAGCCTTGGGTCTCCAGATGGTGGACTATGCGGACCACCTCCTCGGATTCCCGCGCGCCAAACGTCACCGGCGGCACGGGGCCACCGCCGCGCATGGCGTCATCCCGTCGGCGGTACGTAAAGATCGCCGCATCTTCATCAGGAAACCACTTCAGCGCTGGGCTCGTGCCCCAGCGGTCATCGCCAAAGCCATGCAGCAGCAACACGATGCCCTTGGAGGCCTTCGCTCGGCGCAAGGTCCAGAGTTGAAGATTGTCCACTTCTTGGGAACTCCAGCTTCCCCCCGGATCAAAGCCATCACCTTGGGCCAAGTCCGCGTAAGTCTTGGCCACCACCTCAAGCGGTTTTGGCCGATAGAAAGGTGGATTCACCAACTCAGCCGCCACGGCGCGGATTTTATAGGTCGTGAAGCCAGCCCAGGCCGCGACCAGCGCAGTTGCCAAGCCGACGATCCAAGCTTGACGTCTCACCAATAGCCCGTGGTGATCAGGATTTTTTCTGCGCTATTCATGACGCGGCATTGGCAACTGAGTCTCACTTGTTCTGGGAAGCCATTCCGGGACAACACCAATAACTCGTGTGTACCGGGCCTGGAAAGGGCCTGGAGACCGTCCAGCACCGAGACGGCGCACTTAGCGCACGCGCCACGCCCTGAGCAACTGGAGGCCACGGGGAGCCCGGCTTCCAGGCATTGCCCCATCAGTGTTCCATGGCCGCTCAACACGCGATCATGGAGGCGGGTTTTTGCCTGGATGGTCATTTCAAAATGGCGCTGACACCCGGAAGGCCTTCCGCGGGAGGCGTGGGCGTGTTCTTGCCATAAAGAACGGCTTCGAAGCGCTGAGCGAAAATGACGTAATAAACGCCTTGGGTGGCGCTCATTTCAAGTTCGCCCTGATCCGGACCAAAGGCATCCCGGTTACTTTCGACAAAGTAGCGATGGCGCCCTTCCGCGATACCCGAGACCAGCAACGTTTTCCCGCCTTTGGGTCCTTGTTTCACAGGGATTCGAATCCCATCGAGGCTCAATTCAAGAGGACCCTGAACCTTTCGGGTGAAAGCTAAGGTCAAGGTTCCACCTGGAACATTCACTGGTGCTGACTTGGCCACGGAATGAATCGCCTTGGGACGGTTGCAACCGAGCACGGTCAAAAGCGCGAAACCTGCGAATGCCAATCGTTGGGATTGCTTCATGTTCGATCTCCAAGCTCCAGTGTGGCTCAAATCATTCCGAAATCCCATCAAAGCGGGCCAGGATCTCTCCTTCCCAATTGGTGTTGCTGCCGCCGTTTTCTAAAGTCGCGACCAGGGGACCGGTCAGCTTGAGATGCAGCCTTCCTCCAGCCTTGGCTTGCAAATCCAATATCTCCACCTTGGTTTTCAGGGTGGCCGCCCATACATCCTGTGCTTCCCCCCTTGGTCGAGCTAGTTTGAGCAAGTAGATTGAACCTGCCTCTGATGCGGTGAGTTCCATGCTGATGGGGTCGCCAGAGGTGGGTACAAGCCGCCCGATGAGGCGGAACATCCGCTTGCCTTTCATCTGAGCCGAGGGGGTGGAGAGGATCAGTTTCACGGGTCGGAACAGGTAGGGTGTCCCTCCAATTTCCAGCTTGTTCTCACGCCCCGGGAACGGTGGCGGAGCGAAGAAAGTAACGACAGGAAGGACCAGAAGGGTTGTCCACATTGAATTCATGCTGCCTCCGTCGAGCTTCCAGCTTAATCTGGGAGATTGCATAAAGGAGTGATCATGAGCCGAGTACTGATGCAGACCGCAAAAGGCGATATCAACATCGAGTTGTTTGATAACGATGCCCCGGGCACCGTGACGAATTTCAAAAAGCTCATCAGCGCGGGCTTTTACGATGGTCTGGCCTTTCACCGCGTCATCCCGAATTTCGTTATTCAAGGCGGCTGCCCAAATACCCGCGAAGGCGCGAACGGCATTCCCGGCACCGGTGGCCCCGGCTACAAAATCAAATGCGAGACCGCAGGCAATCCCCACAAACACGTGCTGGGAGCCCTCTCCATGGCCCACGCGGGCAAAGATACCGGCGGCAGCCAATTCTTCATCGTCAATGGTGGCAATCCCAGCCATCTGGATGGCGTGCATACGGTTTTCGGTAAAGCCATTGGCCCCGCTGACATCGCCGTGGTGCAGGCCATCAAGGCCAACGACCGCATTCTCAAGGTGACAGTGGTTGAGGGATGATCAATCAGCTTTGAGCTATCAGCCATCAGCAAAGTGGAGGCGTCTTTGGCCCTTGATCTTCAGCTCATGGCTCATAGCCATTGTCTGAAGGCCTATAGCCCACGACCCACAGCCCCAAAGCCCGAAAGCCTCCGGTAGACTGGAAGGATCGGAGTCATTCAGTGGCCAAGCCTTTCTACATCACAACGCCCATCTACTACGTCAATGATCGGCCTCACATCGGCCACACCTACACCACCGTGCTGGCGGATGTCAGCGCGCGGTTTCATCGGATGATGGGCGATGATGTCGCCTTCCTCACGGGCACCGACGAACATGGGCAAAAGGTGGAGAAGGCAGCGACTGCGCGGGGCATCACCCCCAAAGCCCTGGCGGATGAAGTGGTGGCCAATTACACCGAACTGTGGAAACGGATGGACATCACCCACTTCCGTTTCATCCGCACTACCGATGACGATCACCGCAAGGTCGTGCAGGGACGCTTTCAGCAATTGCTCGATAGCGGCGACATCTATAAGTCCACCTATAAAGGGCTCTATTCCGTCAGCGACGAAGCCTTCGTTACAGAAATCCAAGCCAAGGAACTGCAGGCCCAAGGCCTCGCCCATCAACTGGTGGAGCTGGAAGAGGAGACCTACAACTTCCGCCTTTCCAGGTACGAAACGCCCCTGCTGGAGTACTTTGCGGCGCATCCTGATTTCGTGCAGCCGGATTTCCGTTTCAACGAAGTGAAGCGCTTCGTGGAAGGTGGACTGCAAGACCTCAGTATCAGCCGAACCTCCATCAATTGGGGCATACCGGTGCCGGGGGATGAGCAGCATGTTGTCTATGTATGGTTCGATGCCCTGCTGAATTATCTGACTGGTGCGCCTGAAGGCGCCTGGCCACCGGATCTACAGATTGTCGGGAAAGATATCCTCCGCTTCCACGCGGTCTATTGGCCGGCCTTCCTCATGGCCATGGGTCTTGAGCTGCCGAAAACGATCCTCGCTCACGGCTGGTGGCTCATGGGCGACGATAAGATGAGCAAGAGCAGGGGCAATGTGGTCAGGCCCGACACGCTGTTGAAATTTGGCAACGATGCCCTGCGCTTTTATTTCATGCGCGACATGCAGGTGGGCCACGACCGCAGTTTTTCATTAGAGGGATTCATGGACCGATTGAATGCGGATTTGGCCAACGGGTTGGGAAATCTGGCGGCGCGCAGCATCACGATGATTCAAAAATACCGCGATGGCGTGGTCCCGGATTTCGCGGCTCAGGATGCTCTGGATCGCGAGCTGGATACACAGGGCAAGGGCCTCGTAACGCAATTCGTCGCCAAGGCCAAAGCAGACGATTTTCATGGAGCCCTCGATGGCCTCTGGATCCATTTACGCGCGCTCGATGGCTACATCGTCAAAGCTGAACCTTGGAGGCTGGCCAAAGATGAGATCAACAATGCCAAGCTGGACGCGGTACTGGCGCAGCTTTATCGCTCCCTTCGGGCCACCGCGTTGCTCATCACGCCGGTCATGCCAACCCTGGCCCAATCGCTCTGGGAAAGCCTTGGAATCGCCGGGAAAGTGGTGGAACAGTCTTTGAGCGGTTTCGTTTACGATGCACCCGCAGGTTTCAATGTGGGTGATCCAAAACCACTTTTCAACCGCATTGACAAGGAAGCGGAAATGAAAGCCATAGAAGATACCGTTGTGCCGATGCCTCCCATTGCTGAATCCTCGACTGAGGCATCACCCTTGGACGTACCCGAACTGCGGCCGATCATTGACTACGACACTTTCGCGCAGACCGACCTGCGCGTGGGGCAGATCCTCAGCGCTGAAGCCGTTCCGAAGAGCAAGAAGCTGATCAAGATGACCGTGGATCTGGGCTTCGAGCAGCGCACGATCCTGGGCGGCATCGCCGCCGGATATTCGCCGGAAGAGCTTATCGGTAGGAAGGTCGTGGTGGTGGCGAATCTCGCACCACGGGCGCTCATGGGCATCGAGAGCCACGGCATGCTGCTGGCCGCCAGCGACAACGCCAGCAAACCCTACCTCATTGCGCCGCCGGAAGATGCCAAACCAGGATTCATTGTGAAGTGAAACTTCCGGTCTGGTCTTTCGAGCTGGTTCGCGATACCGATGCGCCCTTCGAACGGGTGGTAGAGAAATTGCTGGATGGCGAACACTACGGCGCCTGGCATCCACGCCACACGCGCGTAGCGCCTCGACTAGTCGTGGACGAGGACGACCGGATTGAGATAGCGCACAGGGACGAACCCGTGGTGGGGGTGGAGGAATGGTCCCGATACGTGGTGCAGCGAAGCGGCGAACGCGTGAACCTGACGTACGAAGGGAAATTCAAGGGGCTTCCTGTCGTGCTGCTCATGGCCTATTGGCGCATCAAATCCGATCACCTATGGGAACGCTTCGTGGAGTCGCTATGAAACCCGTCCTCTGGATGAAATCCTCCTGCACCACTTGCCGCAAGGCCAAGGCGAAGCTCTCGGAACTGGGCATCGAAGTAGTGGTGCGCGACTATTTCAAGCTGGCGCTGAATGCGCAAGAATTGGAGGTTCTGCTGCCAGCGGATCCAACCTCCATGCTGGGGGCCAGAAGCCCAAGGTACAAGGAGCTTGGACTGCAGGACCGCCGGCTCACGAAGGCGGAAGCCATCGAATTGATTGTCCAGGACAACAACCTGTTGAAACGGCCTATCCTGGTGCATCCACGAGGCACGGTCATTGGCTTCGAGCCAGTGGCCTACGGAAATCTATAACACTTAATCCTTCGCATCCGGAGCAATCATGAAATTCATCAGCTGGAACGTCAACGGTTTCCGCAGCGTGCTCAAGAAGGGCTTCATGGAGTGGCTGGAAGAGGCTGATCCAGATGTTCTCAGCCTGCAGGAAATCCGTTGCGAATGGGAAGAGATCGATTTGGAAGTACGCAAGCAGCTCGAAGCAGGTTTCGATGTGAGCTGGTTCCCCTCAACAGCCAAGAAGGGCTATGCAGGCTCAGCCACGTTGACTCGAAAGGGTTCAGGCTGGAGCCATGCGAAGGGCCTTGGCCTGCCTGAAGTAGATGCTGAAGGCCGCATCATCGTCAGCACTCTGGGGGATCTGACCTTCATCGCTGGCTACTTCCCCAATGCTTCAGCTGGGCTGGTGCGCCTACCCTTCAAGCAGAAGTTTGCGTCGGATCTGGCGGGCATCTTAAAGGCCCGGCAAAAGAAGGGTGAAAAAATCATCCTTACGGGCGACATGAATGTAGCGCCAGAGGAAATTGATCTGGCACGGCCGAAGGACAATGTGAAGAATCCCGGCTTTACGCCTGAAGAACGGGAAGGGTTCCAGGGCTACCTCAAGGTCGGAATGGTGGACGTGCTTCGCCAGCGAAATCCTGGCGTGCCAGGCCTTTATACCTGGTGGACCGCTAGGGGTGGCGCGCGCGCCAAGAATGTCGGGTGGCGGATTGATCTCTTTCTGGTAAGCGATTCACTGCTGCAGCGGGTGAAGGACGCGGGCATCCACACAGATGTGATGGGCAGCGACCACTGCCCCATCAGGTTAGAATTGAAGGACTGAATCCCGCACAGCCAACAGCCATGAGCCATGAGCAAAGGCACGTAGATCAAGCTCACAGCTCAAAGCTTTTAAAGCGCCTTGATGAACTCCTTGCACTCAGCGGCGTGTTTGCCCGTGGGCGCCAGCTCCAGGCATTTCTTGAAGGCTTCCTTCGCGGGTTTCAGATTGTTGTTATTCGTCTCGATGAGTCCCAGCATGTAGTAAGAGTCTGCAAATTTAGGATCAATCTGGATGGCCTTCAGGATGAATTCCTTGGCGTCCTTGAATTTGTTGGCGTTGTAGGCCGCGACGCCGTCGTTGTAGGCATTTTCAGGTCTTGGACCCACCACCGTGTCAATGGCTCCCTGGTACTTAACCACCCCTGCCTTGTCACCTTTTTCTTTGGCCATGGCGAGCAGGGCTTCAATCACCCGCATGTCCTTTGGATTTGATTCATAGGCTTGTTCCAGCAAGGGTTTGGCTTGATCAAATTTTGCCGCAGCCTTGTCCTCTTTGCCCACTTCGTAGAGCACGACACCGTAGACGCGGGAAACGGTTTTGAGTTTTTCCTGGATTTCACCTTTCGCGGCATCGTCCTTGGTCTTTGCCAGAGATTCATTCAGAGATTTGTAGGCCTTTTCAATAAAGGGCTCAGATTTTTTCCACTCCTTGGCGTTGTAAAGGCCGGTGGCTTCGTTGAAAGCAGCGTAGCCCGTATCCTCTAGCTGGGCACCAGGATCCAATGGGGCGGCGACCAGGGTCGTGCCAGCAGGGGTGGCGGCCCTGGCTTCATCTGGGGTCAATAGGGTGAAGTCCCGCTTCATCAAATCGCCCAAAGGGATCTTGAAATGGTCTTTGAAATCCACGAACCCCGTCGCATGAACCATCACGTCATATTCCACAGGTGCCATGCCGACCTGGATGAACTTGCCTTTGGCATCAGCCTTCAATTCTTTGAGATAGGTGATATCCGTCCGCTTGAGGGTCACGACTGCATCGGGAATAGGCTGGCCAGCTTTGGTGAGGACTTTTCCGGTTATGCCTCCAGTGGTGTCGGCGGCCAATGTCAGGCAAACGACAGAAGTGATGAATAAAGGAAAAAGTCTGCGCATTGGGATCCTCCCGAATCTAAGTACTACATGCTCCCATCGTGGCAAGGGTGCGGACAAGTGATGGTTGCCACAAAGATGCGGGTTCTGAGCACCCAGCTAACAGCTAGATGCCATCAGCCCATAGCCCAAGGTTCCTAGCCCCCAGACCAATTCGGCCGTAGGTGCCAGTGTGTGGTAGGCTTCTGGCAAATCCCGGGGTCCTAAATGAAGGCATCGGTTCCTGAACCGTCCTTTTCCAGATTGGTTCATCTGCTGGCCGAACAGGCTCTGATGGCCATGGGAGTGCCGCACCCGGAGATGCGGGTGCAGCCCCCCGCCAATCCAATTGTTGCAAGGTTCTATGTTGATCTGATGAGCGTTCTGAAAGCAAAAGTTCAGGGTAATCTGACGGCAACGGAAGCAAGTGAACTAGATGAGATGCTTTATAACCTTCGAATGCGAATTCTTGATCTCCAACCGACCCCTGCCACCGACAGCTCCCAAGCAACCCGCCCTCACTAAGGGAATCCCATGCGATCCAGCCGAGCTCTGAATGCGTTGAGTTGCATGCTGATGTCGGTGGCATTGTGGGCAGTGGCTCCGGCAGACACCAAGCCGACACCGCCCCCCGCGTCCGCTGTGGTAGCCGCTCCCCCGACTCCTGCTGCGCAACCGCTCCCGGCCCCGGAACTCATTCCCGCCATTGCGCTGAGCCACAGGGCCAAGCGACTTAAAAAAGCTTTCGAAAGTGGTGATCCTCAGGCCATCCAGGTGGCGGTGCAGGAAGTGGAGTTGTTGAGGCGTGGCTACGCCACCATTGATGTGATGCCCCTGGTGGACGCCATGGCCCTTTGGGCTCGTGAATTGGGCAAGAAAGGCAATCCCGATCTCGGGCTGCAGGTCATTCAGACCGTGGAGCGGTGGACACCTGGTCATCCTTCACTCCTGGGAACCAGGATCGCTCTCATGCGACAACAGGGCCTCCGCGGCTACATCTGGAGCCTCCCTGATGTCATCAAGCTCAACCAGTTGCGGATGATGCACCCCACCAACCGCTGGCTTTGGATCGTTCACCACGCGGGCTGGTTGAGGGTCATGGCGGCCATGCTTCTTTGGACCTGGACACTTTGCCTTACGATGCGGTATCGCCGAGTCTTCCGCCACCTTTGGGAGGAAGGGCATCTCCGTCGAAGCATCAGCCCTCTGGTATTGGCGCTGCTCGGGGGGCTCGTCATCACCATACCCGTGGTCGCGGGCCTGGATCCCAGCATCATGGCCATGTTCTGGCTTTGGCTGCTGGCGCCTTTTTTGAACGGAAAGGAAGTCAAAGCGGTGATCTTCATTCTGGTGCTCCAACTGGTGCATCCGATCCTGGCCGTCTTTGAACCGCAGGCCTCCCATGAGCCTCCTCCCAGCATCGTGGCGCTCCAATTGCAACCGCAAGTGCGAATGGCGGATGCCCAGGTCCTGAGATTCCTCCCTGAACAGGACCGCGAATTCCTGAAGGGCTGGCAGCAGCTCCAGCGACAGGACTGGGTCGCCGCCGAGACGACCTTCCGTGGCAAGCTGGCGAATCACCCCGATCAGGCCGAAGTGCTCAATAATCTGGGCGTCTCGCTCTATCAACAAAACAAGCATGAAGAGGCCTCAAAAGAATTTGACAATGCCTTCAAACTCAATCCCAAAAGCATCGAAATCCTGGTGAATCAAAGCGTGCTGGCATTCGAACATCTGGATACCGTTCTGGGCATCGGTAAGCAGGATGAGGCCAGGCAGGTGGATGCCTTGGCGTATGAGAGGCTGGAGACGGTGAATCAGTCCAAAAAGGATCAGCGGACTTTCGCTTCACCTTTGCCAGATACCCAGGTGCGAATCCAGGCTTTGATGGATGCCTACAATTCGCCGACCCCGACCCAATGGACCGAACACATCAAGGATAAGGGTGTCGCCCTGAATTTCATCCTGCCCATCATTGCTGTGGTGTTGTTCCTGCTCAGGCTCCGGCAGAGCATTCAGCAGGCTCATGCGAGTCAATGCACCCGCTGTGGAGAACCCTTCCGGACCACTGATAGCGACGACGCTCAAGTGTGTTCCAAGTGCCATCACCTGTTCACTCTGAAGGATGGCCTTCATGCGGAAAGCCGGAAGCGAAAACTGGACGAGGTCGCCGAATTTCAGATCTCGCAGCGCCGTATCCACAGAGCTTTGATCGTACTTTTACCGGGGGCTGACCAGGCTTTCATTGGTGAAACCCGCGAAGGTTTTCTTGAACTGCTTTTCTTTTGCTTTGCTTTTGGTTTGACTCTTTCCGCGGGCCAGACCGTGCGTTATCCCGGTGAGATTCTGCCGGATCCCGTAAGCACATGGCTCCCCGTGGGTGGCCTGCTGCTGCTTATCCTGTTCCTGCGTTCCTGGATCAAGCTCCTCCCCCGGAAGACTTAGGGGCTTTCGCTGAAAGGACTTCCAAAATGGCACTCGAAGGCTCGCTAAGGGATTTCGATCTTTTCTCCCTGTTCAACATGATCAAGATCCAGGGCAAAAGTGGCACTTTGGTGCTCTCCCGTGGACAAGAATTCGTGAAGGTTTTCTTCGATCTGGGCGAAATTGTCGGTTGTGATTCCAATCAGGTCCGGCTTGAGGACCGCGTGGGCACCATGCTGGTGCGGTTGGGCAGGCTCAGTGGCGAAGAACTCATGCAGATCGTGCAACTGCAACGCCAGACCCTGAAACTCATGGGCACGTTATTGCTGGAGAGCGGTAAAGTCACTCCCCAGGATTTGCAGGACGCCCTTTTCAATCAAGCCATGGCCATCATCTATCGCACCTTCCGCTGGAAGGAAGGCGACTATCGATTCGATTCGATGCTGCCCCTGGATCTGGATCGCGAACATTTCCCCCCGATCCCCGTGGATACGGTCCTCATGGAAGCGGCCCGCATCCAGGATGAATGGCCTGAGGTGCAAAAGCGCCTACCGGATCTCGTCACCCCGTTGGCGAAGACGGTAAAAGGAAGCGGGATAAAACTGGACATTGATCGTGAACTCTCCACGATCTTGGAAGGCCAAGGCGGGGGCAACTCCCAGGGGAGTTCAGGGTTAACGCACGAACAGGAGACCGTTCTTACCTATTTCGAGCAATCCCAAAGCGTTCAAGATGTGCTATTGGTAAGCCGCTACGAGGAATTGGACACCTGCAAAACCATCGCGGACCTGTTGGAACAAGGTCTGCTGGAGCCCATCCGGACCGATGTGAACCGGCCCTCACGGCCCTGGACCACCGACAACGAACCCGAGCTTGGGCAGACCGATGAACCCGAAGGTCCTTCCAAGGTTTTCTGGCCTTGGGTGGCTGTGCTCATTCTTTTCCCACTGCTCGCCTATGTGCCCAAGAGCCGCAGCTCACTGAATCAAGGCCTCGCCAGCTTGCAGCCCGCCGATCTTCGAGATACGCCGGATGTGGTCACGCGCATTCGTCAGGCCTGGGCTCTGCGAATGGCTTCCCCTGTGGACGGAGGTTTGGCTCTCGCCAAGTCCCTGGGTCGCCCCCTACAAGACTCCACCAACCCCGTCATAGACTTGACCAAATATCCCGACCCGCTTTTCTCACCCTATCCGAAAGCCATCCCAGTCGAGACCGAAGCCCCAGCTACCGCCGAACCCAAGGCAGTACCAGCCAAGTCCGCCAATCCATTGACCGCCAAGGGCAAATAGTAAGGGCCTGGAAGGGAATTAAGATGTCATTTGTTGGCCCCCAGCCGCGATGCACCCGCAAGGAAAGGCCCGCGGGGCGTAGCGTGAATACGCACAAGGGCTTTGACGCCGCGGGACCAGCCCCCATGCGCCCTTCTCCTGCGGCAAAGCCGCGGACACGGGTCCCTGGGCGTGGGCGGCGGGCAGCGCATGGCTGCGTTGACCGCCCTCGTCGTATCAGTGATATGCCTTCGGTCGGTCGCCTTCTTGGTATCGGCTTCGCCGATACGCAAGACAAACTGATATCTGCCTTGCTCGCCCGGCGCTCCTCGCAAATGGCATCCTTATTTCGTTCCAGGCCCTAAAATGTATGTTCACCAACGCAATGGCTCCATCGAGATCATCTGTGGGCCCATGTTCAGCGGTAAGTCCGAAGAGCTGATCCGCCGTGTGAAACGGGCCCTCATCGCACGGCAGAACGTCCAAGTCTTCAAGCCGGCTCTGGATGACCGCTATGACGTGTTCGCCGTGGCCAGCCATAGCCAGCAGAAATTGGATGCCATCCCCATCCGCCATTCTCGTGAGATTCGTGACCTGCTGGATCCAACGGTCCAAGTGGTTGCCTTGGATGAAGCCCAATTCCTGGATGAAGGCGCGGTGGATTTAGCCGAAGAATTGGCCGATCGCGGTGTGCGGGTCATCATCGCGGGGCTGGATCAGGATTTCGCGGCCCAACCTTTTGGGATCATGCCGATCTTTCTGGCCAAGGCTGAGTTCGTCTCGAAGCTCCAGGCCATCTGCGTGGTTTGTGGAGCCGTGGCCAGCCGCAGCCAGCGCACCCTCCGCAGTGGCGGGCAAGTGTTGGTAGGCGCCGCCGAAGCGTATGAGGCGCGCTGCCGCCACTGCTACGAAAAACCCGCTTCGGAGTCCAAGACCTTGATTCAAGACCCAAAGCAAGCCGAACTGCCATTCCCGCCAAAACTCGCCGAGGGCTGAGAAAGGCTATGATCTATGATCTATGAGCGATGAGCCATGAGCTTAAACTTGACCGAGCCGAAGGCGCATCGAAATTTGCTGATAGCTTACAGCCTGTTTCCGCCTCTTCGCGCTTCGGCATCCGGTGCCATGGCTGTAAACTCCAAGGTTGGGCATGAACTCGAGTTCTAGCCCGGGGGGCGCGGTTGTAGTGCCCTTTCCCCAATTTTCTGCCCGAGGCTTCAGGGCACAGGAGTTTCCATGGCCGGCGCCTATGCCACCTTCACCCACATGACCGATTACATGGGCTTTCAGGGTCTGCTGACGGACGAAGAGCGCATGGTTCGTGAAACGGCCCGTGACTTCGTCAACGGCGAAGTACTGCCCATCATTGAGAAGCACGCCCAGGACCAGATCTTCCCGACCCACCTAATCACCAAAATGGGCGAACTGGGTTTCTATGGCCCTACATTACCCGAGGAATATGGCTGCGCGGGCCTTTCCAGCGTGGCCTATGGCCTGCTGATGTACGAACTTGAACGTGGCGATTCAGGCCTTCGTTCCTTTGCCTCCGTGCAAGGCAGCCTTGTGATGTGGCCCATTTACGCCTATGGCAGCGAGGCCCAAAAACAGTACTGGCTCCCCCGGATGGCCAAGGGTGAAAAGATCGGCTGCTTCGGCCTGACCGAACCAGACTTCGGATCCAATCCCGGGGGGATGCTCACCAAGGCGGTGCGCGAGCCTGGCGGCAAGTGGCGCATCAATGGCACCAAGATGTGGATCACCAATGGCTCCATCGCGGACGTCGCGGTGGTGTGGGCGCAAACCGAAGACGGCATCCGGGGCTTCCTGGTGGAAAAGGGAATGCCGGGTTTCAGCGCGCCGGAAATGAAAGGCAAGTGGTCCCTGCGCGCTTCCACAACATCGGAGTTGGTACTGGAAGATGTCATCGTGGACGAAGAGAAATCCCTGTTGCCGCATGTGAAGGGCTTGAAGGGGCCGCTCGGTTGCTTGACCCAGGCGCGGTTCGGCATCGCCTGGGGCGCCTTGGGAGCCGCGGACGCATGCTACCAGTGCGCCCTGGACTACGCCCAGCACCGCATCCAGTTCGACCGGCCCATCGCGAGTTTCCAGCTCCAGCAGGAAAAACTCGCCTGGATGGTGACGGAGCTTACCAAGGGCCAGTTCCTGGTGCTACAACTCGGCCGGCTGAAGGACGCCAAACGCTATACCCCTGCCCAGGTCAGCATGGCCAAGATGAACAACGTGAACGCCGCGATGGAAATCTGCCGCAAGGCCCGTACTATCCTTGGCGCCAACGGCATCCTTGATGAATATCCCATCATGCGCCACATGGCGAACCTGGAAAGCGTCTACACCTATGAAGGGACCCACGACATGCACATGCTGGTGATCGGGCAGGAAGTCACCGGGATTCCGGCGTATCGTTGACGGAATTTGAGTCGAGAGTCGAGAGTTAATAATCCAGCGAGGATCCAGCGAGCATGCTTCAACGAAACCCAGCGCAGGGGCCTGCCATGACGCTGCCCTACCGTAAGCCGCAGGAAGGCCGTGACTACTGGATTGAGGACGCTTTCCTGCCCAATGCGAAAGAGGTTTCCGAGCGCTGCTTCGCCCGGGAGGACTGGACCTACGGCTTTCCCCATCGTCAGGAATTCTGGCCGGGGATGCGGGCTCCAGAAGGCCTGCTGCCAGAAGAATTAGCTCGGGTGGAAGCTTGGGTGAAAGAGAAAACCGTTGCGAAAAAACTGTGGCAGGAGCATACGCCCGAGGGTGCCATGCTGAACCACAATTGGATCCAGCTGGTGGGTGAAAAGGAATCCGGCCCCAGGCCCCACACGGATTCCCGAAAGCTTTGCCGGTATGCGGGTGTGATCTATCTCAGCCCCAAAGCACCGGCGAGAGCGGGAACATCTTTCTATCGTTTGAGGCTACGGAATGGGGCGCTGGGTGGAAATTTTGTCCCACCGCCCCACGCCAACATTCCCGAAGCGTTGGGTGTCGCCAAAATGCCACTGGAAGCATGGTCTGAGGATCTGCGCATAGATAACGTCTTCAATCGCCTCATCGTCTATCGCGCGGATTTAGTTCATTCCGCCACATCCTATTGCGGCATCGAACACCGCGACAAGCGCATGACCATAGTGTTTTTCTGGATGGCGTGAGATGCCTCAAGAAGATATGGAAACGGCCCCAATTGGGCCGTTTTTTTTACTTGAGACTTGGGAATTGTTACCTGCGCCTACTTCACTTCCAGCTTCCGCGCTTCCAGCAATGTACCCAACGCCTGCTCCAAGGTCGTGATGCTTTTCGCGTAGGTGATACGGGCCTGGAGTTCTGCGGACAGAGCGGTGTCCAACTGATCGGCCTGTTGCAGCACGATGAAATTGGTACTCATACCGTTGTCAAATTTCTTTCGTTCTGCGTCGAGACTCAGTTCCCGGTACGTGCGGGTCTTTTCGGCAGCGGCGACACCCTTGGCGGCGGCCTCGAGATTGCGATAGGCCGTCCGGACTTGCAGAATGATGCCCAGTTCCTGATCTCTTAAGCTCAACTCGCTCTGGTGGCGATTGGCCCGGGCTTGGGACAGCCCGC
Organism: Holophagaceae bacterium; assembly: GCA_025361125.1. Taxonomy (GTDB): domain Bacteria; phylum Acidobacteriota; class Holophagae; order Holophagales; family Holophagaceae; genus JANXPB01. Next base: position 5,637 of record JANYBM010000136.1, on the reverse strand, counting down.
CCCGGGCTGCGCGGTTCGCGAAGGGAACGGAAAATGTGAGACCCAGGTTGTAGCCTGGATACTTAAAACCGGTCAGGTCGCTATTCACGCCACTGAAATTTTCACGGGTGTTCGATGAACCAACGTAGCCCACGTTAAAGTCCAGCTGGGGTTTCAGTTTGCTGTTGGCGGAAGTTTCCAAGGCCTGTTTGGATTCGAGATCCAGCTTGGCGACTTTCAACTCCAGGCGTTTATCAAGAGCGGTCTTTTCTGCGGTGCTCTCATCAAACCGGAATGGTTCAATGCTGGGGGCATCCGCTGCTTCCAGGCTCGTGGACCGGGCCGCATCCGGGTACAGCGCCCGGGCAAGGGCATCTTTGGCATTATCAAGCTGCGCTTCAGCGGCGATGATGTCTTGCTCCCGCTGGGCCGCCGAAGCCTCGGCATTGTTCACTTCGATCGGAGCCAGTGTCCCGACTTCCACGCGGATCTTATTTTCATGCAGCTGCTTCTGGGCCAGAGACAGTGACTGCCGTTTGTTTTCCAGATTTCGCTTGGCGAAAACCAGGTCCCAATATTTGGATTCCGTGTCGGCCACGAGGGTGATGATGGCTTGTTGGAAGACATAATCAGCCTGAAGGGAACCCTTCTTCGCAACGATGAGCAAAACGCTGGCCGCGTCACGGCCCGCATTGCGCAAAAGGCTCTGGGTATAGGTGGCAGAAAGGCTGCTGTTGTAAGGGAAGGGATTCAAGTTGTATGGGCCGAACGCTGTCGGTCCGACCACCTGGCCAGTTGAGAGGATCGTTGTGCTCTTGCCCGACTGATCTGTTGAGGAATACAACGGTGACTGGGAGCCATACGCGATGGAGAAATTGCCCCCCCATTCAAAGGGCTTCGTCACAGTGGCATTGATGTTCCGGGTGGTAGTCGTAAATTCGGAGTCAGTGGTGACGAGAGAGCCCGGAGAACTTTGGGAAGGCCCCGACCGGATGCTCGCGCTCTTGGTGTGGCCGAAACTGAGACCGCTCTGCAGGGACCAGTCAAAAGCGCCTTCATTGATCAGGACACCGGCCTGGGTGGCCACTCGGACCTGTTCGGCAATGCCCACCTGAAGGTTATTTTTAAGCGCCGTCTGGACTGCATCCTGGAGGGTGATGCGCTGGACGGATGGAGCATCAGCGGGTTTGTCCTGGGCTACCAGAGCGAATGAGATGAAGAGAGCAGGGAGGGCCCGAAAGGTGGCCACGGTGGATCGGGACATCAGCTACTCCTTGAACGGCTAAATGAGAATGCATCGAATATAAAAACAGTAATATGTGTGCCCTTAAGGGCTCTCGGGGCCTACGGGCCGCCAACCGGTCTGGTTTAGGATAACCAATGCTTTTCTGGTTGTCCTGTGGAGGTCACTCCGGTTCTCAGGCGCATGGCGCCATTCCATTTCGCTACGTTTGCATAGCTGGAGGCTTGATGTCGGGGGAAGAACAATGCAGGTACCTCCGAACTTGCAGAATGCCTTCCTCGTCTTAAGAGGGCAAGAGGAAGTTTCATCGCCCGTTGAAAATATCGGACAGACGGCCAGGAGCACATGGTTTCCTACTTCAACAGCTGCCTCGCCACGACCATGCGCTGGATTTCGCTGGTGCCTTCGTAGATGGTGGTCACACGGACGTCGCGGTACAGGCGCTCAACCACATATTCGCGACTGTAACCGTAGCCGCCAAAGATCTGCACGGCCCGGTCGCAAACCCAGACAGCGCTCTCGGTGGCGAAAAGCTTGGCGGTGGCAGCTGCCAGTGTGCAGGGCTTGTCCTCGTTTTTCAGCGACGCGGCCTTGTAGACCAGGAGGCGCGATGCCTGGACCCGGCATTCCATTTCCGCGAGATAGGTCTCGATGGCTTGGTGCTCGCCGATGGGTTTGCCGAAAGTGTGGCGAGTTTTTGCATAGGCGATCGACTCATCCAAGGCGCGCTGGGCGATACCCAGGGCCTGGGCCGCGATGCCGATGCGCCCGCCATCCAGGCCGTTGAAGGCCACCTTCAGTCCATCACCATATTCACCTAAAAGATCACTGTCCGCCACGAAGGCATCCTCCAGTGCGACCATCACGGTTTTAGAAGAGCGGAGCCCCATTTTTTCTTCAGGTTTAGCCATGATGACGCCCGCCTGATCCGCGTCGAGCACGAAGGCGCTGATGCCTTTCTTCCCTTTTTCCGGATGGGTGATGGCCATGATCACGAAGTATTTCCCGACGCTGCCATTGGTGATCCAGGCCTTGGAGCCGTTCAACTTCCAGCCGCCGTCCACCTTCGTGCCTTTGGTTTTCAAGGCGGCCACATCGCTGCCTGCGTTCGGCTCGGTGAGCATGAAACCGCCGAGGACTTCACCGGACGCGAGAGGCTTCAGATACTTCTGCTTCTGGGCCTCGGTACCAAAATTCAAGATGGGCGCGCAGGCCACGGAGTTGTTCACACTCATGGTTACGGCGACAGAGGCATCCACCCGCGCGATTTCTTCTAGGGCCATGATGTAGCTCAGATAGTCCACGCCAGCGCCACCGTAGGATTCGGGGATGGTCATGCCCATGAAACCCATTGCACCCAGTTGTTTGATGAGGGCGGTCGGAAATTCCGAGGCTTTGTCTCGGGCCATGGCGCCGGGCTCGATCTCGTGCAGCGCGAACTCCCGTGCGGCATCCCGGATGGCGAGCTGATCTTCGCTGAAGAAAGGAAACATTTGAACTCCTTGGCAAAATAAATTCAGACCCGGAACATGACTGTCTTTCTATTCCAACACTTCATTGGGATGAATCAGGTCACGAATTGGAACCATTTCGAGTGGCGGCTCTGCTGTTGAGCAAAGCCAAGTCAGTGCTTCTCCAATTCCTTCTGAAGCAAGCGCAGCGCGGCTCTGGACCCCTCCCAACGCATCAAGTCATAGGCTTCTTTGAACCCGCACCATTTGAACTCGCTATGTTCCTCAAGAAACAGGTTCACGGGCAAGTCATAGGGTACTTCCATGTGAAAGCAGGTTTCGGTATTGAATCGGGGCTCAGGGTCGGGGAAATGAATAATGCTCGAATCCACCCAGAAGGTGTGCTGGAGGAACAACGGCGTGAGTTTTCCAGTGAGACCCGTCTCTTCCATCAATTCGCGGTGGGCGGTTTCCTCGAAGCTTTCACCCGGCTCCATCATGCCCGTGACACTCTGCCACCAGAATCCATGGGAGGGCACTCTGAGCATCATCAGGACTTCAGGACCATCCGGACCCCGTCTCCAGGTGAGCGCATTCACGCTTTGGCTGGATGTTCGGGAAGGTTGGAGCTCAAGCCCAAGGCACTCGCAAAGGTGCTGCTGGAGCCGGTCCGCGGCAGTCTCGAAAGCGGGGGCAGCCGCCTCCAGCAAAGAGCGAAGGGAACAGACTCCTTTATCGGTAAAGCCACAGGGCGTGATCCAACCGAAGTGGGCGAGGTTTGGTTCCACGTTGAAGGCGATGCCATGGGTGGTGATCCAGCGGCTTAAGTGAAGTCCTACCGCGCCGAGTTTTTCGAGGCCCCCGCCTTTCCGGTACTTGGCAGTGTCCACCCAGATGCCAGGAGCGCCTTTCAGCCGATCCGCCACCACCCCAAAATCACTTCCGGTGCGGATCATGGCTTCTTCAAGGCCCCGCACGAGTCGGCCCACATCCTGGCGTCCGCCGACAAGATTGCAGATGGGATAGACCACGATTTGTCCGGGCCCGTGGTAGGTGACTTCACCGCCGCGATCCGTCGCTTGAATTTCCACACCTTGTTCTTCGCAGAACTCTGGCGTCACGTGAATGTCCGCCGTTGTGGCGTTTCGGCCCAGTGTAAAAACCGGATTGTGGGAAAGCATCACCAACTGATCAGGATTTGCTGGATCCTTCACATACTCCGCGAGACCTTGCTGCAGCCGCAGGCCGGCCGTATAGAAAACCAGGGGAAAGCGCCGGAGCTGGGCCGGGCGAAGGGTATCAAAACCGATAGTGCTCATGAATCCCAGTGTGGCGCCATTGACTGATTGCCACCACCCTTGGGGAAGCAAGGAGCCATGAGTATTGGAGTTGAGGCGTTGAGAAGTTGAGGCATTGAAAAATCGAAAAGTCGACGAGTCGAGGAATTGAGAAGTTCAGCTTTCAACCTACCCCTTGATACGGCACCTACGCCGTGCTCAGCAGGGCCTCCAGATAATGTCCCAAAGCCATATCCAGCCAGCGTCTGGATAAGTTTCCTTTAGCCAGATAGCCCATATGCCCGCCGATGGGTTCGATATGGAGATGAACCAAACCCGAAACAGGACATTCCCGGAAAGATTCCACTGCCACGAAGGGGTCATCCTCGGCCATGAGGATCACCGCGGGGGTCCGAATTTTTAGTAAATGCGGGCCCGCCGAGCAGCGCTTGTAATAGTCCTCACGATTTTTGAAGCCACTGGCCGGGGCAGTGTAATAGTCATCGAACTCTGTCAGCGTGCAATAGAGCGGGATTTTGTAGATGTCCTGGATCAGCCCATCTTCCACCCGTTCTCGCACAGAACGGCGGCAGCGGATCAGGAACCGGAAATCATAGACGCGGTTGAACCCGGTCTTGAGCCTCACCGCACAGCGGGCCAGATCAATAGGTGGATTCACAGCGATGGCCACGTCGGGTTTTTCGAAAATGCCAATGCCATCACCAAGGTTCAGCAGCAGCGCATTCCCGCTTAACGAAAAACCGATGGCTGCGATGCGTTTGCCAGGATTCGCCTGTCGCGCTGCATGGATCACTGCGCCGATATCATCCGCTCGGCCACTGTGGTAAGTGCCCTTGGCAAGGCCTCGGCCCTCGCCGCAGCCCCGATGATTCATGGCCCAAATGGAATGGCCCCGCGCTTGGCTAAGCACCACCGCGCGATTCATGTAGGTGGCGTCGCTGGCACCACCCAGACCATGGAATAGCAGCACCACTGTATCCGTGGTACCGCCCCAAGTCCGGCCCACCAGTGCATCCCCATCCTCAAGGCTGATGCGGATGGGCTCGCCGAGGGTTGGAGGTTTGGGGGAAGGCAACTTGTCCCCCAGAATGGTCTGGATGTGCGCGTTCCCTCCCCACCAGGGGGCATCCAGGGATGGGGGAGCAGGAAGGTCGAGACCGCTCACTGGGACTTGCGGTATTCGAGGGTATATTCCAGCGGAGCCGAAAGTTTGGAATTTTTTACCTTAATACGCGTCGTGAGCATTCCGCCGCCGAGCCTGAAAGATAATTCCCTTAGCCCTTCATCGCCAGAAATAGTAATGATCACCTGGTTGCCATCCTTCTGCATGGAGACTTGAAAAACTTCATCATCACTGCGTTTCCAGGTAGTGGCACCACTGGGATGGATCGTTACCGGAGCTTCTTTTCCAAAGCTGATCGTAAGATTCGTACCCATCAGGATGGACAGGGAATCGTAAGTCTTTTCACGGCTTTCAAGTTTCTTTTTCCAGATGGCTTTGGTGAAGGCGTTCAGGCCTGCCACGGATTTCTCGATGGCCGCCGGGATCTGGTCCTTGCCGGATTGCAAAGTGTAAGCGCCGTCCCAATTCGGCGCTGCCTGAATCATGGCGGGGACGAGGAGGAATAGGGGTAAGGGCATGGCTGGTTCCTTTAGAATAGTTGAT
>JANYBM010000111.1 GCA_025361125.1 Holophagaceae bacterium | reverse complement strand
GCACAACCAAATCACCAACGGACAGTTGACCGATGTCACAGAACATTTCCGAAATAAAGCGCAAGATTCCTGGGTCAAGCTTGTGAAATGTCAGTGTTCCCCACGATCCCGATAGGAGGTTAGGTATGCGAAAGCGATCCCTGGTCATGTGGACCGCACCGCTGAAGCGGAGCGCGGGTGGAGGTAAGCCATGAAGCGATGCGTTCATGTGGCCTTGTTGGCCACCCTGGTATCCGCCTCGGGCTGGGCCCAGGAAGTCAACGTCTACAGCACCACCATGGCTCAGGTCTGGAAGCAGGAGACGCCGGGTTTCGACAAGGCCACCTACACCCCTGCGACCCAATTCCTTGGCATCGATGCCACCAAGTTGGGCTCCGACGGGCTTTCCCTTCATTTGTATGGATGGGGCATGGCTGATCTGGCGGATCAATCCTCTCCCATGGGGAAATCCGGCGGGTACCTGACCTATGGCTACCTTCAGTACCAGTTCCCCCAAGCCAACGCTGAAATCAAGGCGGGTCGGTTCCTGATCAACCAGGGCGGGGCCATGGAGCATGTGGATGGCGTCAGCGCACGCGCCGACCTGCGCGGCGGCTTCACCATCTCCGCGTTCGGCGGGCGACCTGTTCGGTTCACCAGCGTCCTCGATCCAGATGCCAAGAATGACTACGAATTCCAGCGGGACTTCATTTTCGGGACCCGCCTTGGCTACCGCATTCCCAAAGCCGGTGAAATCGGAATTTCGTACCTTCAGGACGGTTCCACCGCGGCCAAGGATCTTCCCATCCCGTCGCCCATTGATTACTCCCGCAAGCAGGTTGGTTTTGATATCAAGTTGGCCCCGAATGCGGTCTTTGATTTCAGCGGCCGCACCCTCCTGGATGTAGCTTCCCACCCGGATACGCCGGGCACGACGTCAAGCCCCTCCAAGATCGCGGAACACGATTACAACCTGACGGTCAAGGTCGCCAATTCCGTGTCCGTGACCGGGGCTTTCACCGAACGGAACTTCTTTGCGTACTTCGCGGGCAGCAATTTCAAGTCGCTGTTCCGTCAGGACGAAAAAGACAAATTCCGTGCCTTCGGCGGCAGCGTGATTCTTGGTTCCGCCGCGTCGGTTGAGGTGATTGCGGATTTCCGTCACACCCACCGCGAGTCCTACGGGGATGCCAACCGGTTTGGCGCCGATGTCCGCTGGAACCTGAGCAGTCAAAAGCTCATGTCCGGTTTCGGCTACCACAAAGTGACTGCTGACGATGCCCCAGCCATTGGCACGCTGGCGCCCCTCTACGGCTTGTCTCACGGAGAAGCCCGCGCCTGGGTCATGGTTCAAAAGGGCCTGCTGTCCGCCAGTCTGGATGGCATCTTTTACAATTTCGACGACAAGAAAAATACCAATCTGAACGGACAGAGCTCCATCTACCAGGTGGTCGGCTCCCTTGGTTATCAGGCCACGACCAACTTGAAGGTCTCCGCAGATATCAGCTACGGCGACGATTCACTCTTCAAGAAACAGGTCATGGGCCTTCTGCGGGTTGAGTACCGATTCACCAGCAAGGGAGGCCGTAAATGATCCGGAAAACCTTTCTCATCTGCGTGGCCGCGCTGGGCATCGGATTTTTGACCGCCTGCGCCCTGCTTTCGCCCCAGACCAGTTTCACCCCCACCCACCCTGAAGGCGTGGAAGCCGCGGGTCGGCCCATGTGCTCGGATTGCCACGGTACCGAAGCCATGAAGGGTGGCCTCAAGACTTACAATTCCTTCGATCACACCCCGACTTTCGTGAAGAACCATCGCTTCCAAGCGAACCAGGATTCGGGAACCTGCGCCTCCTGCCACGCCCCCTCTTTCTGCTCCGATTGCCACGGCGGAAAAGTCTCCATGGCGACATCCGTCAAGCTGGGCAATCGCCCCGACCGAGAGATGCCGCACCGGGGGAACTACCTAATCCTGCACCGGATGGACGGCAAGATGGATCCGACGGGTTGCTACAAGTGCCACGGTCGTTCCAATAACGACAAGTGCGCGACTTGTCACGCGTAGGGGGTCTGTTTATGCGCCAAAGGGGAATACAATGAGCAGAACCAAACAACTGATCAATACCTTCGTAGCTTCGGCCTTCACCCTGCTGTTATTGGGATGTGGCGGAAGCAGCACGGACGCGCCCCGGTTCAACACCGCCACCGGGCAGCATCCCACCGACTGGTTGGAAAACCACTGGGCCCAGTTCATTGCGAACCCCGCCCAATGCTCCACCTGCCACGGCTCCACGACGGATAAAGCTTCCACTGGCGGCATCTCCGGGGTGAGCTGTTTTAAATGCCACGCCAACGGTCCCAGCCACCAGCCAGGTTGGGAAGTCGGCCTCAAGCATGGCCGCACCGGCGCCCAAGCGGCACCTTCCAACACAGCGGGTTTCGCCTATTGTTCCAAGTGCCACGGATCTACCTATGACAACCCCGTGGGCACCACACCCTCCTGCAAGAGCTGCCACACCAAGGCGCCGCACCCGAACAAGCCTTGGCTGGGTGCTTCAGAGGCTCTTTCCAACCACGTGTTCACCAACGTGGGGAATGCGCCTGAATGCTACAAGTGCCACAAGGATGGCGCCAATTCCACCCTCAAGCCGACCACCCCTGCCCCCGCAGGCACGGCGCCCGGCTGCTTCAACAACACCATGTGCCACGGCACGAGCATCCCACGATGAGCGTCCACCCATCGTTCATCTAGAGGAGGTGTCCAAGTTGATGATTCCGATTACGCAATGCCTGATTCAAAACCTGCACTTCAACCCAATTCGAAGTAACACCCAAAATAGGAGGATGTAGCATGCAACTGAAACCACTGAAACGAATGGGTGGGGCGATTGCAACCGCATTCGTCGCCCTCATGCTCATCGGCTGCCGCGGCGCCACGGGCCAGAACGGCACGAACGGAACCAACGGCACCAATGGCAATAACGGTGGCAACGGCGCTCCTGGAGCGACCTATGCCCTGGACATCACGACGTTGACGCCCGATGAATGGAGTGCCACCACTTTCAAGGCTTCCGTCACTAGCGTCACTGCGGGAACCGCCCCTGTCGTGAACTTCAAATTGACGGACGGCCACAATGTCCCGGTCAAGGGATTCGGCGCCTTCACCAGCCAATCCAGCTCTGCGCTTTATGCCAGCTATCCGAACCTCGGACTGAGCATGGCCAAACTTGTGCCCGGAATCAACGGCAGCCCCAGCCGCTGGATCAACTACATCGTCACGTCCGTCCCCACCAAAACCCAG
>JANYBM010000001.1 GCA_025361125.1 Holophagaceae bacterium | reverse complement strand
TCCTGCGCGCTGAAGTCATGCGCGGCAAATTTCGTAATTCCTTTGAAAAACCCGAGCCGTTCATGCCTGGGGAACCCACGCCCGTAGCCTTTTCACTGAATGACGTCTGTCACACCTTCAAGGCCGGACATCGCTTGATGGTCCAGGTCCAGTGCAGCTGGTTCCCGCTGGTGGACCGCAATCCTCAAGTCTTCATGGACATGGGCCATGTGCAATCAGGCGACTATCGCAAAGCCACGCAGAAGATCTATTGGGGCGGTAAAGAGGGATCACGGCTTGTAGTGGGGGCGATGAAGTAGGCACTGCCTGGGGACTATGGGCGGGTTGGCTCATGGCCTATTGCCCATAGCCGATGGCCGACCATCTATAAGCTCAAATGCGCCAGGTGCTCTGCGCTCGTGATGGGTTCGTTGGGCTCATCGTGGATGATCTTGCCATCCCTAAGCTTCACGATGCGATGGGCATGGCGGGCAATGTCCTCTTCATGGGTGACGATGATGATGGTGTTGCCCTTCTGATAGAGATCTTCGAAAAGCGCCATGATTTCTACGCTGGTCTTGGTATCCAGGGCTCCGGTTGGCTCGTCTGCGAGCAGGATGGATGGATTGTTCACCAAGGCCCGGGCGATGGCCACGCGTTGGCGTTGACCGCCGGACAATTGATTTGGCATATGGTCCCCGCGAGTCCCAAGGCCTACGTTCTCCAATGCCTTGTGCGAAGCTACATGGCGATCCGCCGGGCTCATGCCAGCGTAGATCAGCGGCAACTCTACATTCTGCATGGCTGTGGTGCGGGCCAGCAGATTGAAAGTCTGGAATACGAAACCGATTTCCTCATTGCGGATTTGAGCCAGTTCATCGTCACTCATGGCCGAGGCCAATTTCCCATTGAGTTCGTAGTTGCCTTCCGTTGGGGAATCCAGACACCCAATGACGTTCATCATGGTGGATTTGCCGGAACCCGAAGGCCCCATGATGGCAACGTATTCTCCTCGGCCGATGGTGAGCGAGACGCCATCCAAGGCGCGCACTTCCATTTCACCCATCACATAAACTTTGGTGATGTCTTTGAGATTGATCAACGGTGAGTCCGTCATGTGGGTTCCTCGATCCTTGAAGTGTCTAGAGTGAGGCCAAGGTGCCTAGTTTGGCTAGGATGGCTTCGTGGGAAGGGGCGAATGGTTTAGGCCGCCGCTCCGCTGCGGCGAAGGGGTCCCATCAAACCCGAACCTCGATCAGCAAAGCCAGGCCCAAACCGCCCCCGATGCCCAGGGTGGCTACGCCCAAGCCGCCGCCTCGGTTTCGTAGTTGATGGATCAGCGTCACGACGATGCGGACCCCTGATGCTCCAATAGGATGGCCCAGGGCGACGCCTCCACCCGCCACATTCAGTTTTTCAGAGTCCAGATTCAACTGTGCTGCACAGACGAGCACCTGGGCCGCGAAGGCTTCATTGATTTCCCAAAGATCAATGTCTCTCGTGACGAGTCCATGCTCAGCCAAGAGGTGGCGCACTGCGGGTACCGGAGCTTCACCCATATCCAAGGGATCCACCGCGGCTTCGCTCCACCCAAGAATACGTGCCAGGGGAGCAGTCCCTTCCGCTTCAGAAATTCGCGCCAGAAGTACCGCTGCCGCGCCATCAGAAAGGGCTGAGGCATTTCCTGCGGTGATCTGGCCGTCTTCACTGAAAACTGGGCGAAGTGAAGCCAGCACTCCCGAAGAGATTTCCGGTCGCACACATTCATCCGACGCGAGACGCGCATGGAGCAAGATCTCCTTTGAAAAATCCGCAGAGCTGGCCCGTTGATGGCTCCGCTTGGAAAAAGCATCACTTTCTTCCCGCGTAACGCCATACCTGGCCGCCAACCGTTCTATGGTCTCCCCCATAAGCAAGCCTGAGATAGGGCAGCGAAGGCCATCTTGGATCATCACATCCGGCAGGTCACGATGACCCATTTGATAGCCCCGACGAAGGCCAGGCAACAGATATGGCGTGTCGCTCATGGCTTCGCTGCCACCCGCCACCACGGGCCCGACGGCGCCACCCTGCAAAATCAAAGTACTGTAAATCAGGGCTTGCAGGCTGGACCCGCAAGCCATGTTTACGGTGGTGGCTGGCACATTCACTGGAAGGCCCGCGCCTAGCGCGATGGTTCGACCAGGATTCATGCCCTGGGTATGACTCCGCGCCATCCCCCAAATGAGGTTCGACGGGCTGGGCCATACAGCATGGTTCAACAAGCCACGAACGCAGTCTTGGCCAAGTTTTACGGCACCTTCACCGGCAAGCTTTCCAGCGTAGCGACCTTGAGGCAGGCGTTTCGCGGCGAAAATGCCAACTTCACCAAGCTTCATGACGAAGCCTTTTGAAGAATTGAGGTCTCTTGATCGGATCCAGGTGGCTCATCAGGAGTATGTTCCCGGGGGCCAAGCCTGGTCGCGGGTGGAAACCATGTATCTATCAGTGCTTTGTGCCGAGCCCCATATTCCCGAAACCAAAATAAGATCCGTGTTCCCAGCGTATGTTTCCGGGTGCTGTCGGGCACGCCATAGAGATCAAGGCCCAAATTGTTACCCAGGAAGATGGCCCTGGGCATATGAAAATCCGAAGTGACCACCACAAATCGTTGCAGCCCGAATACGACTTTCGCCCGTTTCAGGCTGTCGTAGGTGCGACGACCGGCATAGTCGGCGATTACCAGATTAGGCGCGACCCCTTGTTTCAATAGCCATCTGCGCATGGCTTGGGGTTCATTATAACTGGCGGCACGATTGTCTCCGCTCACCAGAAACCAGGTCACTTTCTTGCGTTGATACAGCTCCAGGGCCGCGCGGAGTCTTCCTTCCAATACGGCGGTTGGCTCGCCATCGGAATATATTCCCGCTCCGAGCACCAGCACTGGAGCGTTGAAATCCGGGGAGTTGTCTAATTGGAAAACCCGCCCCCGGCTGTAGGATGGGAACCTTTTGACAGTCCACAACAGATCGCCCAAGAAGAGCAGTATGCAAATTGCCCAGATCCATCGAGTAAGTCGCCTTTGCCGGGCGGTCCTGGGCATAAGGCGGGAACGAGCTGATTCAGAAGTATCCATCGTGGGTTAGCATAGAACCTTCGCCTTGTTATCGAGACCCAAGCCTTTCCCAAGACCCGAATTCATCACCCGATCCAAAGCTAGAGGATCCCGAATTGGATGGAAGCCGAATGAACCCAAATGAAAAAGCCTTGATTGCTGATCTACCTAGGCGAACCACCCATTTGACCCCCGGGTTTCCTTTTGCGGCCCTGACGTTGCTTTTGAGCGTTGGGCTCGGTTGCTACCACTCTACGGGGATCCAGCGGAGTTCCCTGGCGGCATTGGAAATCCCTGCCATCGGTGGCGATCGGCCCGCGGGCATCAAGGCCGAGGCTGCGGCGGGGGACTATTATTTGGGCAACGATTTCGTGGAATTGGCAGTGGATGGAACCCCTTTCGGCGCGGGGCAGGCGGTAGCTGGCGCCGCCAGTGGCGGCAGCATCATTGATCTCAGCTTCGTCGGTTTGGATACCAGCTTCAAACGCGTTTCCATTCCTGGCGACATGATCGACCGCTTAACCCCAGTGGTGAATCAGGATCCGGAATTACCTTTTGTTTTCGATCATTTCGCGCCGGTGACCGGCACTGGCGATTCCAGCATCCAGATGACAGGATTCCTCCTGGACACCCGACACAAGCTCAGTGGGGTTAACTGGGACTCAGTGGGGCGGGTTCAGGGCGTTACGGTTTCCCACAAGGTCACGCTCGGAAAGACGGATCGCTTCTACACCTTGGAAACCACGGTCAAGAATGGGGGTAGCGGAACTTTGCCGGTGCAGAGTCTTGGGGACTTCATGTACCAGACAGGTGGCGGCTTGAGGATTGTAGTTCCAGCGGATTCGGATGCAGCCGGTTCCCCTTTACCACCTTCTGCCTGGGGCGTTCAGATTCCTGGCAGCGATTTTACCCATCCGCTGACCACGAGCGTGCGCGCCGGGATGGTTGGATTCATTGGTGTAGAGCCCGCGGCCGAGACGTTGGATTCACATTCCAGTTTGGGTATCCTGCCGCTGGATGCAGACCACTTGTTGGTGGCATCGGATGCTCAGGATGCCCTGGCTGAAAATCGGCCCATTTCGCCTCAGCGCGTGGTCGTGGGGAGTCTTGCCACCGGGGGCTTGGCGGCCAGTCAGTCCATGAGCTATCGGCGCAAACTTTTCATCGTTGGTGGCCCGAGTATTGCCTCTGCGGCATCGAGCAGAACCACTGGAATTTTCAACTCTATGATTACGGATCGGGCCGCACGGACTACCCCAACGGCTCAGGATCTGGGTGTTGCTACATACGGGACTTTTGGTACGGCTGAAATTGGTGGTGCACTTCAAACGGAGATCCGGTTCGAGCGTAACCAGGGAACCAGCGCTGCCCCAATCTGGCACCTGGAGCGTCTGGATTGGCTCGAAACGCCAGACAACTTTTCATCCTCCGTGGGCCAAGGTGGAACCATTCTCCCTGTCGGAAGTTATCGGGTGGTCATCCGAAACCGGAACCAGAGCTATACACAGACTTTGTTCAACAACAGCTTGGACTCCACCATAAGACCAGATTTACTGACACCCTTGATCATTGAGAAAAATACTCTTTTCAGTATCAATCAGGTGCTTGCACCGGAACGCGGGGACGTCGTCATCACCAATGATTCTCGTCTGGATACTTTCATCGGTTCCAAAGTCGTCTCCCATACTTTCTCGGCCCAGACAAAAGATATTCCTACCGGCAGCTTCCAACCCTTGCGCTTCACTTTCGTAGGACAAGGCAATACTCCGGATCCCGCATTACAGAGAATCAGAAGACTCGCGGGTACCTTTGACCCGGTCACCAAGGCGAAATTGGTGACTAGCGCTAATAGTGGCGCCTACCATTTTCAAGCGGGCAATCAGCTCTTTGGTACCTCATTTGTACCAGGCTTGCTGCCTGAACCAAGCTCTGCCACGGTGTCCATTCCGACTGGCCATTACCTCGCCTATGCCAGCAGGGGACCCTTGAGTCACCTGGATTCCCAGGTGGTCGAGGCTTCCCTAGCTCCTGGTACGGAAAACATCTACAACCATAATTTTATTATCGTTCCGGCCTTGTTGCCAACTGGTTGGACCGCCTTCGATGTGCCCGGACCTTCCATGGCCACAGGTGGTGGCATGATGCCAGGCGAAAAACTTTCGTCTGCCCTGGCCGAGAACGTGAGTGTGGTGGGGCTTTTAGAAAACGATCGCTTCGAGGATGCGGGACAGGTCTACAAGGATTTCGTGCTTGAATTCAATCCCCTTGTGCTGGATGCTTCCTACCGCACACCTATTGGAACGGATCCGTTGACATTTGGCGCCCGCAGCACAACGCTGACCCAGGATGGAGTCGTATCGGCATTCTTCACTCCGGCGCCTCGCGTGGAACGCAATCGCGGTGCTAAACCATCCCAGGGTTGGAACCTGGCGGATTTCATTAAGCAATCCGAAGGTTCTTTTGTGGTGGTGCAGCGCCCACGGGGCCCCCAAGGGCTATTTACCCTTCGCGGTTTCAACCCCACGGTCCCTCTTGGCACTGGCGTGAATACCTGGTGGAATGCCACGGGCCCTTTGTCGCAGGGCACCACGGTGGGCAGTTTCAACGCACTTGAATTACTGCGCGCCGAAGGATTCAGTGCCTCCACTCCGGACCCCTGGTTCACAGAATTCAAAGCCGTGCGTCGGGATTGGTTTGCTTTGCTGAATCAACAAACACCCGTGAACTTCACCAAGGGACTAGGTCTTTCCTCAGGCCTTTTCAGCCTCGACACGCCAGTGGGATTGGCCCGAACCTACCTGAAACTTGGAACGGCCATTCCCACTGAAGCTGATTTGAGCGGGATCCAAAATGCCCTTAAAAGTGGCGCCGCCGTTGCTTCCACAGGGCCCTTGCTGGACGTTAGCATCAATGGGACAGGCCCAGGTGGAACCGTGACGGGCGCGTCGCTGAATCTCTCAATTGCCATTTTTGCGCCGGGATGGGTTCTGGTGGACGAAGTCCGCATCATTGTCAACGGCCAGGTGGTTCAGACCCTCGACCCCACCACTTTCACTGCGGGCAGCGATTTCCGCCAGCGCGTCGGTTCAGTGCTATTGAACCTGCCTGCAACCAAGGATGCCTGGATCGTGGTGGAGGCAGGCGTTCCTCTCAGCCAGACCGGGGCTTATCGCCCAGGTACACCCTGGTCGAAGATTCAGAAAGGTATGTACCCGATCGCTATCACCAACCCGATATTCGTGGATGTGAATGGTGGTGGGTACGTTCCTCCTGGTCTTTGATGGCAGTAGATTGGCTTCCGGACCAACTTCCGGAAGACGTGGATGCGGAGCGCTCGCTCCTGGCCACCTGTTGTGCGCCAGGCGCTGAAAAAGACGCGGCGGATATTGTTTTTCAGCTTCATGAAGAGGACTTTGTCCACCCTGCCCATCGTGCGGTGTTCCGAGGCCTTCGCTCATTGATCGAAGCGCGGCTGGAGGTGAACGCCCTTACGCTGAAAGACGTACTGGACCAGGACGATTCGCTCGGGAAAGTGGGCGGATTTCCAGGTTTGGTGGAACTGCTCAGTGCCGAGGAAGTGGGACGCCCCCAGATCCTGGCTGAATTGCTGTTGCGCAAACGAAAACTGCGGGATCTGATCCGAATAGGAGCTGGGCTCGCCCGCCAGGCGGCCGCGGAAGAAGCACCTCCTGAAACGCTTATTGAACAATCGGCGCAGGAGCTCTTCCGGCTTGCTCAAGGGGACTTGCGACGGAAAGGCTTGGAACATATTGCGGCGGTGGAGTCCGAAGCGATGCCAGCCCTGCTGGAGAGGTTGGAAGGTCGAGGATCGGCAGGACTGCGCATGGGTTTCGAGCGGTTTGACGACCTCACTCAAGGCTTGCGCCCCGGGAATCTGGTGATTCTTGCGGCCCGGCCAGGTGTAGGTAAGACGGCCTTGGCGCTAAATTGGATGCTGCGCTCAGCCATGAAGCAGAACGCCCATGTTGCATTCTTCTCCCTTGAAATGTCTTCGGAGGAAGTATTCCTGCGGCTCCTGGCGGCTAAAGCGCGTGTGAATATGAAGCGTGTTGAAGCGGGCAGTTTCAATGATCAGGACCGGAAGCAATTGGAAGAGGCTCGAAAGGAACTCCTTGCGCTGCCTGTTTTCATCAATGATTACGCCAGCATCACCGTACCTCAGATCATTGCAATGGTGGACAGGCACCTCAGCCAGGCAAATCAGAAATTGGATATGGTCATCATTGATTACCTGCAGTTGCTGAGTAGTCCCGATAGTTCCCGGGCCGCCAAGCAAAATGAGGCAGTGCGCATCGGTGAGATTTCCCGCGGGCTGAAGTTGTTGGCCAAAGATCATGGCCTGCCTGTAGTGGTGCTCTCCCAGCTCAATCGTGAAGTGGAGCATCGCACAGGCGGTCGGCCACAGCTCTCGGATCTTCGTGATTCTGGCGCACTGGAACAGGATGCGGACATGGTCGCTTTCATCCATCGGCGCACCAATCCAGGTCCTGGAAACGAAGAACCCGAGAATGAGGCGGAGCTGATCATCGCCAAACACCGCAATGGTCCTACCGGCAGCATCCCTTTGTATTTTGAAGGCGAGTATGCAACTTTCCGCGAACGTATTCGAGAGAGTGGGCCCACCTATTAATAGGCTGATTAGCCTTATTCCAGTCCAAAGACGCTGATCTCCAGTTCTTTTTTGATGACGCTCATGAACTGGTCGGCCACGGCGCCATCCACGATGCGGTGATCAAAGCTGAGGCCTGAATACATCATCTGTCGGATGGCGATGGCATCGTTGCCATTCTCATCCGTGACCACCACTGGGCGCTTCACGATGCCACCGATGGACTGGATGGCGACTTGGGGCTGGTTGATGATGGGCAAGCCAAAGATGTCGCCAAACACGCCAGGATTCGTGATGGTGAAAGTGCCACCAGAAATTTCGTCCGGAACGAGTTTCTTGGTGCGGGCGCGCTCCGCCAAGTCGTTCAGGGATCTCGCCAGGCCACCTAGATTCAAGCTGTCCGCGTGTTTGATGACCGGTACGATGAGCCCCCAATCCAAGGATACGGCGATGCCAAGATTGATATCCTGCTTGTAGATGATGTTGTCGCCATCCACCGAGGCATTCACTACGGGGAAGGATTGCAGGCCCTTGATGACGGCCTTCATGATGAAGGGCATGAAGCTCAACTTGGTACCATAGGATTCTTCGAAAGCTTTGCGGTGCTTTGCTCTGAGCCGCGCCACATTGCTCATGTCGAATTCGAAGACTGTGTAAACGTGTGGGCTCACCCGCAATTTTGAATTCACCATGTTGTCCGCGATGAGCTTGCGCATGCGGCTCATGGGCTCGACCTTCACTCGTTCGCCAGCGCCAAAGGCTGGGACGTGGGGTGTGGGAGGCACCGCGAGACCTGGAACGGCGCCCAGGGTGGGAGCGCTGGGATCATGAGTGGCGGCCATCCTTGGCATTTCTCCCGAGGTCGGAGCCGAGCCAACAATGGCTGTTGTTGCGCTCCCCTTAGCCAAGAAAGCGTCCATATCTTCCTTGGTCACACGGCCCTGTTCCCCGGAGCCATGCACCCTGGAAAGGTCCACGCCATGCTGTTTGGCCATCTCTCTGACCAACGGCGAAGATTTGGTACGCAGGCGATTTTCCAGGCTGTTGTCATCATCATCCGTGCTCATGGGGTGAATCGGAGCGGCCACTGGAGCAATGACAACGGGCACTGCCGCGGTCGCACCGGGTGCGGGTCCTCTCTGGCCGAGTTCCGAAGCATCCCCAAGGCGCGCCACCACGCTACCCACGGGAACGGTGATATTCACGTCTACAAGAATTTCAAGCAGCGTGCCTTGGATGGGTGATGGTATTTCTGCATCCACCTTGTCCGTGCTGATCTCATAAAGTGTTTCATCTTTGCCGATTTGCTCGCCGACCTTTCGGTGCCATTTCAGGATGGTGGCTTCAGCGATGGATTCACCCATCTGGGGCATAACGACATCAATAGCCATGATTTCCTCCTCAGTTCAAGTTCGGCGGGGTTTGAAGGTGATAGTCCGTAAGCTGCTGAAAGGCGTGGGCTGCTTCCAAAAGGTTCACGTCCGAAAGGGCAGGCCCGATGAGCTGAACGCCCACGGGCAGGCCATTGGTAAAGCCACCGGGCATGGAGAGGCAGGGCAGGGCAGCCAGGGGGGTGGTCACGGTGTAGGCATCAGCCAAGTACATGGCTAGAGGATTCAGCGTTTTTTCACCAATGGGAAAGGCCACATCAGGACTCACGGGGGTGGCGATGAGATCCACCTTCTCGAAGGCTTCCAAGAAGTCCTTCGTGATGAGTGTGCGGGCCTTCAGTGCCTTCAAGTAGAAAGCATCGTAGTAGCCCTTGGAAAGGCAGAATGCCCCCAGCAGAATGCGGCGTTTCACTTCCTCGCCAAAGCCTTGTTCACGAGTCTCGGCCATCATGTCGGCAAGGCTATCAGCAGGCTTCCGAGCACCGTAACGGACGCCGTCGAAACGGCTCATGTTGCTGCTTACTTCAGACGTACAGATAAGGTAGTAGGTATCTATGGCGTAGGATGTGTGAGGTAAAGAAATGTCAATGATCGAAGCCCCCTCGCGTTCAAAGACTCCCACGGCATTTTCTACAATGCTTCTTACGGCTGGGTCCAAGCCCTCGCCAAAATATTCCTTGGGCAACCCTATGCGCAGTCCTTTGAGTGATGCAGGTTTCAGACCAACCAGCCGCTCGGTGCCTGGAAGATCAATGCTGGTGGAGTCTAGAGCATCTCGACCGGTCATCACACTGAATCCCGCCGCGACACCTGAAGCTGTTCTTGCCACTGGGCCCACCTGGTCAAGGCTTGATGCCATCGCCGTGATGCCATACCGACTAAGAACGCCATAGGTTGGACGCAGGGCCGTGACATTACAGAATCCAGCGGGAAGCCTGACCGAGCCGCCAGTATCGCTGCCCAATGCAAAGGGTGCGTAACCGGCAGCCACACTGACGATGGAGCCGCTGCTGGAGCCGCCTGGTACCCGGCTCAAGTCCCAAGGGTTCCGCGTAGGACCAAACGCGCTGTATTCCCCACTGGAGCCCATGGCAAATTCATCCATGTTGGCTTTGGCGATGGGTATGGCTCCAGCTTCCAGCAAGCGCTTAACCACTGTGGCGTCATAATGGGCGATATAACTCCTGGTGATCTTGGAACCATTGCTCACGGGTAGGCCTGTCCAATGAAAGTTGTCTTTCAAAACGACAGGTATGCCAAGCATGACTCCCCGTTCACCTTTTTTTAACCGGATATCCGCAGCCCTTGCGAGCCCCAGGCTGCTCCCTGGATTGGTGGAGGTAATCGCGTTTAAGAAAGGATCCTGATTCTGGATGGTATCCAGGCATACCTGAGTAAGGGCTTCCGAAGATAGGTCCCCCGACCTAAGTCCCTCACAGATGCTTTCCAGTGAACCTGTCCCAAGCGTGGCAGCCAATGCGCGTCTCCGAGCCATCCAGTGTGCCAGCAAATTTCCAACTCGCTTGGAGATTGCTCCTGCAAGCAGCTATGATTGGCCTTGCACTCTATCTTCCAACGAGAAATACGCTACCATCCTGGTTTCAACCTTCCAACTTTCAAAGCCGGCATGGTCAAGCGAGCACCCGGAACCACAATGAACCCCTTCGACATTCTTGAAATCCGTGTAGGCGCTTCGGCCGACGAAATCAAGGCGTCCTATCATCGGCTTGCAAAAATGTGGCACCCAGATCGCTTTACAGGGCCACAAAAGGACGAGGCCGAGTCAAAATTCCGGGACATCTCAGAGGCATTTAACATATTGAAAGATCAAGAGCGGCGGACCTGGGCGGAAGAAGAATTCAGAAATACATCATCCGAACCCGGTACCGAGGCTTCACCTGGGTTGAGTGCGAAGTCGGAACCCAACCCGTTGGAGCGAACGCCAGACGATTGGTTCCAGGAATCCATGCGGGCATTTCAGAATTTGGATGTCGAACGGGCGATTGGCTTGGTCCAATTCGCAATTCGGCAGGATCCAAACAAAGCTGATTACCATTTGTTCCATGCCAAACTTCTCGAAACCAAAGGGAGTGATCGTAGAGCTATTATCAAATGTTACGAAGCTGCGCTTAACTTACAGCCTAAGAATGTAGAAACGATGTTGCGCCTTGCAGAGCACTTTCAGGCGATAGGAATGCAGGCCAGGGCGGCGGCCCTCATCCAAAGGGCCCAGGAGATTTCTCCTAAGCATAAATTATTAAAACGGATGGGGGTTGCTTCCCAACCGGTGCTAGAAGAAAAGGGCAAGGGTCAGGATATCAAAAGCTTTGCGGACCTTGGCCAACAAGCCAAAACCCTGTTCAATAAGATCTTGAGGAGAGGTTAACCATGCGCCTGGTGTCGGCAGGGCTCACAGACGTTGGTTGTGTGCGTAAGCACAACGAGGACAGCATGCGGTTGGAGCCCGAATTGGGCCTTTTCGTGGTGGCTGATGGCCTTGGTGGCCATGCGGCTGGTGAAGTTGCAAGCCAAATCGTGGTGGATCGAGTAGCTCAATTCGTCTTGCAGACCGTTGAGAAGGACCGCACGTGGCCCCTCGAATACGATGTCACCCTTAATTACGATGGTAATCGCCTAAAAGTAGCCCTGCTTTTATCTGATCAAGCAATTGTTGAAGATATTCGAAATAATCCCGAACGGGAGACCATGGGATCAACTGTGGTGGCCTGTCTAGTACAAGGATCGCACGCAACCTTAGCGCACGTTGGGGATTCAAGAGCCTACATTTTAGATCCTGAAGGAATCCGCCAGATCACTAAGGACCATTCATGGGTCGCCGAGCAAGTGACCCATGGAATTCTCACCCCTGACGAAGCCCGAGTGCACCCCTTCCGAAATGTTATAACCCAAGCATTAGGCAATGGTGGAGATCTGGATGTATCTGTTCAGGAATTCGATCTTCAGAAAATGGATCGCCTTTTGCTTTGTTCTGATGGATTGTCAGGAATGGTCACAGATTCAGAAATCTGGTCCATCACCTTGGCGGAAAAATCTTTAGATATTGCTGTAAGTCGTTTGATTGCCAAAGCCAGGGAAAACGGAGGAGAAGACAACATCACGGCTGTTTTGATCGGGTTTTCCACTGATGAAGATGGTCCATCTGTCTGAAAAGCTTGACGTACTCCTCCAAGACGTTATTATTTAGAACCATTCATCATCAAAGCGAGGCTCCCAGTGGGTCTTTTCGGTAGCAAAAGCAAGTCACTCGTTGGTCTGGACATTGGCTCCAGTTCAGTAAAAGTGTGCGAGCTCCAACCCATAGGGAAAGGTAGCGCGCAGCGCTATCGGCTCCAAAAGCTGGGCATGGCCCCCATTCCGACTGATGCAATCGTTGATGGCGACATCATGGACAGCAATGCTGTCTCATCTGCAATTAGGCAGGTATTGGCCGAGCAAAAAATAAAATCAAAGGATGTTGCCATTTCAGTCTCGGGCCAGCAGGTGATGGTCAAAAAAGTGACTTTCCCATTGATGAGCCCTGCTGAACTTGCCGAATCAGTCCGATGGGAGGCTGAAAGCTTCTTTCCCGCGGGTCAAGGCCTGGATTCATATGCCTTGGACTATGCGGTCTTGGACGAACGTGCCGCTGAAGGCAATATGGATGTGGTGCTAGTGGCCTGTCGCAAAGATAAGCTTGAGGCTTACATCTCTTGTGTTGCTCAAGCGGGAGCAAGGCCTGCCGTGGTGGATGTGGATGTCTTTGCGCTTCAAAATGCGTACGAGATTAATACTGCCGCTGGGGGAAATGATGAAGTTGTCGCCCTTGTGAACATCGGTGCCAATTTTTCAAACTTAACCATGCTTGTTGGGAATAAATCAGTCTTCTGGCGTGATATTGCCTGGGGTGGCAATCGCTTCACCGACAAACTTATGGAAGATTGGGGCGTAAATAGAGAGGGCGCCGAAGCCTTGAAGCAAGGGAGATCCGCCGAAGGGCGCAGCCCAGAAGAAGTGGCACCGTCATTGGCAGCCATTGCAGATGCCTTCACGGATGAACTTAGCCGTACCATTGATTTCTTCCGGTCGAGCTTCAAGATTGATCGTCTGGATCGAGTCCTCCTGGCCGGTGGTAGTGCGAAGGTGGCAGGTCTCACTGATGTACTAGGTGATCGCCTTCGAGTATCAGTTGATCGCATGAATCCTTTTTTGCTCATTGAGTTGGATGACCGAAGCGTCGACCCGGCCGCTGCTCGAGAGATTGGATGTGCGGCTGCAGTAGCTGTGGGCCTAGCGCTGCGCCAAGTGGGGGACCGATGATCAGGATCAACCTCCTCGGAGACGCTCTCGCTCAAGGTTCGGGCAAGAAGCTGGATAAGGCTGAGCCCATGCAGGTTTATGCCCAGGATGAAGGCGCTGGCAGATCCACCCTTCCGATTGCTGGTATTTTGTTTGTTTTGCTCTTCTCGGCAATCGGTGGTGTTTACTACATCTGGCTTAATAACGAGATTGATCGCTCAAACCAGAAGCGAGATCAACTTGCGAAGCAGGTAGAGGAACTGAAGAAATTTATTGATTTAGAGAAAAAATTCAGGGACCAGAAGGAAATTCTGCAGAAAAAAGAAGAAGTAATGTTGACCCTTAAGAGAAACCAAGAGCTGCCTGTCCATTTCTTGGAAGAATTAGCCAATAGCCTTCCGGATGATGTCTGGTTTGGCGCGGTCACTCAAAGCGGCATGAATATCACAGTCCGCGGTGAAGCTAGAACCTTTGAGGCAGTCGTTCTTTTTTACAATCGTATTCAGAGCCGCACTCGTTGGTTTAAAAATGTGAATTACCCTGGTGCTGGCAAGCAGGGTAGCACCGTTTCTTTCTCTATTTCTTTTGATCTCCAGAACCCGGCCTGAGGTAAGCGATGAATACCCAGCTCCGAAATCAGATTCTCATGGGCGCCCTGGCGGGCATCGTTTTGAGCATTGTTATCTATTTTGTCCTTGGAGGCAAAAGGGACGAATTGGTCAGTATCCAAGCCAGCATTGATAGCCTCCAGAAGGAAGTGGACAAAGGCTACCAATTGAAAGCAAACTACGAAAAACTTAAAGATGAAGTTTCAAAAACGGAAAAGCGCCTTGATGAACTCATCAAGGTGATGCCTTCAGAGCAGGATCGGGGGGAAATGCCCATTCGCATGAAGAAACTTGCGGACAATGCGGGCATTGATCAAAGTTCTTTTGCTTTGGAACCCCCAATCAAGACCACCTACTACACAGAATACCCGGTGAAGTTTGATTTCAGGGTTGGTTACCATTCTTTTGGGCAATTTGCATCGCTGATTTCTGGCTATGAAAAGATTATAAACATGACCAATATCCAATTCAGGCGAGCAGATTCGAAATCCGTCTTCCCTGCTGCAGTCACCTGCAGGATTAGCGCTTTTGTCTATAATCCCACACAGCCTTCTTCGGATTCTAACGCAGAGCCCAAGAAGAAGTGACGGAGTCGCCAACCATGAATCGGTCAACCATGAACCTTCTTACTCTCCATTTTTTGGCTTCAACCCTGGCATTCAGCGCATGGGGACAAGCCCCAAAACAGAGTGTTAAACCCGTCAACGCTGCTCCTCCCGCAAATGTGGCGGAAGCTAACGCCGCAGATGCTCAACCAACCCCTGAAGATCTTGTGGCCCGTAGGGCAGTTCCTTATCGCCCTACAATAAATCGCGATCCCTTTTCCGCTCCTTCGGATGCAGAACCCTCCAAGCGTGGTGATCTGGTTGATGACATCGCGGTCAAAGGGATAATTAAACGGGAAGGCAAGTTTTTTGCTGTTGTTACAGACAGTCGAGGAAATGTCCGGTTTCTCCCCATTGGCTACAAGTTTCGAGATGGTGAAATTGTAAGCATTGATGAAAAGGAAGTCGTTTTTCATCAGTGGGATCAAAATTCCACAGTTAGGACTCAGTACAAAACGATCACAAAGACTTTTAAACGCGAGGAGGGTAAACGATGAATGCTCGCCTGTGTTCCTTGCTGGTTGCAGGGGGCGTGGTGCTGGCGGGGATCCCAAATGGTTCCCCCCTGGTCACTCCCCCAGAAACAGAATCGCCTCAGCGATCGCTCACCCTTCAAAAGGCATTTCTCTTGCCTATGGGTGATTCGAGCGCTCGGCTCCAAATTGGTATTCCCGGTTTCACGGCCACTCCCCGGCTTCAGGTACTTGCTGCCCCGAACAGGGTGGTGGTGGACCTTCCAGGTGTGAACCGCGGCAATCAGCTTTCCAAGAAAGATTTGGCAGCCTTAGTCCACCCTCTCATTCAGAAATATAGAGTCGCTCAATTCGCCGTTTCACCCGTGCCAGTGACGCGACTGGTATTGGAAGTTATTCCAGGGACTCAGGTTACAGTTTCTAATCATCCAGATGGGATCGAACTTGTACTCGTTTCAGGTCATGGAGCAGTCCAGGCTCGGCTAGTTGAATCTTCCATGCTTCCTGCCTTTGAGGTTGCTAAAAACCTTAAATTGGATGACTCCCCTGCGGTCATTCAAATTCCAGCCCAGCAGATCAAGGTTTCTGAAACGGTCGTTGAATCACCCGTATCAATCTCATCTAAAGCAGTTCCAGTCCATGATCCCTCTCTTGGTTCCGTTCCGACTGAGCTTATTGCTTCCCCTATTGTTGAGCCTGGGGTGGTGGAGGCTGGAATTGCATTAGCAGGTTCTCCAGAGGCAGTGTCAGCTCCGAAGAACCAGCAATTAGTGATAACTGAACCTTCAGCTTCCATACCCCCATCTGTTGTCGAACCTAGTGCTGTGGTTCCTGTTGCTGCCATGGTGGAACCAGTCAAAATAGCGGTCACTCAGGCACCACCACCTGCTGTTCCGGCCACAATTTCCGTACCCTCCATAGGTGCCCCTTATCGCCTTTTGCCTGTCATTACGGCCTCAGCATTAATGCCGTCATCTCTTGGGCCACAACCCCAAGAGACTAGGATTGCAAAAGTTGCTTCCGGGTACAACCAGTCGTCCGGTAGAACACTTGGGGAACAGGAGACCCGCTACACAGGTGCTCCCATTACCATTGACATTCCCAGTGCTGATCTTCGTACTTTTCTTGTCATCATCGCAGACAGCATGCATTTAAATTTGATTATGGATCAAGATATTCAAGGTACCTATACTTTCAAATTCACTGATACTCCTGCTGATCTAGTGCTTGACATGATTCTGAAGAATGCGAGCTTGGGCAAAGAAATTAGCCATGGTGTCATGCGTGTTGCCAAGATCGAGAAACTTCAAAAAGAGGAGAATGACCGTAAGTCTCTCGATGAAGCGAAAGCATTGGCTGGTGACCTTCAAAGCGTCACCAGACCCCTTTCTTACGCAAAAGTCGCGGAAGTAAAACCTATTCTTGACAAGGTGATTTCAAAGCGTGGAAGCATTATCTCGGATGATCGCACCAACACATTGATCATTTCGGATCTTCCCCGCTACCTTCCCCTGATTGACGACCTTATTGCCCAATTGGATGTTCAGATCCAACAGGTGGAAATTTCTGCCCGAGTGGTTGAGGCCAATGGAAGCTTTGACAAAGCATTCGGAGTGAAGTGGCCAAATTCTGGAACACTGCCTACGGGTGCGGCTGGAACAGCGGTAGCTGTTAATGGTCCTTCATGGAATTCCATTAATAACCGACCAGGCACGGGTCAAAACACTGCGACACTCGGATTTATTCCTGGGAGTGAAGGCGCGACGGGTATCGCTGGTGCTGCCGCTGAATATTGGGTGTCCTTCCTAAGTAACCGCATCAGCATCAATTTCATTCTTCAGGCCTTAGAGAAGGAAGGCAAAGTAAAGATTGTCTCTCAACCTAAATTGGTCACCCAAAACAATAAGGCGGCCAGAATTCTTGCCGGTCAAAAAATCCCGTATCCAAGCCAGCAGGGTGGCGCAGCAGGCGGAGCCATAACTGTAGCCTTCGTTGATGCGAACCTTGAACTGGATGTAACGCCTCAAATCACCAATGATGGCACCATCCTAATGGACCTCAAGATTGAGAAATCTGAAGCGGATTTTGGTCATAGCGTGGGTGGTTCACCAACCATTCTCAGAAAGTCCATCAATACCACTGTGCTTGTTAAAGATGGTGGAACTGCGATTCTTGGTGGTGTCTATACCAACAACACAAGTAATGGGACGACCAGTGTTCCCTTCCTATCAAAATTGCCACTCCTTGGTTGGCTGTTCAGGAATAAAGTAACTTCTGAAACCAACGCCGAATTGCTGATTTTCATTACTCCAAGGATCATCAAGAACTGATTCATTAATAATAAGAAAAAGGCCCCGCAAGGGGCTTTTTCCTTATTCAAATAAAAATCAAATATCCGTTATTGAACAACCAAGGTGGTATTCGTTATTTTGTAGACCCTATCATGCCGCCAAGGAAAGAAGGCTCTTTCCTTAAATCCACTTATGGGCGCATGGGAAGGGTTCTGACGAGGCGTTTGCAAGAATTGCATAGAATTGTGAAGGTGTCCGGTTGCTCAAAATGATATTTGAAGCCCGGACCTTCCATGGGTCCTTGGTCAACTTTCTCAAGACGACCAAACTGATACTCGGCTATGCGAACGCTCTGGGGGGCGGTGAGATCTGCGCCACAATGGGTGCAAGAGATGGCTGCCATAGGTGCTCCTTCAATCAAGTCAACGTAGAAAAATGTACCAGATCAGAGCGGCGATGGATGCCACGAATAGCAGTCCTGCAGCGATTCGCAGCACAATTTTTCCAATTTTGTAAATCAGCCACAGAACCAACAGGATTGTTAGCGAGGCTAGAAGCCAGAAAATCATCGAGGATTCCTCCCTTGATTACCCTTCGAAATACCTTTCGCCTGTCCATTGCTTGGCGGTAGGGCGGTCTTTCGCACCGGACATCGAAGCCACGTGAGGCTATAGTTAAGCCGTCTTCGCAAAATAACTTGTTCATAAACGCGGGTGGATCGGCATTGGGAGCCGTAACGGACTAACATGAAAAGTACATGTTATTCCCCAACGGCTCCTAATGAAACCGAAGCCAACCCTGATTCTAAGCGTACCCCCTGCATGCTCATTGACTACGCCGCCATCACGCATCTCGGAAAAGTTCGCAAGAACAACGAGGATGCCTATCTTGTGAACGCGCTGGATGGCGAAGAGCCCATCGTCAATGGGCCATTGCGCATGCAAAAGGTGTGTAAGAGCGGTTTGTTGGCCGCGGTGGCCGATGGAATGGGAGGCGCCGCGGCGGGTGAAGTTGCAAGCCGTGAAGGACTTGCTGCCGCGGCACTGCACATTTTTGGACATTGGGGCCGTTTCCCTGCGGAAGATGCCACCGAGGAAGGCTTGCTCGAAACCCTGAAGGTGGCCGCTGAAGGTGCCAGCGAATCGGTGCTCCGATATTCAGATAACGATCGTTCCTCACGCGGCATGGGCTCGACACT
Source organism: Holophagaceae bacterium (assembly GCA_025361125.1). Lineage (GTDB taxonomy): Bacteria > Acidobacteriota > Holophagae > Holophagales > Holophagaceae > JANXPB01. The sequence continues at coordinate 8,774 of JANYBM010000001.1, read as the reverse complement.
GACTGCCGCGGTGCTTTGGAACGGCTTTGCCTACATCAGCCAAGTGGGAGACTCCCGCGCCTATTTATTCCGCCGTGGAGAACTCCTGCAACTCACTGTGGATCAGACATTGGTGAACGAGATGGTCAACAGTGGAACCTTGACCCGGGAGCAAGCGCGCACCCATCCTCAGCGCAACATGATCACCCAGGCCATCGGTGCGCCCCAGCCCATCACGGCGGTCCTTGGTAAAGTACCCTTGCGCCGTGGAGACCGATTGCTGCTTTGCAGTGATGGGTTGCATGGAGAAATCACCGATGCGCGTATCCAGGCCAACCTCGCCTACGGTTACTCCACGCGCCGCACCCTTGAATTAATGCTTGAAGAAGTGCTTTTTCACGGTGCCAGGGACAACGTCACCGCGCTGCTGCTCGCCCTGGATGATCCAGGGTTTCCATTGCCCGCAGAAGGCGAAAAACCAATGGTCATCAATCCCTTTGAGCCCCTTCCCAAAGGCCACCCCGAAAAGGACCCGAAACGGGATTCCAAGCGCGGCGGCTGGCGTCTTTTCGGAGGCAAATAGTGAGTCTAACCCAGGGTGGATTGTCCCTGCGGCGCTTCCTCGTGATGGGTCCCGTGCCCTCCGAAGGAGATCTCACCGCGGGCCTGAAACAGGACATGTTCAGACCCTTTGAGGACGGGGTCGAAGAAGAGCGGATGGGATGGTGCGATTGGCGCAACCCGCTGATTCTGCCACCGGATGCGGATTGGGTATCGCAGGATCGCTTCGCGCTCTTCGCCTTGCGTATGGACACCCGCCGCGTACCTAACGCGCTCTTGAAAGCCCATGTGGATCTTCGGTTGCGGGATCTCATGCAAGAGAAAGACCTGGCTTTTGTGGGTAAGGAAGCCCGCATCTCCCTCCTGGATGAAGTAAAGATGGAATTGCTGCGGAAAGTCCTACCCACGCCAAAGATCGTGGAGTTGGCTTGGGATTTGAAAGGTGGCCTGCTGTGGACCACGGCGGGTTCAAGCAAGGCCCAGGGTTCGTTGCAAAGCCTTTTCATCAAGTCCTTCGGTTGCGAACTGCAGCCTTTGGCGCCGTTGCTTCTGGCGGGCCGCATTGCGCCGGAGCTGCCCACTGAAGCATTGATGGCATTGGACCCGTTGGATCTCACACTGGAAGAAGCATGAAGCCAGCAACGTCAATAAAGCCCATGGAACTCATTGAGCAGGGACGCTTCCTGGGTGAGGAATTCATTTTATGGCTTTGGATGCGAGGCCTTACTGAAGGCGGCGCGTCAGGGCAGGAGGCAGATCTCTCCAGTTGCTTCGTGGATGATGCCGTAATGCTTCAAAGTGAACAGGGAGAAGTGAAAGAAATCTCGCTTCGCAAAGGGAACCCGGCTGAGAGTCGCGAAGCCTTTGAAGCCATTAGCCGAGGAATGCGGCCAACCCGCGCCAAGCTGCGGATTCTCGCCGGCGATATGGAATGGGTTTTCACCCTACAAGCTGCTGGCTTGGATTTGAGCGGCCTCAAGTTGCCACCCACTGCCTCTAAAGATCCTGTGGGCCGCATCACAGACCGTCTGTTCCTGCTCGAAGAAGGGGCTGGGCATCTGGAGCGGCGTTTCAAACACTTCCTTCGCCTCCGCGTCGGCGATCCGCCCGCCATGGAGGAGATGCTGAAAACTTGGGTTCGAAGTGGTCTTTCCGGGGCTGCATTCGCCAATCAAGACGAAGTGCCGTGGGAGTCCTGAAACCCTTTCTGCTGCTCTTGCCAACGGTGTGCCTCATCGCCGCGGATCCCGCATCGGTGGAAGTGCGAGCTCTGGTACCTGGAGGTGAGCGGGCGGTGCTGCGTCTCCAGTTCCGGAGAGGGCTGCTGATCGAAACGAAGCCCTTACCCAGAACTTTTCTGCTTCGCAAAGTATCGGGTTGGGCTGTTTTTGAAGACCTGAGCGCGGAAGGCAAACGCTGGGTTCTGGAATCACTTTTCCCCGAGGACCAATGGAAACGGGACGAAGTGATTCACAAAGTCCGCTGGCCGGAACTGGAGTCCGTATGGCTCATGGCCTCGCTCTTCATGGGGCATGGCCAAAACTACGACAAGCTCGAAAAAACCAACCCCGGTAATCCAGAAAAGCTCAAACCAGGCGATGTCTGGCATATCCCACAAAAGCTCCTGTCGCCGGAACTGGGTGGCAGCGGGACTCCGCCAGTCCACAGCCAACCTGAAGATGAGCTTGACGATGACGGTAAGATCGCCGCCTATCGCGCATTGTTGACCTTCAACGAGGACAAGGAAGGCAAGTACGCGGCCTATCTGTTACGCAAGGGCGAAGCCCTATATTCCTCGGTTGTTATCCGCTACACGGATCGCGTGGATGCCAAAGAAGTCAACGCCTTCGCCGATGAGATCGCTAAGCGCAGTGGCATAAACGATGTTCGCAGCATTCAGCCGGGAACCCTCATCAAGATTCCTGCAAAGGCCCTGTCGGCGCCCTTCCAGCCTGAAGGCACTGTGGCCTTGAAAGCGGACCAGGAGATGCGCGAAGAGGTTCGACAGACCCGGCGTGTGGATGCCGGTCCAAAGCTTGACGGCCTGCGAATCGTGCTGGATGCGGGACACGGTGGCATAGATCGCGGAGCCTCGGCCAATGGCATTTGGGAATCTGATTTCGTCTACGACATCTGTTGCCGCGTGAAATGGCTTCTGGAAGTGGATACCGAGGCGCAAGTCAGCAGTACCATCCGGTATCCGGGCATCGGCTTCAGCCTTCGCGACGACATTCCATCCCCTAGCAAGGCCGCGCAGGTTCTCACCACACCTCCCTTCGCCATTGATGGGGATAGCCCCAACGCTGTGAGTGTTCATCTGCGTTGGGTTTTGGCGAATGATCTTTTTTCCAGCTTCATGAAAAAGGGCGACGCCCAGAAGACCCTTTTCATTAGTTTTCACGCCGACAGTTTGCATCCCTCGGCTCGAGGGACGATGGTCTATGTGCCTGGTGCCAGCTTTGTTCCATCAAGCTTTTCCCTGGGCGCTAACCGCGGCGCCGGTGTGCGTGAAATGAAAAGGGGCAGCCTCGCTGTGTTCAGTTCGCGTGAAAAACTCCAGGGGGAAGCCCGGTCAAGGCTTTTTGGCGAAGCGTTGGTGAAAGCGCTCCGGCAATCCAAGATCCTGGTTCATCCCAATCGCGCCATCCGCAATGTCATCCACCGCGATGGCATGAACTTCATCCCCGCCGTCATTCGTTACAACGAAGCCCGCACCAAGGTTCTGATCGAAGTGGCCAACCTCACCAACGAAGATGATGCCGCCAATCTACGTGACGCGGACTTCCGCCAGCGCTATGCCGAGGCGGTTGTAAAGGGCATTAGGGCGTACTTCAAAAAGTAGGCGAAGAGCTGTGGGCATGAAGCGGCTTTCCTGCGACACACCATCGGAACGATGCGGAGCGAAGGCGAGGACAGGACCGAACGCGAAGCCTTGCGACCCTAGAAGGGAGAAGGCGGCGCCCCCGATTCAGGTCCCAAGTCGAGCCAAAGTGCTAACAAATGAAGCACCTTAAAGATTCGGGATTTATGGCACGCTCGTAGAGACAATCTGAAACTGGCGGAGTTCCCATGTCCTTCCAAACGCGCGCCGAAGCGACCTCTTATGAAGAAACCTCACGCCACGCGGACGTGATGACATTTATTGCCGCCTTGAGAGCACTGGGCGATGCGAGGCTATCCATCAGCTCATTTGGCGTCAGTCCCCAAGGCCGGGAACTTCCCCTGCTGGTGCTGTCCTCCCACGGCGTCAAGACCCCCAGCGAAGCTAAGGCCCTGGGTCTCCCGGTAGTCCTGATCATCAGTGGCATCCACCCGGGCGAAGTGGAAGGCAAGGAGGCCTGCCTGATGCTGACGCGGGACCTGCTGGCAGACAAAGGCAAGCTTGATGCAGGTGACATCCTGGCCAAGCTCACTCTCGTCATCGTGCCCCTTTTCAATCCCGACGGGAACGACGCCATTGACCCTGGCAATCGCAAGCTCAACCTTCCGAAACTCAATGGCCAGCTTGGTCCCGAGAATGGTGTAGGTACCCGCGTGAACGCCGCAAAAATCAATTTGAATCGCGACTACATGCGTCAGGAGAGCGTGGAGATGCGCCTGCTCCAGACCCAGGTCTGCCAAGCCTGGGAACCGGATCTCACCATTGATAATCACGCCACGAACGGATCGGTCCACCGCTTTTCCATGACTTACGACATTCCCCACACCATCGAGAGCGGGCGTGCGGAACCGATCCTTTACATGCGGGAAAAACTATTGGGTCCGGTTACAGCGGCTTTGAAGACCAACCATGGGCTGGATGCGGGATGGTACGGCAATTTCGTGGAGGACGAGCGAATCTTGGACGCGGATGGCGTTGCGGATCCGGGAAGCCTGGTGCGGGAAGGCTGGATGACCTATCCCCATCATCCGCGATTCGGCAGCAATTATCGTGGGCTCACCAGCCGCCTGGATTTGTTGCTGGAATGCTATTCCTACATCACCTTCGCGGAGCGGGTGCGCACGGCCTACGCCTTCATGCTCGAGACCCTGCGGTTTGTGGCAAAGAATGGTGATGCTGTGGTGCAGACGGTGGCCAGCAGCCGCACGCCACCGAACCGGGTGGCGGTGCGTTATGGTCTCCAGGCTTTCGATAGACCCATAGAAATTCTCACGCGAATACCGCGCACCCTCGAGGGATCTCCGACCTCTGTCACCCTCCCCCACATTGGGCGGTTCAAAGGCACCAAGGTGGTGGACCGCCCCGCTGCCTACCTTGTGGCCGCGCCACTGGCGGAGCATCTGCGCAGGCACGGGCTCGCGGTGGAGCAGGCGATGGGCACCTATGAGGTAGAGGTTCCCGTGGTGGAGGACCTTGGCTCAGAGGAGGGCCGGGCCATTCTGGAAGCCGCCTGGGTGGGCGAGCTGTCTGTATCCTGGAAGAAAGGCCCCCGTGCTGCCTTGCCTGGTTCTGGGCTGGTCCGAACGGAGCAGCCCCTGGGTGCTATCGCCGTCTATTTCTGCGAACCCGAAAGCGATGACGGTGCCATCGAGAACGGTCTGTTGCCGGTTCCGAAACTGGGAGACGAATTGGCTATCTGGCGCGTGCCGGGGCTGCCTTCTCGATGAGGCTCAATGATGAAAGTTTTCGCGCGCATCAACCATATCGGCTGGGTCCATCTTTGGCTGAGCCGGGAGACCTATGAAGCTGGCGAAGCCTCAAATTATTTTTTCAACGGTAAATCTGAACCGCGCTGGCAAGCAGCGGCATTCAAAGACGAAACGAGACGCAGCATGAATCTAGGCGAGCTGGTGGAGATCGAGGACCCGGGCTATTTTTCAGATGAAGAAGCCACGGATAACTCCGCCGCAAAGGATTCAAGATTTTGATAGAGCCCCAACAGGCTTGCGGCGGTCCACACGGAGACCATGGACCCAAGAAATTGCTCACCCCAGAACAAAGGGCTCAGGAGTTCCGCCCTTGGATCCGTCAGCGGATGCAATGCCTGGATGGCATATTGCGCAAAGCCGGAAATCGTCACACCCACCAACAGCACCAGCAGGGCTCTGGACACGGCGAGGGGCCACAGCCGACGCATCAGCTCCAGGCTGCCGATACAGGCTTCCTTGATACCTTCCCCCCTCAGCAGCACCCGAGTGGGTGCCCATCCGAAAAAGAAGAGCACCGCCAGGCCCGGGAGGATAAAAATCAGGATGCCCAGGCCTGCCGCCAGACCCAGCAGCACCTTGGCGCCGAAAGCCCGCAGCCAGCGGGTCTCAAAGGCATCCCTCCAGCCATCCTCCAGGTTCTTGGGATTGTCCAGAGTCTCCGCGTCCAGGCGCAACAGCAGCCTAGGTAGGAAGTACATATCCAGTGGCAGTACGGCCACGAAGAAAAGCAGGCTCTCGATGGCGGGATTGGCCCCCAACCCGCCGCGTACCATGAGCAGAGGCGCCAAGCCTCCGAGCCCCATACCCAGGACGCAGATGGTCAGTGAGCTCCAGGGGTGGCGAAGGGTGAGCTTGGAGCCTTCCCATAGTAAGGACAGGGAAGAAGGAAACTTTCGTAGCATCCTTCAAGATTAGGGTCTGTTACAAAATAACCAGTGCTTTTCTGGTTGATTTGTTACAGCCCCTCCAGCTACCACGCGTAGTGCGCCTTCCTGCTCGCTACACTCACAGAGCTGGAGCCACTATGCCGTTCTCGCCATTGGGACGAAACGGCTACTTTCGGGCAACGGCTTAACCGACCCGCGCTATTCTAGGCCCATGATGCTAGATGCCCCCTGTCTCCTGGTGGCGAGCCCCATGCTCATGGACCCCAACTTCATGCACTCTGTGCTGCTGCTGGTGGAACACGATGATGAGGGCGCGTTGGGAATCGTTTTGAACCGCCAATTACCGCTTCCGCTCGCGCAAATATGCGAAGAGAGCGGCCTCAATTTCGCAGGGCGTGATGAAGCCACCGCGTGGCGCGGTGGCCCAGTGGACCCTCAACGGGGCATTCTCCTGGTGGAAGGTGGGCTGCCGGAGACTGAGGATACTGTGCTGGATTTCACCCATTTCGTGAGCCATCGAAAAGATCTGCTGGAAGCCATGATGACGGATCCCGACAGCCACTTCCGGCTATACCTGGGCTACGCCGGGTGGGGACCAAACCAGCTGGATCAGGAACTTGAGCAGGGGGCCTGGATCCAGCGCCCGCTTAATTCCGGCTGGCTCATGCACCCCGATCCTACCGGTCTTTGGACCGTCGCCATCAGCGCTGAGCCTAGTTGATGGCGACCCATTTTCAGTTGGAGTTCGATCCCGACGTCGCACTGAAACAGCTGCGCAAGGACAGGGAGCTTAAGCGCGTCATCAATAAGGTCGGTGACTTCAAGCTGGCGCTGCGGCCCAACCACAGCCCTTTCGAAGCCCTTGCCGAATCCATCGTCTACCAGCAACTCAACGGTAAGGTGGCCGCCACCATCTGGGGACGCTTCAAGGGTCTGTTCGAGTCGGATCACCTGCGGCCAGAAGACGTACTGGCGGCCGACACAGAACGCATACGCAGCTCCGGCCTGAGCGCCGCCAAGGCCGCGGCCATGCGGGACCTGGCTGAGAAGACCGCGGCGGGCCTGGTGCCAAGCTGGGCGGTCCTCCGCAAGCTGGACGACGAGGAGATCATCACCCGCATGACTGACGTGCGCGGCATCGGCCGCTGGACCGTGGAGATGCTCCTCATCTTCCGCCTTGGGCGTCCCGATATCTGGCCCGTGGACGATTTCGCTGTGCGCGCTGCCTATGGCGACGTCTTCGGCATCGAGAAGGTAAACCTGAAAGAAATGCGCCAGCACGCCGAACAATGGCGTCCCTACCGCAGCGTTGTGGCCTGGTACATGTGGCGGTGGTACAAGCCCTAGGGGCGGGGTGAGGTAGTGAGGTTATGAGGGATAGGGTTTTCAGGTCCCCTTGGATGATGTACCCGCATCAACCAGAAATAGTCCTATAATGTGCTTACGGTCGTATACACGAACCGGTCCATGAGGTCACCATGAGCACGACGAGTGAGCAGAAGCAATACGAAGGTAGCGTGACCCCTGTCGGCAACTCCACTGGGTTGCGCATGCCCAAAGCCTTCTGGACCGAGCATCCCGAATTCATCGGCAAGGTGCGCCTCACGGTGGTGGCAGAAGGGCAGGTATTGCTGACAGCCGCCCGCCAGCCGCGTCGTACTCGAAAGGAAGAGCAGGACCCGGTGATGGGGAGTTTCCTTCAGTTCATCGAGAAAGAAATGATCGCCCACCCCGAGTTGATCGAACCTGCCGATGCGGATCAATTGCGCCGCATCGGAAAGTTGGTCAAGGGCGTCCGTTGAAAGCCTGGGCATGATCGTCAACGGCTGGAATCTGTATTACTTCAAAGCCTTCAAAGCCGCTTTGGATGAGCTTGAGCAGGCCGTCACGAAGTTAGCCGCTCAAGATCCAACGGGCTACAAGCAACACCCCAAGACCAAGCTGCTGGCCTCCGTCTACAAAGCGATCACCGCAATGGTTCCGTCAAATCCCGATGCGCCGGAATTCAGGCTCGGCAAAACGCTGGGGAGCGATTCCACACACTGGCGCCGCGTGAAACAGGGAATGCCTAATCGTTATCGGCTCTTCTTCCGCTTTGCGTCAACGCCCGTCAAAGTGATCGTCTTTGTCTGGTTCAACGATGTAGACACCCTGCGGAAGGCGGGCACCAAGACAGATGTGTACCAGGCTTTCAAACGGATGCTCGCGCGGGGAGTGGTACCGGCTGGCATCCAGGACTTGCTGGACGAATCGTCCGAAGAAGATAGTTGAACAGTTGCGCCAGGGCGGTGAATGGGGCCTACGGCAACTTATGCCGGTCCACCCGCGTGATGTTCAAGTTGTTTTGACGCGACGGCTTATTTGGAATCCGTGAAAATCCGTGTAATCCGTGGCTCAAACAAAACCGCGGATGGCGCAGAAATCAAAAACGTCCTAGCCACGGATTAAGCGGGTTCACACGGATTCGAAACCGTGGCGGATTTCATTTCGTGAAGGCGCGGTAGTTCTCTTCGAGCGCTGCCCCCATGGCCAGGATGGCGGCGATGCGGCGGGCCATGGATTTGAAGTGTTCCACTTCGTCGTCCCGCAAGGCGCGACCCAGCAAGGGTTCTTCGCGGTAGCTGAGCCACTTTTTCAACACCTGGTAACCGCCCAGCGAGTAGTTCCACACCTCGTCGTTAATTCCATCCCACCAGG
>JANYBM010000072.1 GCA_025361125.1 Holophagaceae bacterium | reverse complement strand
CGATTGGTAGCGGGGGCAGGATTTGAACCTGCGACCTTTGGGTTATGAGCCCAACGAGCTACCGGACTGCTCCACCCCGCGCCGGAATGATCAGTGTAGCAGTGGCGGTGCATTAGGCAAGGCGGGAGTTTGAGAAGACTTCAGCTGGTTGCGATAGATTAAGGTGGTTCGGGAGTGTTCATGCGCCGTTTGATGCTGCTGTTGTTGGTGACTTGCGTCTCGCTTTCAGCGTGGACGCCGGAGAAATGGTTTGAGCAGCCCCTGTCGCCACGCATCGCAAATTACCGGATTGAAGGAGCTCTGAACTGGCAGGAAAAGACGCTTCAGGCCAAGGAAGTGATCTCCTGGCGAAACGCTGGAACCAAGGCCACCCGGGACTTTCCACTGCATCTCTATCTGAATGCCTTCAAGGGTCCGCAGAGTCTCTTTGTGAAGGAAAGCGGGGGGAAATTACGTGGCGATACGTTGCACGATGCGAAGGATTCCCAATCCTGGGGCTATTGCAAATTGCGCTGGGTACGCATGGAAGGCCGCGACCTGGAAGGTCATTTCGGCAAGGATGAAACCGTCTATTGGGTGAAGTTGCCCCGGGAAGTGCAGCCTGGCGAAAGCATTGAGGTCGAGATCGCCTGGGAGAACCGATATCCAAAAGTTTTCGCGCGAAGTGGGTGGGCCGGCCATTTTCTGATGTCAGGCCAATGGTTTCCCAAGGTTGGGGTCTACCTGGGTGATCGCTGGAATTGCGAGGCGTACCACGCCTTCACTGAATTCTTTTCCGATTTTGGCACCTATGATTTGGAACTTTCCTTGCCAAATCTGCTCAGGCTGGCCCACACAGGAACGGCCATCCCCTATGTGGATAAACAAGGTAAAGCCTTTGACGCCCATCCAGATCCAGAGCGAAAGCTGAACTTCATCTGGAAACTCCATGCGGAGGATGTGCACGATTTCGCGTGGGCAGTGATGCCGAAAGGCAGCTGGGCGGTGGAGCGTCAGGACTACCGCAAGGTGCAGGTGTTCTACTTCTACCAGCCAGAACACCTGAACACCCTGAAGCGTCAGAAAGACGCTGTGGAAGCAGCTTTGCGGCTTTCAGCGGATTGGTACTTCCCCTACCCGTACCCGACGCTCACCGTGGTGGACACACCCAAGGGTGCTAGTGGTGCCGATGGCATGGAGTACCCAACCTTCATCACCGCGGGTTCCGTCACCTTTGATCCTTTCAAACAGCGGTTTCTTCCCGAGGTGGTAACGGTCCACGAGTTCGGTCACCAGTTCTTTTACGGGATGCTCGCCTCTAACGAATTTGAAGAGCCCTGGTTGGATGAAGGGTTCACCAGCTGGTTCACTGCCAAGGCCATGGAACAACGCTATCAATCGCTGTTTGGCAGTCGCCGGTTTCACCTGTCAACAGACATTGGGGAGTGGCTTGGTTACTGGCTGGGGCCTTCGGTGGATCCTCTCACTCAAGCTGGTTATAAGGATCGGGATTGGGGCAGCTATGGTACTGCGGCCTATTCGAAACCCACACTGGTGCTGAATCAATTGGAGGCGCAACTGGGTCGTCCGCTCATGGAAGAAGTGGTGCGCGCCTACGCGACGGAGATGCGGTTCAAACACCCCACGCGGGATGATTTCCGGCGCATCGCCGAGCGGGTCTCGGGCCGTGATCTGGCCCAGTTTTGGCGTGACTTTGTGGAAGGTACGGACATCCTGGATTACGCCATCTCAAAAGTCGGGGACGTGGAATTGACCGCCGGCGGCTGGCTGGATGGCCCCAAGGGCCCCGTTTTCACACCGCCTCAGCCCACCTCCCTTGGCCATCGGGGCTTCATCACCTTGGTGAGACGCGGAGGCTTGATCAGACCTTTCAAGCTGCGGGTCTGGTTGGAAAACAGAAAGGAATTAAATTTCGTCTGGGAAGGCCGGGAACGCTGGAAAACGTTTGATGAAGCAGATGGAATTGACAGCCCTATCACGGGTGCCGTGCTGGATCCAGATGGGAACTACCCCATGCTGAAAGATCGCCTTCATGCCACCTACACCTCCAAGCCTGCCAAGCGGGGCTTTCATTACTGGAGCGAGCTGGTTTGGGGAACGATTACGGGGTTTTTGCAAGGCTCTGGGATGGGCTAGGGGGCATTCCGGCACCAGCTAGGGTGTCTGTGGTGCCGCATCGCCCATACGGATGTCCTTGATGGCGCCTTTCGGGTCCAGTCCAATGAGGATCGGGAAGAATACCAGACCCAATGCTTCGAATTCCGCCCGACGGGGCAGGAGGTAGGCGTGACCTTTCGCCATGGTCACGCTCATCGCGATGGTCGTTCCGGTGGCTTGTTCTACTTTATTCAGACTGGTTTCATTGGAATTCTGGCTGCCGGTGGCACTGGGGAAAATCCAGGCTGTGTGCGTGGGCATTGTTGACAGCGAACTGATCTCCGGGGAAATCCAGATGCGGTTTGGTTTGCTGCCATCAAACGCGACGAGCATGTCCAGCCGCCGGTCCTGGTATTCAAGGCCCGGCAAGGTCCACAACCGCAGGACGGGTGTGATCCCACCAAACCAGGCAAACAGGCCTTGGAAAGATGCGAAAAGGGCTGGGTCATCTTGACCCCACGCGGCCTTCAAGGCTGCAAACCGGACCTCATCCTTTTCCGCAAGCGCCCAGCAGAGGCCGTGACGCAGGGCATAGCCATTCAACATTGAAGGCACGCTCCTGGCCATGAGCTTATCCTCCCAAACGCGACGAGCGGAAAGGCCCCAGGGCTTGCTGCGTTCCTGCCGTTTGGCCCAGCGCCAAAGCGCCAAGGCAGAGCCTGGTTCCTGAACCTTCAAATCAGGCAATAAGGTTTCAGCTTGGGCTTGATCAGCCTTCAACAGAGCCAGCAGAGCTTCGGCCTCGGCTGAGGAAGCGGTGCCTTTGCGAAATGGGTTTTCTGGAAGTTCCAACACAGCGGCGGAGCGAAGCCATCTAAGGGAAGGCTGGTCCGCTACTGACACGGCCGGATCCCGTAATGGTAGCGTTGGGGTTTCCGCATCAAAGTCCTGCATGACCTGTTCCACGGCTTCGTTCAGTGGAATCACGTTGGGCGCGACTTGAATGAGTGGGGGCGGGAAAGGGATGGGAATCATACTTAAGAGCCTAAGCCTTTCTGTGAGAATGTAGGGCGATTCGGGAGTGAATAGTGCAGAGTTCCATGCGAGAGCGTTTGGTGGTTGCACTGGACCTGCCTGCAGCGGCTGATGCGCTGGCGATGGCGAGGCTGCTCGAAGGCAAGGTGGGCATGTTGAAGGTGGGCCTGGAATTATTTTGTGCGGCGGGTCCGGCATTTGTGAAGGAATTGCAGGTTTTCGCCCCGATTTTTCTGGATTTGAAGTTTCACGACATCCCGAACACGGTCAAGGGCGCGCTGCAGGTGGTGCTTAGGCTGGATCCCCGCCTAGTCAACATCCATGCCTCAGGAGGGCCCCTGATGATGGAGACTGCGGCAGAAGTGGTGCGCGTCCACCGGGCCGCGGGAGGCCAGACCGAATTGCTCGCGGTGACGGTGCTCACCAGCCTGGATCGCGAGGCGCTGGCGCGCCTTGGTTCGCTTGATGAGCCAGCAGATCTCGCGCTGCATATGGCCAAGCTCGCCAAGGAATGTGGCTGCGATGGCGTGGTTTGTTCCGCAAGGGAAGCAGGCGCGGTGAGGGATGCTTGCGGAGAGGCATTCCATCGCTTGACCCCAGGCATCCGTCCTCGCGGTGAAGCAGCTATGGACCAGGCTCGGGTGGTGGACCCCGCCCAAGCCTTGCGGAATGGTGCAACCTGGCTGGTGGTGGGGCGACCGATCACTCAGGCGCCCGACCCGGTTGCAGCGACTCTGGCGATACTCAATCAAATGGCGGAGGCCTTTTGAGTACCGCCACGCCACTGGTCTTCCGGCCAAACCCCTTGCAGCGGACGCTGGCTTTGCTGCTTTGCGCGGGGTCCTGGTTCGTGGGCGCTCGTGCGGTGGCATCGCTTTTGGAACAGATGCCACCGCTCCATGCGGCGATCGTTGGAGCCAGGGCCGTGGGGGATGATCCGTGGCTGGCTTGGCTCCTCATGACTTTGTCCATCGCGGCTGTGTTGGTGGCTGCGATCCTGCTGCTGGCTTCCATCCTCTGTTTGGTGCTCATGGAAGGCACCCAGGTCTTTGTTGATGAAATGGGCATTGCCGTGGAGCTTGCCTACCTTCCCAAAGGGTTCGCCCATTGGTTGGGGGCCGGACGAATTCCGTGGAAAAAAGTGGGTACCCTGAAGCGATCTGGACCACTCTTTGTGATCGTTTGTGACGGTAGAAACACTGAAGGCGCCGCAGGTGAACCACTTTCCCCGATTCGCTTCCTGGTGGTGGATGAAATTGAGCGCCTGGTGAACCTGATTCTTGAGCGAAGCCCGAATATCACTTTTTTAGATTGAAAGGACGGAAATGTTTCCTGAATTCAAGGATCCCGGTGTGCATAAGCGCCGGCGTTGGTTTTATGCCCTGTGGGTCCTTCTGCTTGGCCTCTCAGGGGCGGCGCTGTTCATGTGGAATAAACCGAAATCCGTGGAGCACGCCAAGGTCAGGTTTTCGATCACGGTGAAGGATTTACCTAAGGGAACCCAGCTAAGACTGTGGGCGGGGTCTGCAAAAAACCTTCGGAACACGCATCCAGATGAATTGCTGAAAGCTGCCCCCGACTTGATTGGCGCCATGGAGTCACGACTTCCAGATGTGCCGGTTTCCATTGCTCGCCGCCGTTGGGTCAAGGGCACCATTCCAGAAGGCACAACAGAAGTGATGCTCGTCCGGTTTTCCGCGCCTGGGCAATCTCCACGTTATTTTTTCTATGATTTGCGGGAGGATATAGAAAGCGGATTTTTGTTTGACCACCGCGTGATAGTCCTTGCTTGTTCCAAGGCATGGAATCGTCTGAACCCCGATCCTGGTGCCTACTCCCGTGTACGCTGATGGGTTCATCTAGGAGATTCGAATGAAGGCGATTTTTCTCATCCCGGCTTTGGTGTCCGCAGTTGCTGCTCAGGACCAGGCCCCCACTCTCTCGCAACGTTTCAAAACAGAGAGCCTGGCAGTCAACCAGCTGCTTACTGCTTTCGAAGGCAAAGAGGCCCTTGCCAAGATAGAGGCACTTTTCCCCGCCAATAAACCAGAATTTGATAAATCATCCCCAGCCAAAGGTATCGCCAGCTCTTCGGAATATGGTGCATTGATGAGCATCTACACGCTGGCTGGCAAGGCCGCTGTCACCGCTGGCGATTGGGAGAAGGCTGTTGGATACTTCCGCAAGGCCAAGGAGATCGCCGGGGAAAATTCAGTAGGCACTGCCATCGCGCTTGCCCCGGCAATGGAAATGTGGAAAAAGGCTGAGGCCGCAGGCAAGACCTACCTTGAAGAAGGTGCGGCCCGGCGGAAGGAATTGTTGGAAAAGACAACCCGAACCGAGTCAGAGGAAGTGGAAGTGAAAAACTTTCAGACCCATGAAGACAATGTGAAAAAGGGTCCTTTGGCTGTTGCGCAACTTCAAGGCATCTTGGATGGCTTAAAGGAGGATGCCGACCATTTTGATCGCCCCATCAGTGGTGTCGAGGACAGCATCAAGTTGGAGAAAGAGCAGATTCAATCCCCCCAATTCAAGGGTGACAAGATCAAATATGTGAATGCTGTGATGAATCCCACGAATTTGGCTACTCGGCCCACCCAGGCTGACAAGATTGGTTTCGTGAACCGCCTCCTCTTCCTGGACCCCAACAACAAGAAGTCGCTAAAGCAACTAGACGTGCTGCTCGGGAAGGCAGCTCCAAAACCAGAAAAGAAGGCACCCTCGAAGAGCAAGAAAAAGAAAGCGAATTGATCCCATGAAACGCTGTACCACGGTGGTAATCCCGGTGGCCATCTTGTTGGTTGCCATTCCGGCCATTGGTCAGACCTTGGCGGATCGCCTTTTGACCCTGCGCCCTCAATGGGAAGCCGCTTTGGAAAAGGGCGATGCCGGCTCGGTGCGCCAGGCGGTAGATGGGTTGCTCCAAAAGGATGCCCAGTCGGTAAATGCTTCGGATTACAACGAAATGTACGCCCTCACTTCCGTGCGAAATTTTGGGGCCCGGGCCTGTGTTCTGGATGGGGACTGGGAGGCTGCCGTAGCAATGTTGCGTGCGGCTGGGAAATCAGCCACAGACAACGCTTCCCGAGCCCATGCCACCTTGGATCCCATCCAGAAACAACATGAAGAACGCCTGGCGCAGTGGAAAAAGGAAGTCGCGGACCAAGAACAGCGGCTGAAGGGATTGGAAGCCCAAGTAGGTATGACTGAGGCCCAGCTTAAGACACGTCAGCAATTAAAGGTTGCTTTGGATGAGCGGAATAAAGCGATCCAACATAGTGAGGTGTCTTTGAAGACCATCGAGGGGATTCTTTCCCGCCTTGGCGAAGACAAGCTGCTCTTTGATAAATCAGAGGCGGAATGGAACGGCTTCATCGCTAAAGAAAAACTGGAAATTGCCCAGGCTGGTTCTGTTGGAAAATTTGTATCGGACAAATTGGAGCAGGTCAAATCTGATGATGCGAAACCCCGCTTTGATCGTTTAGCTTACGGGCGGCGTCTCAGAAAGCTGGACTCCTCCAATGTAGACTGTCAGCGCTTCGTGAATGGAATGATGGGTATTGAGGATCCTCCTGAAGCTCAAGCCAAGGCCAAACCCAACCTATCGAAGCGACGAAGAAAGAATTAACCCAAAAGAAAACCCCGCAGATGCGGGGTTTTCTTTTGGCCAGGTTGAATTTCAGAAAACCCATCCAAAGCTGACTTTCATGAAATCTGCGGAGGGTGGTTCTTTTCGAGCAACATCATTTCCGCTCAGAGTCTTGTGGAAGGTCACTTCAAGGTTGAAGCGGGTGCCGCCACTGTAACCAAAACTGTGGCCGATGCCCGCTGTTCCGGCCAATCGGCTTTTGCGTTCTGTGCTTACCTGGGTATCTCCATACCAACCCCATGCGGTACCGCTATCACTCCGATCAAAGCGTTCGAAATCCGCAGAAGCCCCCAACAAGAGGAAGGTACCCCGGTGCCTGAGGGCACCAGCATTGAGAAAGAACTGC
Organism: Holophagaceae bacterium; assembly: GCA_025361125.1. Taxonomy (GTDB): domain Bacteria; phylum Acidobacteriota; class Holophagae; order Holophagales; family Holophagaceae; genus JANXPB01. The sequence continues at coordinate 11,995 of JANYBM010000072.1, read as the reverse complement.
ATTTCTCCCCCGATCCCGAACAGTTCATGCTTGAGGGTTTGGTCGGTGTAGCCCGTTGCGGTGCTGGTTCCGCTGGTGGTCATGGCATTGAAATTCATGCGGATGGCGAAGGTGGGATCTATGGGGAAGCTGATGGTCATTTGCCCACCCAGCCCAACGTCGTAACCATCCAGCTGTTGCACTGGCACATCTACTGTGGGCGCAAAGGTCTTGCTGCGGAAATCTCCTGTGGGAAATCCCAGATTGATTCCGAATCCCAGGTGGGGATCCTGTGCCATGAGGGCCGGGGTGGTGCCAAGGACAAGGGCCAGGGCGGATAATTTCAAGATGCGCATGCTTTCCTCCTTCAGGTGGAATAGCCAGGGCCGTGCCAACATATATTAAAATAATTCATTACAGTTGTTACGCAATCCGCAGTGGTGTGCTTTATGGCGCTTTTTGCTGCGGTGCGTTGCACAGATGCAACGGAGTCGGAACAACTGGGCTGATGCGAACGGGTGGCCAGGGTTAGTAAGCTGGAGGATCGGCCTGATGTTCGGAAAGGGTCTGAGCAGAAAAGTGCTCGCTCCACCGAAACGGCCCCAATGGGGTGGCTTGTGCATTAAACTGGTCCCAAAGCGAGATGAAAAAATGGTCTGGAAACAGGATTTGGCTCAGTTCAAACAACAAATGAAGCCGGACCAGGAGCCAGCCGGCCCTCCTCTCAAGCCAATTCTTCCGCCCTTGCCCAGCCAGTCGCTTGAAGACGCGGATTTGCTCTTCCTGCGAGCCATGGGGGGGGGTGCGGTGCCCCCGGTGCCGGGGACAAATGATCCAGTGAAAGAGGGCGACAGTCTGATTCCCTCTTCTCCAGTTCTCGCTACAAGTCCAACTGATGCAAAAAGAGCAATTAGTGTGGAAGATTCCAGGGGCGATTTCACCCAAGCGCTGGAGGATCTCAAGGGTCTGCGACCCCTGTTGAAAAACCCTGTTTTTTCAGCCCCTGGTCCGAAGCCAGCGACTGTGCCTGCCCTTGAAATTCCCCCTCCTGGTGTAGTCCAGGCTGAATCGCAGCCTCCGCTGCCAATACCGGTACCGATATCGATGAAGACTCCAAGTTCATCATCCGACCTGGATAATGACATGCACCTAAAAGACTCGGTCGCGTCGCCCGAGGCAATCCACATCCGGTCAGGCCCCGTCCTGATGCACTTGGCTGCTGGCATGGCCATTGAGGTGGATGGAACCTTGGATCTTCGTCGACATAGCTTGAACGATGCGAAAGAGCGGCTGAAGGAGCGTATTCGTGATGGGGTGGCCCTTGGTTGGCGCACCCTGCTGGTCACACTAGGGCCAAATGAAGCATTGAAACAGGGGTTCCTGGTCTTCCTGACCACCCCCCAGGCCCAACTCATCAGCAGGTACGCCCAGGCCCCGGTCCCCATGGGTGGTGCTCAAGCTTGGGTGCTTTATCTCAAGCAACCCTCCCAACCCGTTCGTAAAGAGGAAGCCTGATCCCCCCATTGAGACCTGTGTGGAGATGACATGAGCCTTTTGGCTGTCGGAAGTGTTGCTTTTGATGATCTTGAAACGCCTGGGGGAAGCCGGCAGAACCTCTTGGGAGGTTCAGCGACTTATTTCTCATTGAGTGCAAGCCACTTTGTACCCACCCAATTGGTGGCGGTGGTGGGAGCTGACTTTTTAGCAGATCACAGGGCGGTTTTTGAAAAGCGTCCGATAGATCTAGCAGGCCTTATTCAGAAACCAGGACGCAGTTTCAGGTGGAAGGGCTCGTATGATGATGAGCTTAACGAGGCAAAGACGCTGGATACGCAATTGAACGTCTTTGCGGATTTTCATCCGATATTACCTGAATCCTTTCGCCAATCAGCTTACCTATTTCTTGGTAATATTGAGCCTAGTCTTCAATTAGATGTGGTTCATCAAATGGCGAAACCACCTCGATGGGTAGCCCTTGACACCATGAATTACTGGATAAAAGGCTCACGGCAAGAATTGGCCGAAGTCCTAAAAGAGGTAGATATCTTGCTTGTAAACGAGACGGAGGTCCGGGAATTGACGCTTGAGCACAATCTTTTGAAGGCATACCGCCGGGTCTTGAGCTTCGGGCCCAAAGTATTGGTCATTAAAAGAGGTGAATACGGTGCAGTGCTAATGACTGAAGGTTGTGTATTTTCAGTTTCTGCCTATCCACTTGAGGTAATTGTTGATCCTACGGGTGCTGGGGACACTTTTGCGGGTGGATTTCTGGGAAAACTCGCTCAACTGGGCCGAATGGATATTCCAGCGCTTAAACACGCGGTTCTTACAGGTACCGTCATGGCAAGTTTCACGGTTGAACAATTTGGGACCGGCCGCTTGGAAAAGGTTCAAAAAAAGGACCTGGATGACAGGTCAAAAGCTTTTTTCAACATGATTCGAGTGGACGATCTATAATCTTTGTAACCTAACCCTAGGGAGAACGTGATGGTTTTACACAAGTGGCTGCGCCCCCTTGCCGTAGCGCCTTGGCTGACGGTATTAACCCTTGGCTTGGCAGCTCAGGATGCCCCCCCTGCTGGTGCGGTCAAAGTGGCCGAGCATCAATCTAGGTGGGTCTACCCCAAAGAAATCACCGTGCCTGAAGGGCAGCGTCTGCATATCGTGCAAAAGGGCGATACCTTCTGGGGGTTGGGAGCGCGCTATCTTGGCAATGCCCGTGCCTGGCCTCAAATTTGGGAATTGAATCCCTGGGTGAAGGACTCTCATTGGATCTATCCCGGCGATCCCTTGCTGGTTGATGGTTCCAGGAAGCCCATTGCCAAGGCAGATCTCGCGGCCGAAGTTCAGGAAGTTACGCCAGGCGCGCCATCCGCGCCAATTCCCGCGCCGTCCCATGAGATGACTGAACTCACTGCACCCCAGGATGTGACCCAGCTTCCCCCTGACCGGCGCAGAGTTGAAAGCAAACAACGGGAAGAAATGGGATTCGGGTTCCAGGATTTCATCCAGTTGCCTTACTTGGCCCCCAAGGGTTCCGATGCTTTATTCCGCGAGTTGGGTGCCCTCAGCATCACCGGGACAAAACATCAGGGGCGCACGCATATGGGAGACGGCGAAATTGTCTATCTGAACGGTGGTCAAGATAAAGGCCTCAAAGTTGGTGATCGCTTTCTGATCCTTCAAGTTCGCTCGAAGGAATTGTTCCACCCCACTGATCTCCAGCGCCGTCATTCGCTAGGCGACGTTGTGCAACAGGTCGGTGTACTACGGGTGACTACTGTTTTGCCCAAGGGCTCAGTAGCTGTCATTGAACGATCAATGGATGGAGTGCGTATTGGAGATCGTGTGGCCCCTTTCACGGAGCCTGCCAATATCCCAGTTAAACTGCGCACTGATATTACGGAGCCAATGCCTATCAAGGATCTCGGGATGGTTATTTATGCCCGTGACAACCATGGCATCACGGCCCAGGGTGAGTTGGTCATCATCGATAAAGGCAGCGCGGACGGTCTTCAGGTAGGCGATGTGATGGTCGGTCTCAGGAAAAGGACTTTTCCCATCACTGAGTCCCGCAATGCCAAAGACGCATTGACGGAAAAAACGAATTATATATTGGGACAATTACTGGTGGTCAGAGTGGGTGAAACCACCTCAACCTGCCGTATTGTGCGTTCTTCCGAAGAAATCGTCTTGGGCGATCTCGTTACCCGCTGAATACACTTCATGTAATGGTTTTGACCTGCTGGCTTATTGGAGAGAAGTGGTATTGGGCTTGTACAGCTCCAGGATCTGCCTTGAGCCCCGTGAAGGAAGTTGGTAGGGATAGTACCGGACAGCCCAGCCTGCGGGGATAGGGTCAGATTCCGCCATGGGGCCCTTAAGGGCCCAAAGGGGCGCATTCTCCCGCCCATGGCGCGTCCACCACGCCGCCAACAGGGTGAGCGACCCCGCAGCCTTAGCTGTGCCGGCGCAAGCATCTTGAGGCGGGATATCTTCGGCTCGGCCCTCCATTACGGTCAGATTTGGCAGACCAAGTTCCATTACGGCCTGCCGAAGGAAAGCCATCTTTTTCTTGGCCTTATCTATGGCGCGGATATCCAGATCGGGCCGAAATAGAGCCAATGGCAACGCAGGAATACCCATTCCCGATCCGAAATCAACCACACGAGCGCCTTTAGGCAATCGCATGGCAAATGGAAAGAGCGCCGCAGAATCCAGGATCAATTCCTCCATGCGATCCGCTGGTTTCAGAGAGGTCAGCGCATGGACCTGGTTCCATTGATCCAACAGATCCAGGTAGATCTGGATCTTGGGGAGAAGTTGCTCGGTTATCACAGGCACCACGTGAAACAATACCCTGAACACTTCGACTTTGTGGGTGCTGTGATTTGGATTTTTCAAAGAAATACTTAAAAACTAACAAATTAAAATATATCAGTAAATATAAAAAATTTTTGAACAACATCTCAAAATAAACATATAAATAAAGTCACCAATAAGTCCCATCGGATATTGACAAACCCATGTATTACTGTGATTTTTGAAGATACCTGTCACGGGTAAAGCGAGGATGATATGGAAGGAAACACGATACCCTTCAAGATTGACTGGTCCAGTAAAAGTAAATTTCGAGGTCCAGGGGAGCAATCCTTAGGCACTCTGGTACGCAAGCTAAGGGATCGTTTGGCACCTAAAGCTCAAGGTATATCTATCAGTTACGTAGATGACCGCCACATGCGAAGGCTCAACCGGGAGCATCGCGGAATCAATCTCACTACCGATGTATTAAGCTTCCCGGCTGAGCCAGAAGCAGGTGCTTATCCTCATCTTGGGGATCTCGTCATTTGCTTGCCTGTGGCGGAAAAGATGGCCCAGAAGCTGGGTGTCTCCCGTCGTCGTGAAGTAGAGACCCTGGTGATCCATGGTTTTCTCCACTTGTGCGGTCACGACCACGAAAAGGACAAAGGCGAAATGCTCATCCTGCAGGGCCAATTTGAGCGGGAATTCCTTGAAGTAGAGCCCCTTCCCATGAGCCTGAAGCGGGGTCGGAAAACAGGCAGCAAAATCAAGGTTTTAAAAGATGGTTCGCGGGTTGTGGTGACCGGTCGAGCAGCGGGCGCCCTCAAGCGAATCGCCAAACCCCAAAAAGCCAAGGTCAAAAAGGCGAAGGCCTCACCCAAAGATCCCTCTATTCCGAAACGTGGGCCCGGACGACCCCGAAAAGACCCCAGTGCGGTGACTGCAGCCGCACCCCTGCGTCGAACGGTGCGCCGAAAACGACTGCCCAAACCTCGGAGTGGTGTTATCTCTTGAAAGATCAAAGGGATCTGTGATGGCTCCAACCCGGCCATCGCGATACCATGGCTCTTTGGCCTGAATCAGGCCTCTTGCCGGAGCCTTTGTGATCAATTTGCTCTTGAGCCTTGGCGCTGCCGCGGCCCTGGTGATTCTCACAACACTGCTGAGAATTACCCTATGGATTGGCGCTCCCATGGCCCTTGTGGCGGGTGTGGCCCTCTTCATATACTTGGGCCGCAAAGTCCAGCAGGAGCTTGAGAAGATTTTTGCCCGAGCGGGCGAGTTGCTGAAGAAGCAGAAATTCGATGCTGCCATTGCAGTGATGAAGGAAGGTTACAAATTCAGTGCCAAGCAATTCATGGTCAAGGGCTCCATTGATGGACAGATCGGCGTGGTGCAATACCTTCGCCAGAAGAATGACGAGGCCGAGCCCTTGCTCCGCTCCGCCGCCATGCAGCACTACATCGCCAAGGCCATGCTCGGAATTCTTCAATGGAAGCGCGGCGAGAAGAAAAAAGCTCGTGAGACTTTTGAACTGGCGTTGAAGACTGGTAAGAAGGAAAGCCTGCTTTATGCGGTTTACGCCTATGTATTGCTGGAAATGGGCGAACGTGCCAAAGCCATCGAAATACTCAATAAAGGCCTTGGAATCTGCAAGGGTGACGAGCGTCTCCTGAGTAACCGCACACTCTTGCAGAACAACAAAGCGATGAAGATGAAAGTTTATGGTGAGCAGTGGTACCAGTTCATGCTGGAACGTCCCATGATGCGCGTGGAACCCCCACCCTACGCTCGTGTTTCACGCCGCTCGGTCCGCGGCTGAACTCTGCGGATACCTGGCCTTGAATCACAACATCCCGCAGAAACTGAAAAACTGAAGCATCCTGAATTTGAGATTGAAAAGCAGAAGGAGTTCCGATGTCCGGCCACAGTAAATGGTCCACCATCAAGCACAAGAAGGGCGCCACTGACGCCAAGCGGGGCAGAGTCTTCACCCGGGTTCTCAAGGAGATCACCGTGGCCGCGCGATTGGGTGGTGGCGATATTGCCAGCAATCCGCGCCTGCGTCTGGCGGTGGATACGGCCAAGGGCGCCAACATGCCCAAAGAAAACTGGGAACGCGCCATCAAAAAGGGCACCGGCGAACTGGAAGGCATCACCTATGAGGAAGTGCAATACGAAGGCTATGGGCCAGGTGGCGTGGCCATCATCATCGAGGCCGTCACCGATAACAAGAACCGCACCACACCTGAGATCCGCAGCTGTTTCACCAAATTCGGCAGTGAGCTGGGCGCCATGAATTCCGTGGCCTACCTGTTCACCAAAAAAGGCCAGATCGTGGTGGACGCCGAAGTATCCGAGGACAAGGTCATGGAAGTGGCCCTGGAAGCCGGTGCCGACGACGTGCAGGACCAGGGCGGCGCCTGGGTGATCACCACGGCTCCAGAGGCCTTCCAGGCCGTCAAGGATGCCGTGGACGCGGCCAAGATGCCCGTGTTGGAAGCCCAGATCATCAAGGCCGCTGCCAACGAAGTCCATCTTGAAGGCTCCAAGCTAGCCAGCTTTCTGAAACTATTGGACTCCCTTGAAGACAACGACGATACCCAGAATGTCTGGCATAACGCAGATTACGAGGAAGAGGATTAGGCGCAGTTAGAACTTTGCCAAAGCTTTTCTGGGCAAGGTATTATTGCGCCTCCAGCTATCAGATGCAGTGCATCATCCTGCTCGCTAGGTTCCCAAAGCCGGAGCCTTCATGTGCCCACCTCAGGCTGACATAATCTCTTCAGCCTCAGGGGAAACACAACCATACTTAGAAGCCTCGGATCGTCCCAACGCCATTTGATAAGGAATCCTTCGTGGTGTTCAGACCTGCGGGCAGCCTTCCCATCGTCCCAATCCTCGTGTCCACCCTACTCGCCGGTACGCCGACGGCTTCTTCTCCCCGGGCTGAACGCCTTCTTCTTGAGGGCAATCGAGAGCTGAGGGCTTCCAGGACAGGCCACTATGACCACCATGTATCGGTGGATGAAGTGGAAGGCAGGTTTGACTATGATTGCTCAGGTTTCCTGGACTACGCTTTGGGCCGCGTGGACCCTGAAGCCTTGCGGTGTTTGCCCATCACTTCCAAGTCGAAGAAACGTCCGCTCGCTCAGGACTTCTTCACGTTCTTCGATGAGATCACCGGTGATGGGAAAGGGCCATGGAAGTCCGTGCGACACGCCCGCAACCTCAAACCCGGTGATATTGTGGCCTGGCTCAAGGCCCCCGACAAAGATTCGCACAACACCGGCCATGTAATGCTCGTTCGGAAGCATGCGTTCGAGAACCCTGAGCTGCCCAACGAGATCCTTGTGCCCATCATCGATTCCACCATGAGCGCTCATGCGGAAGACAGCAGGCCCAAGGGGAAAACAGGCTTGGGATCAGGAGTTATCGGAATCATGGTGGACCGAAACGGGAGGGCGGTTAGTTACCGTTGGAAGGGTGGCCAGTCAAAACAAGCTGTGGAAACCCGGATCGCTTTTGGTCGCTTGGAGTAGGTTGTTTTTCTTTTGCGACAAGTTCTTGAAATATCAATAACGAGCAATTGCTTCCCCGTTAAAAAGGTGTGCTGGTGAACTTACACCAATCCCGGTGGGAAGCCACAGCTCAGCCTGAACCGGGCGATGCTGGGATGGACGCTGCCATCGGCCCGACGGATGATGAGCGGTGTTTCATACCCTGGCAATTCGGGATGATTGCGAAAGGGATCCGGCAGATCCCCAGCGCGGCTTCCAGCAAAGAGGCCGATGCCATAGGGATCGCCCTGCTTGAAAATCACATCCTGCCGATGCAACAGCACCAAGCCCGCATTATGGTAGGCGGCTTCGGCGCGCTGGATCTGATCCAGGGGAAAAACGCAGGCGAATATCCCACCGGGCGCCAACAGTTTCACAGCGGCCTGAGCGTAGTCACTGATATCACCGCGAACTTCCAGCCGCGCGGGAACGGCTTGCGGATGTTCTGCTTTTACCCGGGTGCCCACAGGCCAATAGGGCGGTGAGCCCAGCACTAGATCGAAGGGGGCGAATTCGAGCAGTGTGTTTTCCCGCAGATCGCCTAGATGAATGTGATAGCGGTCTTCCAGCCCGTTGTAGAGGGCGCTTTTTTGGGCGAGACGCACGCTGATATCTTGAGCCTCAACTGTGTGAATTGTGGCGCCGGGGCAGCGCCAAGCCGCGACCATGCCCACGCTGCCGATGCCTGATCCCAGGTCCGCGATGCGCTCAGGCCTTGGGCACCAGTGCGTTCCGAACCATGCGGTGAGCAGGTCATCGGTGCTGAAGCGGTGCCCCTTCTCGTATTGAAACATGCGGAAGTGTCCGCACAGGTAGTCCAGGGTTTCGCCTGTTTCGATGGCTACGCCACCCGGTGGCACTGGCCCTGGGCGCGTCCAACCCTTGTAGGTGGTTTCACTCATCGAGCGGGTCGAGCGCTTCTTCTGACTCTTCCAAGGGCGAGATGGGCGGGATTGCAGCCACCTCGTGTTCCCCATCGAACAGGGAACCTTCGGGCATGGGCTGTTCAAGCTGGGCCAAGGCCTGGGCTTCCAGATTGCCTTCACCGAAATCACCCAGATGGGGAAGATCCGAAAGGCTTTGCAGGCCGAAATGCAGCAGGAATTTCTGCGTGGTGACGTACATCATCGGGCGACCCACCACGGATTTCCGGCCAACGATTTCTACCAGTTCCCGCTCCAGCAAGCTTTTGAGTTGATTCGTGGAGGCAGTGATGCCTCGGAGATCATTTATTTCAGGGCCTGTAACGGGTTGGCGATAGGCGATGATGGCCAATGTTTCTATTTGGGCGGGTGTCAACTTTCCGCTGCGGATGGTGGTGACGAGCTTGCCCACCAGGTCTGAATATTCGGGTGCCGTGGCCAGCCTCCAGCCTCCCCCCACTTCCAGCAAACGTGCTCCGTGCGGCGGTTGCAGCCGCGCAGAAAGTATCTCCATTCCTTGACGGATTGAGCCTTCGCCGAGGCCCAGCAATTCCCGCAGCTTGGCGAGATCCAACACCTCGCCGCTGGCCAGCATGAGCGCTTCCAGCGCGCCAGCAAGGTCGCCGCCGCTTTCAAAGAGAGGTTCCTGATTGAAGAGATCGTCCGTCATTCAAAAGCTCCGAGTCGCTGACCAACTTTCACGTCACCATCGCAACGTAGGGGTTTCCAGGCCTCAGCTTTGGGTCCCGTGATGAGCAACACCACCGTACTTCCAAAGGCGAAACAACCCAGGTCCTGGCCTGATTCGCAGGGCAGAGCCGGTACTTCGATAGCTCCGTCCTTAGGCAATTCATGGCCTTGTCGCCAGCGTTCATCAATGAGCACGCCGCCGACGTGGGTTGCGCCCACGAGGATTGCAGCCACTTCCAGGCCAGCATCCGCGCCGGTTCCAGTGGCGATCCAGGTGGCCCGCCGATTGCGTTCGTAAAGTCCTTCCACATTCAAGGTGGAGGCGGCATTCACGGGCCAAAGCTCGCCCTCCACGCGCCCCACGGCGCTGACGCTGCCATTCATCGGCACATGGATGCGGTGATAATCCTTGGGTGCGAGATAGATAGTCAGATAGTGGCCACCCTCAAATCGCTCCGCATCAGAATCGTGTTTGAGAAATTCAGTAATTCGATAGGGCAGTCCCTTCGCCTGAATGGCGGTGCCCTTTTCAATGCGACCGCAGGCAATGATGCGACCATCCACGGGGCTGTTGATGAAGCCTGGGACAACCGGATCCTGTGGGCGCAGGCCGGGTTTCAGCCGCCGGGTGAAAAGCGACTGAAGACTTTCGTACTCCTGCAATGGATGTTCTGCTTCCGCAAGATTCAAGCCATAGCTGTGGGCGAAATGGCCCAACAGCGGTGACCGCAAAAACATCGGCAAGGTTCGGGTGGCGGCCCAGCCCACCATGACAGATCCTACCTTTTTGGGATAAAGGCGGAGAAAACGAAGGGACATAGGGCCGCGCCCTGGGGTAAGCACCAGCAGCAGAAAAAAGATGGCGGCATAGATCGCCGCAAGCTTGGGGGTTGGGGGCCAAAAAGTCATGATTCCAAGGTATCAGACCTCTTGGGCGGGTCCCCCGACCAAGAGGTGGGGAGTCCTGAGGGGGACGTAGTGAGCGAAGCGAGCAGGAAACCACGTATGCGTGGTTTCCCCCCGGATGCATACCAGGAGCCCCAGGTGATCCTGTTCACTGGGTCAGCACAAAGTGGTCGATTTCCTTGCCGTCTTCACCCAGTTGATGCAACTCCGCACGCTTGCCTTTCAGGTCGAGCACCGTATAGGAAAAACGGTCGCTGACCATGACCTTGGTGAAGGGCTGCCAGGTTTTTGGTTCGTCATCTTGTTTGGTGTTGTACAACTCCGCGCCGCCCGCGCCTGAAATGACGTAGATGATGCCCGTTGCTTTCGTTACCTTGTTTCCGTCAAAAACTTTATCCAGGTTGATCGCCCCATTCACCTCGCCCTCGCGGCTTTGCACGATTTTGGCCGCGGCCTCCAAAGTGGGCTTGAAAGTCAGGGGAAAGCTGCGCTGATAGGCGTGAACGTGGCCAGAAAACACCATCTGCACGTTGAATTTTTCAAAGACCGGCGAAAGTAGCCGCATCCATTGATCGTTGAAGTGGGTCTTCGAGCTATTGAAGCCCGGATGATGAAAGGCCACAAAGCGCCAGGTGGCTTTCGAGGCTCTGCGTAAATCCAATTCCAGCCATGCCCTCAGCGCCGGCTCCTCCCAATCCACGTAAGGGTTCGAGTCCAATATCGTCCAGTGGGCATTACCCAGATCAAGCGAATAATTACCCATCCTCGGGAATCGCGATCCAGTGCCAGTCAGGAATTGCGACCAGAACATGGGCTGGATCATAGGTGTATTTGGGCCAGCCGCCACCAATTCCGGCCCATTCATCGGCAGGTTCCAATACAGGTAGTAGGCCAGACCATCCGAGGGCCTGTCTCCGCGGGCATTCAGGGGGGCCACGTCGTGGTTTCCCAGGGCCGCCATGGTTGGAACACTTCTCAGCAACGGCGCGCCTTGGGCTGGCGTAGCAATATCTGCGTTGTAAATGGAAAAATAGTGGTCCAGGTATTCAGATGCGCGACCGCGTCCATAAACAATATCGCCAAGCACTACGACCGCATCGGGATTCTGCTGGGCTATCTGGAAGGTGATGGCCTTTTGATTCTTGGAACCAGTGGCTCCATCACCGTAAAGAATGATGCGTTGTGGTTGAAGCGCGTTTTTTGGGCCGCGACCCTCGGACTGGAAAATTAATTTCCCCTCCAGTGCCACTCGATAGTGGAAAACCACACCAGCCTTGAGTCCACCAAGGATCGCGGTGTAGATTCTGTGTTTTGGCAATCCGGGCAGGGATACCAGTTTAAAGGATGGGCAGCCTTGGGCTTTCCAGTGCCCTTGGGTTTCTGCCTGAACGTCCACCACCCACTCCGCGTCCCTATCTGGAGCAAGCCAGACAAGATCCATGCGATCCGCCTTGGGTGTTGCCCCGAACTGCAAATAGGGTTTCGCGAGAAAAGGCTCCTGAGCGCGAAGCGAAAACCCAAGCAGGAGCATGATGGTAAGAATTGGAAATGGTCGCATATATAAGTGTAGTGTGTAGTTTGGCAAACTGAAGGTTGGTGATTCTGTCGTTCGAATCCCCCACTCTCCGCCAAAAA
>JANYBM010000039.1 GCA_025361125.1 Holophagaceae bacterium | reverse complement strand
TGACTTGAATACAGCTGGAACATGCTGCCGGCCGCGGTGGGGGCGGCGACATAGCTCCAGGTATGCCCCTTATCGGTGGTCTTCAGCAAGCCTTTTGCGAAACTACCCGTGCTCAGGGCAACCAACGCCCAGCCGGTGGTCACGCTAGAAGCGCTGGTGGCGACGGTCATTCTGTTGGGCGTTCCAGGCAATCCAGCAAGAGCCCCGACGGTCCAAGTAAGGCCCGCATCGGCAGTGTAGTAAATGATCCCGGCGCTACCACCCCATTCAGTGCAGACTAGATCTGTGGGAGTGAAGGCCTGGATGCTCCAGACAGCCGTTCCGGTAAGGCCAGCGGTAATTTTTGTGAAGCTCGTTCCACCTGTGGTGGAACGGTAAAGGCCATCATTCCCGCAAACGAGAACGACGCTGGCACTCAGAGGCAGGATTCCATAGGTCAAGGTGGTGTTTCCGAGGATCACCGGGCTGGACCATGTGCCCCCTCCGTTGATGCTCTTGTAGAACCCGATATTGTCCGAAGCCGAATTGCCGACGGTGTTGCCTTCCCGATCACCCATTCCCAGATAAAGGGTGTTGGGGTCCGCAGGGCTCATGGCAAGGGCTCCAACCGAAGTACTGCCGCCGCTGCTCGTGCTTGGAATGCTGTCGGTGATATTGGTCCAATTCCAGGGGCCTAGGCTTGCGAAGTTGGCATTGGTGGTCTTGAAGACTCCACCTGCCCCTGTGGCCACGTACAAGATTTGCGTGTCCGTAGGATGGGTGACGATATCAACGAGGCGTCCGCTATCCATGTCCGGGCGAGTCCCGGTTACCGGCTCCTTCATGGGGCCGATCGGGCGCCAGGTTCCTGCCGTTAACGAAGCTGCCCCCGTCTCCGGAGATTTGAATTCCGGTCCCCCCGGAATCCGATCAGGCCAGCGTTCCATTTCGCGTTGAGCCAGATTCAACCGGAATTTGAGATAGTCAACGGTCGGCCGTCCTCCGTACCAGTAGAGCAGCCAATCACCCCTGTCCCATGGATTGTCGGGAACCTTGCCCACCGGCATTCCAGAAACGACTTCGGAACGGTTCAGCTTGGGACTTTGGCGCCATTCTTTGTCAACCTGCTGGCCTTCCAGCGGACCCAGGAGCGCGAGCCCTAGGACAAGGAAGGCTGTTTTTCGGTACCAAGAAAGAATGGTCGAAACAATCCTGGGATGGGTTATCGGTAGAAACATTGAATGCTCCATATGAAGCCAGACTTACAAGTCATCCTGGATTTGCTGCACAAATCTGAAAAACAGTATACGAGGTAACCCTCCCTTGGTTCGCCTGACACTTTCTTAACGAAAAGCAGAAGGCCTTTAAACCAAAGAAAATTCAGCCTCAAGGCAAAGCAGAGGGCTAACGAAAATCCAACATTGACGCGATGTTCCATGGGCCTTAGGCTCGAAGGTTTAGGAGCCGTTAAGAAGGTGCCAGTGCTTTTCTGGATACTCCACTACGGATCCATTTGCAGCCCTCCCCACCGTGGTCAAAAATCCATTTTTGGGTAGTGGCTTAACCTCTTCAGGAACCACGTGATTGCAAACCGCCCCGACAATCCGTTAATCGTCCAAAGCGACCGGACTTTACTCCTGGAGGTCGCCCACCCGGCCTTCGAGCAGGTACGGGATGAGTTGGCCCGGTTCGCGGAGCTGGTGAAAAGCCCGGAGCACATTCACACTTACCGCATTACGCCGCTGTCCTTGTGGAATGCCTCGGCCTCAGGTGTTTCCTGCCAGGAAATACTGGTGACGCTGAGCACCTGGTCCAAATATCCAGTGCCGCAGAATCTGCTGCAGGAAATCGAGGATCACGGCACCCGCTACGGGAAATTGAAACTTGTGAAAAAAGGCGATCGCCTGGCGCTGGAGATGGACGACCGCACCCTTTTTTGGGAAATCGAAAACCAGAAATCCCTGCAAGGGATGCTGGCGGAACCCTACCCTGATGAAACTGGTGTCTTCCTGCACGATGGGATGCGCGGCGAAGTGAAGCTGCAACTTATCCGCCTGGGCCATCCGGTCCAGGACATGGCGGGCTACAAGCCAGGGGATCCCCTGCCCTTCCAGTTGGCGGAAACCCTGAAGCAGAACGGCAGGCCCTTCGGCTTGCGGCCTTATCAACAGGCCGCCATGGACGTCTTCCACGCCGGTGGTGGGCCCGAGGGCGGCGCGGGGGTGCTGGTGTTGCCCTGCGGCGCGGGCAAGACCGTCATCGGCATCGGCTGCATGTCCAAGCTACAGACCCACACGCTCATATTGACCACCAACGTCACCGCCGTGAAGCAGTGGAAGCAGGAATTGCTGGACAAGACCACGCTCACTGAAGCTGAAGTTGGACTCTACACCGGCGATACCAAGGAAATCAAACCGGTCACCATCGCCACGTATCAGATCCTCACTTACCGCCGCAGCAAGGAAGCCCCCTTCGAGCATTTCAAGCTGTTCGAAGCCGCCAACTGGGGTCTGGTCATCTACGACGAAGTGCACATGCTGCCGGCGCCGGTGTTCCGCGCCGTGGCGGAGTTGCAAGCCAAGCGGCGCCTGGGCCTCACCGCAACCCTGGTGCGGGAGGATGGGAAAGAAGAAGACGTGTTTTCCCTCATCGGCCCCAAGCGGGTGGATGTGCCCTGGAAAATGCTCGAAAAAGATGGTTTCATCGCCACCGCCCATTGCCTTGAAATTCGTATCCCGCTGCTCACGGATGAACGAATGGAATACGCCGTGGCCGATCAGCGCCAGCGGTTTCGCATCGCCTCGGAAAGCAGCCTGAAGTTCACCGTGGTGGATGAACTGCTGAAGGGCCACCCAACCGAATCAGTGCTCATCATCGGGCAGTATCTGGAGCAGCTTCGCGTTCTGGGGAAACGTCTGAATGGTCCAGTTCTCACTGGCGCAACGCCCGAAAAGGAACGCGAAGAACTGTTCCGAAAATTCAGAAATGGGGAGTTGCGTGTGCTCATCGTCAGCAAGGTGGCGAATTTCGCCATTGATCTGCCCGATGCCTCCGTGGCCATCCAGATCAGCGGAACGTTTGGTTCCAGGCAGGAAGAAGCGCAACGGCTGGGCCGCATTCTCAGGCCCAAGGGCAACCGCAACATCAGCTACTTCTATTCACTGATTTCCAAGGACACCACCGAACAGGAATTCGCGCGGAACCGGCAACTCTTTCTCACGGAACAGGGCTACCGCTACATGATCGAAAGCCGCACCTTCGACGCTACCGGCCACCTGAGCGAACCCCGCGTGTGGCGGGAATTGCTGGAGCAGACCGCGGGTTAGTTCTGCAATATGGCCAAATGCCGCACCAGCCATCCATCAATGAAAAAAGTCATCACAGCCGCATAGATGCCTGCGGCCACATCATCGATTACTACTCCCGTACCGCCCCGTAATACCTGCAGCTGATAGCAGGGCCATGGTTTCCAAATATCGAAAAGGCGGAATAGCGCGAAGGGTGTCACAACTCGCAACAGACCCCATCCAGGCGAAAGGGAACCCACATGCCAGAGGATAGGCGCCAAGGCGATCCACATTCCCGCCCATTCATCCGCGACGATGAAACCTGGATCCTTCAATCCTGTTTCATGAACAACCCTATCCGAGGCCATGATGGCAAGAATTGTCATCCCGAGAGCAAGGGCCAAGGGCGGAATGATCGGATCATGCTGCGCGACCCATTTTTCGAGCCATTGACACCTAAAATAATGAAGAAGAATCCACCAGACCGCCACCGCTGCCAGGCTACCCCAAGTTCCCGGCGCGGGTTTCAGGTAGCCACTTCCGAATCCCGTGGCCACCCACCAGGCCCAGCGTGGGGCCTGGTAATCCAGCTTGCCGGAGTCCTCACCTCGGGCCTCGGGACTTGGGACTTGGGACCTCTTTTCAGACATGCCGAAGCGCCTCCACGATCCGCAGTTTCGCGGCTTTGAAACCTGGAAACAGTGCGCTGAATTGCAGGGTCAGCTGCAACCCGATGAACACACAGAGGTAAACCATCGGCACGAAATGGATATTCAGTTCATAGCCGTGGCTGGTGCCGGGCGGGGAAGGCATCTGTAGGTGAAGGGCATTCACGGCGAGGCGGAAGACCAGCGTCAATATGAGGCCCAGGCCACTGCCGCAAAGGCCCAACAAGGCGCCTTCCCATTGCAGCAGCGAGGTGAGCTGCCACGCTTGCAGGCCCATGGCCCTCAAGGTTCCAAATTCACGGACACGCTCCATCACAGACATCAGCAGCGTGTTGGCGGTGGCCAACAGAACCACGAGGAAAAGCACCAAGCCCATGAAGCCGAAGATGGCGAGATATAGCAGCTTCACCTGCTTATAGAAGCTGGCCAATTCGAACCAAGGGAAGGCTTGGACAGCCTTGCCCGCCAGGGCCTGGATGCGGGGCAACTCCCTGGCAGTGTCTTCAGGCTGTTTCAGCAGGATGGATAGACGCGACCGCGTTGGACCCGCATCCACCAAGGCTGCGGCCGTATCCAGGCTCACGGTCAGCACCCGGTCGTTCAACTCGCGTAAACCCATGTCCTGAAGGCCCACAACCTCCACATCCAGCGCATTGAGCCCGCCATCTTTGTTGGTGGACATGAGCGTGAGCGAGCTACCGACGGTCGCACCAAGGCTCTTCGCCAGGCCTACACCCAGAATGACGTCCCGGCTTCCGGAACTCGTTGAAAGCCAGCGTGAACCGGCTCCACCCTTAGCTTTTGAACCATCCTTCAGGCTGTCCAGCACAGCCATGAATTGGGGTTCACGCACTGGATCCACACCCGATCCCAGGAAAGCCACGCTCTTGGGACCATTGCTGATCAGGCCCATGAACTGGATGCGCGGTAACACCTCGGCGATGGCTGAATCCTCCCGAAGCCGCGACGCCAGCGCTTCGCCATCCGAGATGGAAAATTCGAGACTCTGCCCTTCGTCGCCCTCCAGCGCTTGGGGATGCAGCAATTGGATATGACCAATGCCACCCCGGATCGCGGCCTGACTGAGACCATCAAAGGTTTGGGCCATGAAGCCCCCTGCGAGGCTCAAGGACATGAACCCGGCGATGACCACCAGCAACGTCAAGATCGTACGGCGCCGGTTGCGCATCACATTGCGAAGGGCCAGGCGGGCAAGAATCACGCGGTCACCTTGGTAGACTCCGTGGCCACGAGTTTTCCATCCATGAGCCGGAACACCAAGTCCGCACGGCTGATCACCGATGGATCATGGCTGGCCACGAGGAAACTCACGCCGGAATCGCGACACTGCTGGACCATGAGATCCATGAGCGGCCCACCATGGGCGTGATCCAAACTGGCGGTGGGCTCATCCGCCAGTACCAGCACTGGTTTTGGGGCTAAGGCACGAGCGATGGCCACCCGCTGCTGTTGGCCTCCACTGAGCTGGCCGGGGCGATGTTCAAGGCGGTCAGAAAGACCGACACGGTCAAGGGCTTCGGTCGCACGAAGTTTGGCATCTTCGTCCCTGATGCCCTGCAACTGCAATGGCAACATCACATTCTCCAGGGCCGATAGCACCGGCACGAGATTGAAAGACTGGAACACGAAGCCCAAGCGCCTTAAGCGCAACTCACAACGAGCTTTTTCAGGGAGCCTGGAGACGGCTTCGCCTTCAAGAAAAACTTCGCCTTCATCAGGTTCATCCAGCAGCCCGACAAGTTGCAGGAGCGTGGTCTTGCCGCTGCCCGACGGCCCCGCCAGCACCGCGAGACAGCCCGCCGGAACTGACAGGCTGACACCGAAGGCCCCAGCCTTTTCTCCGCCCAATTCGTAGGCCCGGGTGATGTTTTTCAGTTCCAGCATGTCAAAAGTGTAACGGGGCACGGTGCGGATTCAGCGGCTCGCTAAAAACGCTTGTTTCAAACGCTTTTGTCGCCCGGTCAATGCCACCTTCCATCGCTTCTCTGATCGGGTCCAAGGCGTGGCCACGATGAAACGCATGCGTTTCTTCCTCCGCAAACCGGAGGTGAGCGGGAGCACAGTCCGGTGGACCGTGCGTACGGGTGGTTCAGAAAGCCCGACTACGACCTTGAGGTGACGGCCACCTCGTAAGCCCGGGTCGCCTGGTCAATGCCGCCCTCCACCACTTCTCCGATCAGGTCGTAGGCGTGGCCTTTCGTAATTCTCACCATCTGGATGGTGCCAATGACGGGTTCGCCGCCAACGATGAGGACGTTGCCATCCACCTCGGGGGCTTGGCCCTGGTGGCGGCCCTTGAGGATCATCTCGGTCTCCTCATGGACGCCCTCGATGATCACTTCAATCATCTGGCCTTCGCGTGCCTGGTTCTTGGCTCGGGCGATCTTCTGCTGCAGTTCCATGAGCTTTCGTTTTCGGCTGTTCTTGGTCCGCTTTGGGATTGGATCACCCAGCGCAAAGGCGGGTGTTCCTTCTTCGGGCGAGTAAGTAAAGACCCCGACATGGTCGAATTGCGCTTCCTGGATAAAGGCCTGCAATTCCTCGAAGGCTGCTTCGGTTTCGCTGGGGAAACCGACGATAAAATTGGACCGGATGGAGATCTCGGGACAAATGGCTCGGAACTTGACCAGTAATTTCAGGAAGCTCGCGCGGCTGCCACCTCTGGCCATTTCCTTCAACACTTTCGGATCCGCGTGCTGCAAAGGCATGTCCAGGTACTTGGCGCAATTCTGGGTTTCCGCGATGGCACGCATGACCCCCTCGGTGAGGCGGTTCGGATACGCGTAGTGGATGCGGAACCAGCGCAAGCCTTCAACTTCACCCAGCGCTCGGATGAGGTGTTCCAGGGCATCGGCAGCACCGAAATCCCGGCCGTAATCCGTGGTGTCCTGGGCCACCAGGCTGATTTCGAGAATGCCTTGTGCCACGAGGTTTTTCGCCTCGGCCACGACGCTTTCAATGCTACGGCTGCGCTGGCCACCCCGTAATTTTGGAATGATGCAAAAGGCGCAGGTATGGTCGCAGCCTTCGCTGATTTTCAGGTATGCGGTGGCTTTGGGCGTGGTGAGCAAGCGGGGGCTATTCTCGTCATACAGATAATTTGGGTTCTGCTCGGGCTCAAAAACCTGATCTCCTGCCCCAATGATCTCGGCGATCTGTTCAATGTCGCGTGTGCCCAAACAGGCATCTATTTCGGGAATATCCGCTAGCAGTTCATCGCGGTAGCGCTCCACCAGACAGCCCGCGACGATGAGCTTTTTGCAGGCCCCGGTTTTCTTCATTTCCGCGGCTTCGAGGATGGCATCCACACTTTCCTTCTTCGCGGTATCAATAAATCCACAGGTATTCACCACCAGCACATCAGCCTTATCCATCTGGTTGGTGATCACGTAACCCTTGAGCCTCAAGTGCCCCAGCATGACCTCGCTATCAACAAGGTTTTTCGGGCAGCCCAGGGACATGAAGCCCACGGTGGTGAACAAAGCAGGCATGTTTGGTTTCCCCTAACCATTTAGGGTAACGCTTGAATGCCTGACTTCCTCTTGAAAATTCGTTCCCTATCGGGAGCCTGGAGGTCTGCTGTGCTACTCTTTGGACCAGTTTTCTGGGCAGGGTCATGAAAATTTCGTTACTGGTGGAGGGTATCCGGCACCCGGTTGAGCTAACCGAGGAAGGGGTGACCATTGGCCGGGGGGACGCCGCCACCATCCGGATCATGGCCAATGCGGTCAGCCGAGTGCATTCAAGATTTTTTTTGTTGGACGGCAAACCACATGTGATGGATCTGCGTTCCTTGAATGGAACCACGGTGAATGGCATCCAGGTGAATGCTCCTACTCCCTTTCAGCAGGGAGACATCATTCTGATGGGCGAAGTACCCGTGCAATGGGTGGGTGAACAGGACACTGCACCCACCAACAGCGCCAAGTTCGGACCCACGGGAACTGGTTCCTACCCACTGAACTCATTGAATTCACTTTCAGCACCGAAGAGCGTTCGCTCCGGCATCTCCCTGGAGGACCGGGCATTCGATGCTTCGGGTTCCATCATGGTGCCTCATGCCTCGCTGGAGAAGATGCTCGCGCAGCACCAGACCGATCAGAACACCAGCAGCGCCGCCTCACTTTTTCAGCGCCTGGCTTCCATGGCGGGCACTTTGCTCAGGGCTTCGGATCTCGCGGAGTTGCTGGAATCCGTGATGAGCCTGGTGACAGCCCAGATTCCATGCCAGCGTGGTTTTATTCTACTGGCCGGAGCGGAGGGCCAACTGCTTCCAGAGTACGTGTGGGAGGAAAAGCCCGGCGCCAACAGTGCACCCATCAGCCGCACCATCGCCCGAACAGCCATGAAGGATCGAGTCACGATTCTCACGACGGATGCCCGCATCGATCCCCGCTTCGCGGCCGGGGATAGCATCAAGATCCACGGCATCACGTCCGCTCTTTGCGCGCCACTTATCGTGGACGATCAATCACTGGGCGTCGTTTACCTTGAATCTTCCCTCAGCAAGGGTGGCTTCCGCCGTGAAGACGAGCATCTGCTGTCGGCCATGGCGAATTTTGCGGCCGTGGGCATTCAGCGTGAACGGGAAACGCGGTTCCGCCAGCGCCTTGAGCGCTATCACTCGCCAGCCGTGGTGGGTCAGATCCTCAAATCCAGCCAGAACCTTGAATCTCCGGCCCTGCAAGCCCAACGTAGCGAAATCACGGTGCTGTTCGCCGACATCAGCGGCTTCACGCGCATGAGCGAAGGTATGGAGCCGCTTAAACTCGCGAATATTTTAAACCGCACTTTTGAAGCCATGACTGAGCAGATTTTTAGTCGGGGGGGCACCCTCGACAAGTACATCGGCGACGCCATCATGGCTTTTTTCGGCGCACCCCAGCCGGAGCCCAACCATGCGCGGCTGGCAGTGGAGGCGGCCATCTCCATGCAGGAAGCGCTCAAATTCCTGAATGAAAATCGGCCTGAAGGTTATCCCGAGTTGATGATGCGCATTGGCATCAACAGTGGCGAAGCCTTCGCCGGGGACATCGGCTGTGAAAAGCGCATGGACTACACGGTGATGGGTTCCACTGTCAACTTGGCATCACGTTTGGAAAGCGGTGTGGCCAAGGCCGGGCAGATCGTGGTGGGACCCCGGACCGCGGAAATCCTTGGCAAGGATTCGCTGATCAAAATGGCTGCTGTCGCCCTCAAAGGGATCGAGCATAAAGTGACCCCATACGAAGTCCCCTGGCAGGACGTAACGTTGAACCTGGGGTAGCCTGATAATCATGGACAAACCAACCACCCTCCACGTTGACAAGCCTTGGGGACGGGGCCCCCTCCATGAGGCCGAAGGCCGAATGGGAGCGCAGTCCAGTGGACTGCGTGATCGGGGGGTTGTCGGCGAAGCCGCGCGAGCCCGGTTTCGCAGTGAAGCAGGTAAGGTGTAGGACCTATGGACAAACCAACCACCCTCCACGTTGACAAGCCTTGGGGCTCCTTCGATCAGTTCGTTTTGAACACGCCCTGCACGGTCAAAATCCTCACCTGCGCGCCTGGGCAGCGTCTTAGCCTGCAACGGCACAGCCAGCGCGGCGAACTCTGGGTACCTCTGGATGAAGGCGTGGTGGTGGAACTGAATGGCGAAACCTTGAAACCAAGCGTCGGGCAAGAGCTCTGGCTTCCCACAGGAAGCACCCACCGCCTGAGTTGTGCCGCATCGACAGCGAATTCAGTCCGGGTGTTGGAAATTTCCTTGGGTACCTTTGATGAAGCCGACATCGAGCGGCTTCAAGACAACTACGGTCGCGCCTGATGCGCTTCCTCTGCCTATTGCTGTGCTGCTTTCCTCTTGCGGCGCAAAGCAGCGATGAGTTGCTCACTGCTGTGGACAAGTTGCGCCATCCTTGGCCTTCCTTCACTGTCGAAATCGAATTGACGAGCGCCAAAGCGTCCCAGCATTGGAAGGTTACGGCTCGCGAAAATGGCGATGCCCGGGTGGAGGGTCTTTCCGAAAAGGAAAAGGGACGGGCCGTGCTGGTCCTCGGCGATGCCATGTGGTTGCTGCTTCCAGGCACCAAGCGACCCATCAAGGTCACGCCGCAGCAAAAATTGCTGGGTCCCGCCGCCGGTGGAGACATTGCCCGGACGCGCTTTGCCGTGGATTATTCGGTGAAGGAAAAAGGGGATGAAGTGCTGGATGGCGCGGCATGCTGGCGATTGGCACTGGTAGCCAAGCGGCCTTCCACCAGTTTTCGCACCGCAAGTCTTTGGGTCGCCAAGAATGGAATCCGACCGCTCAAAGCCGAGTTCTTTCTTCCCAGCGGCAAGCTAGCGAAGACCGCTATTTTCGGTGCGCCCCAGTCCCAGCGAGGCGCTTCGGTAATCGTGCACATGGAACTGGTTGAGCCCAAGGGCGCATCGGCTGAGCTGCATTTCGATCATTGGTCCCCGGCTGCTGTGGATGCCGCACTCTTTGAATTACCCATCAAGCGGTGAGATCTCTGGAACTAATCCTCTCTGAACAGTATCCTTAATGTTGAGGTGCCCCTCGGGGCTTCCCGCCACTTCTCACCCCACCTACTGAAACCAGTTTCCCTCTGTGGAAACTCCCGCTTCTGAATCCCTTCCAACGTACCCTTCCAACGATCCCTCACGAAGCGCCCCTACCTCGGGGCGTTTCCTTTTTCAAAGGTGCCTCGGTAGGGGCTGCGCCTCCCGTCTATCGGGCGCATGCGCCCTCCCAATCGCGCTTCGCGCTCTTGGAGACGGGTCCCTCCTCGGGGCGTTTCCTTTTTCAAAGGTGCCTCGGCTTCTCCAAGTTCAGATGGCACAATGAAAATGTATGGAGGAATGAATGTCCCAACTAGGTCCCGTCGGAAGCTTTGTGAAACACCACTACCGCCACTTCAATGCGGCTGCCTTGGTGGATGCGGCCAAGGGCTATGAGGTATTTCTCCAATCCGGCGGCCGGATGATGGTCACCCTCGGCGGGGCCATGAGTACCGCGGAGCTGGGTCTTTCCCTGGCTGAGATGATCCGCAGGGACATGGTGCATCTCATCACCTGTACCGGGGCCAATCTGGAAGAGGACATCTTCAACTTGGTGGCCCACGACTTTTATGAGCGCGTGCCCCACTATCGAGATCTAACCCCAGTGGATGAGAAGGCGCTGCTGGATCGCCACATGAACCGCGTGACGGATACCTGCATCCCTGAGATGGAGGCCATGCGCCGCATCGAAAAAGGGATGCTCGCGGAATGGACTGGTGCGGACGCGCGGGGCGAGTGTTATTTCCCTCATGAGTTTTTCTATCGGTTGATCCGCAGTGGCGCCCTGAAGGAGCATTACCAGATCGATCCTAAAAACAGCTGGATGCTGGCTGCATGCGAAAAGAACCTGCCCATCGTGGTCCCAGGCTGGGAGGATTCCACCCTGGGCAACATGTTCGCCGCTGCTGTTATTCGTGAAGATGTCAAGAATGTCCATACGGTTCGCACCGGCATCGAATATATGACGTGGTTGGCTGAATTCTACACAGTGACCACCAAGGAAAAACCCCTTGGCATGTTCCAGCTCGGTGGCGGTATCTCAGGGGATTTTCCGATTTGTGTCGTGCCCATGCTCCACCAGGATTTGGAGCGGGAAGTCCGGCTATGGGGCTACTTCTGCCAAATCAGCGACAGCACCACCAGCTACGGTTCCTACAGCGGCGCCGTACCCAACGAGAAAATCACCTGGGGCAAATTGGGCATAGACACACCGAAATTCATCATCGAAAGCGACGCAACCATCGTGGCGCCCTTGATCTTCGCTTATCTCCTGGGTTGGTAAGGGTAGTTGGGCAGGTCGTAGGACGCCCTGAATGATCATTGGTCGCTTTGCACCTTCGCCCACGGGGATCCTCCACCTGGGAAACTTGCGCACGGCGCTGGCCTCGTGGCTTTCCGCCAAATCAAAGGGCGGTCGCTGGGTCATTCGCATGGAGGACGTGGATGGGCCCCGATGCCAGCGTGAGTTTGGCGAACAGCAACTTCGCGATCTCGCAGAGCTAGGCCTGGAAAGTGATGAGCCGGTGATCTGGCAATCGGATCGGAGCGGGGCCTACCGTGAAGCTCTTACGAACCTGCATGAGCTGAACCGCCTGTATCCTTGTCATTGCACTCGCAAGGACTTGCAGATGCTGGCCTCAGCGCCTCATGAAGAGGATGGCTTGCGGCCCTATCCCAACCGCTGCCGCCACCGCCCGTGGGAAGGTTTGGAGGCCGCGCTACGCTTGCATCTGCCGGAGGGTGGAGTGGACTGGCTGGACTCGGCCCTGGGGCGCCAAAGCGATGACCCCGCAGCCCTCACCGGAGATCCGCTGCTTTTCCGTCGCGATGGCCTTTATGCGTATCACTTAGCGGTGGTCGTGGACGACGGAGCCCAAGGCATCATGGAGATTGTGCGGGGTATGGACCTTCGCTCCATCACGGCTACGCAGATCCGATTACAGGAAGCACTCTCGCTACCACGCCCGGCCTACCACCACCTGGGCCTTGTCACGGCGCCCGATGGAAGCCGGCTGGGCAAACGCGCCGGAGCGCCGGGGCTGGAGGCGCTTCATCAACGCGGGATCGGCACGGAGGAAATCATCGGCTGGCTGGGTTGGAGTCTTGGGTGCATGGAAAAGCCAGAGCCCTCCACCGCAGAGAATTTAGTGACCAGATTCCGCTGGGATCATTCCCCAGCTGACTTCTTCAGAATCCCTAATACCTGGGCCTGATGCCTGGCCATGAACAACAAGAGACCCGCTGGAGCGCGGGTCTCTTGTTCTTGTTCCATTGGCTCCGGTGAGAGGACTCGAACCTCCGACATCCTGATTAACAGTCAAGCGCTCTAACCAACTGAGCTACACCGGAACGGAAGGATTAGTTTACCTGGATTGGGGCTGGGTTCAAGGGACATTGCCTGCTGGCAGATGGCCCGATGGCCCAAAAGCCGGACTAACCTTTTGCGTAGCGCGCTAGTTTTTCCGCATCGGTGATGCGAATGACCGGGAAGGTGCTGTGGATGAGCTCCAGGTCTGAGAGCAGGCGAAGTGCCCGGGAAAAGGCCTCCCGGCTGGCTCCGATGCATTGGGCCAAATCTTCCTGGGTCTCTTCGAATTCCACGAAACGGCGCTCGGGATGTTTGTCGTGGGTTTCCAGGATAAATTGCGCCACCCGTTCAGGAACGCTGTGCAGGCTTAACGCGTCCACCAGGTCCACAAGATGCCGGACTTTTGAAGCGAAGTGTTGGATCAAAACTTCTGCCACTTCAGGCGTAGTGTGAGCGATGCGGTTCAGGTGCTCGGCAGGAATCACCCAACAGCTGCTGTCTCCACGGGCCTCGGCACTGGAAGCGATCAGCCCTTTATCGAAAACCTGGACTTCCCCCACGCACTGTCCTGGCTTCATGAAGTCCAGCACTTGCATATGGCCCCGTCCATCAGTGCGGAAGATCTTCAGGCATCCAGTAGCGACCACGAACACGCCAGGAATTCTTTCTCCCTGCTGGAAGACCCGCTGGCCGTCCTCAAAGCTCCGCAATTCCGACACAAGGACCAGTTCCTTCGCCAGTGCGGGCGTAAGGCCAGAAAGAAAAGAGATGCTGTGGAGGTTCAGAGCAGCGGTCGGCATGAGCACCCGTATCAACCAATCATCGTAGCAATGGGATCGTACCAATGGCAGCAGAACTATTTCAACACAGGTCTATTTCACGCGTTCCATGAAAGTCCGGTCCGCGGTATTCACCCTGACCTTCTCCCCGGCTTCCATGTAGGGAGGCACAGCCACAATGATGCCGTTATCCATCTTGGCGGGTTTATAGGAGCCCGTGGCATTGGCATTTCTCATAACAGGATCAGTGTCCATGATTTCCAACACGACACTGGGTGGCAGAGACGCGGAAATGGGTTCGTTCTCGTAGAATTCGAGCTCCACCTGCATGTTGGGAGTGAGGAAATCCAGGTCGTCGCCCAGAACATCTTTGTTCACTTCCATCTGTTCATAGGTTTCATTGTTCATGAAGACCAGGTGGTGTCCATCGTCATAAAGA
>JANYBM010000024.1 GCA_025361125.1 Holophagaceae bacterium | reverse complement strand
AACCAGGCCGTGGTGGATCTGCTGCAAGGGAAGGGCGGGGAAGCGGCGGCACCTGAGGTGGGATGAGGGTGCTGATCAGGGTGAAGCGATTTGGATCGAAGTCTGGGTATTGAATCAGTTCCTACGGACCTAGCTTCTTGGCCTCTGAAGCGCGCAAAATCCTGGCGGTGCGGGGCCCAAGGCTGACTACGCGGCTGTCGGGCAGGATCAAGTTGTAGGCCAGATAGGCGAAGCGGCCAACCTCCGCAGGCTCGGTCAGCTTGACCTCCGCTGGGGGCCAAATCCCCCCGGCAAGCGATCTTCCTCTCAAGGACAGGATTGGCCACAGGGTCCCTTTGCCCGAGCTGGGCTTGCCGGTGACCTTCAAATGGAATTTCACCTTGCCGCGACTTTCCAGGGATCCACTCCAAAAGACCGCCGCCACCCCGGAAGCAGCGCGCCCAAAACCGTCCGACCGCGTGGTGAGGGACGTCGTGAGATTAGGTGAGGTGGCTAATTCCGTGGCTCCCAATAATTCGATTTCCGCCGTCTCGGTGAGCACTTTCAGCGGTATGAAGATTTCGAATGCCAGGTCGTCGAAGGCGGCTGTTGAAAGATTCTCGATCTCATAGAAAAAGCCCAAACCCAAGGACCCGGCCTTCGCTGTGGCTGAAAAGGTTGTCCGGATCTGCAAGCCAGGGAGCGTCAGTCCCGCATCAGTCCAGAATTGTCCTGGTACACCGTACCAATTGTCGTATTGGGCAATGGCGGCTTCCCCCGGAGGGACGTGCACATCCTTCCAAATAAAGGCGGCGGTCGCCGGGTGTTCCTGGATTTGGGGCTTGGGCAAATAAGTTGTCTTCTTGGGCGAAATCTCCAGGGGCGAGAACATGGGGTCGGGCAGTTGGGATTCTTCAAGGAAGGCGGGCCAGAAAGGGCCTTTCACCCATTTTCCTGGAGGCAGGGTGGAGTTCACGTCCATGGTCAAGGGGCGCTCCCCCAGATTCATCAGCAGCACTTCGTGATTCACGATAGGTGTGAAGTTACGGGTCTGCAGGGTGTCCCGCTCGATGATGTATAGCGGTTCCCCCCCTCGGCCCGGCTCAGGAGCCAGGGCCAAAAGGGAGGCCAGAATGATTTGCAGGGGGCGCTGGATCAGCAGCTTTCCGTGAATCATTTACGGAAGTAGGTCATGCCCGGGTTGGGACGGCCCACGAAACACATGCGGGTGAAGCCGTAAAACTTGATGATGTCCGCGGCGATTTTCGCATCCGCTTCTTTGGTCCCGAAATCAAGCAGCCAGGAGGAACCATCTACGACCTTCCAAGCCCCACCCACAAAAGAGGCTTTGACATTCACAGGATTCAGCGGAATGGAATCCTCTCCCGGATAGGCACCGGCGGGGGCGGATCCCGCAACCGTGAAATAGGTCATGGGAGCGTGGGGACGGCCCACGAAGCACTGCTTGTCCAGCTTGTAATGCTTGATGATGTCCCTGGCCTTCTCGGCATTGGCCTTGTTGGCGCCGAAGTCAAGCAGCCAAGCGCCACCGTCCACGACCTTCCAAGCCCCGCCGGCAAAGGCTGCGGTCACGTTGTTATAGTTCATGGAGTTGCAGTCCTCGGTGAGCTTTGAAGTCGCCACGTCCACAAAACGGCCGTTGAAACCTTCCAGGCAGAAAGCACCGGTAAGTCCGTGGGCTGCAGCGGCGGTATTGAGCGCGATGCCCATGGACTGGCCGTTAATCAGTGTGGCGCGCCAGAAGTCCACGTCCACGTATTCAGAGCGGGCCACCGGCAAGCTGATCAGGCCTCCGATGTAGGCCCGTGGGTGGTGGGACATGATGGCGTTCTTGAGGGAATAGGGGCTGGCGCATACGTTGCAGGAATTCAGCAAGACCACTGAGTTGTACAGGCCACTGAAATTCGTGGCTGAGCTGAAGTCCGTAGACCACATGGGGTCAGAGTTCCACTGAATGATGACGCCTGGGTTGCCATGACCGATGTTGTTCCATGCCAGCAGGTTCGTGCTCGTTTGCAAGACGTTCATGACGGCAGCCTTGGTGCTGGCGGAGCCGATTTTCTTGTCCACGCTGCCGAACGCCTGCGTGAAGATATTGCCAACATCGTTGGTGGCCTGTACGGCACTTGGGAACTCAGTATTGGCGGTGTTCGCCATGGCTTTCGGCCCATGGCCTTGAGGCAGGCTCAATTTCAGGTTCTTCAACAGGCTGGCCTTGATTTGCATCACGGCCGGGGTGGCGGCGGCGACCGTGCGTACAACCCCCGCGGGGGGAGTGAAATTATCTACTTTGTTGCGGAGGGTGGCCTTCCCGCCTTCGATGTCGTAATCGAGTTTGGAGACCGTGGCGCTATAGTCGTTTTTTGCTAGGAAGATGATCAGGGCCTCGGCGTTCAGCTTGTTCCCGATCCGACCCGTGATCGTGATTTGGGGATGGACTGCGGCACTCCGGCCGATTTCCGCGCTGAAATGCTGGGTCAGAAGTCCGTGGGTGAGGGTCTCCACTTGCTGCTTCTCGGCAGCTTGAAGGATGATCTTGCTCGGGCGCAACTGGATGGCTCGGAGAGGACCTCCTACCTCGGCAGTAAGGGGTGCCGCTACCAGCAGCACCAATATGGGTGTCAGCAGAAATGGAACGTTCTTGCGCATGGTGCGCCTCCTTGGGGTTGGTGTGTTTTATTCAGAAGCAAGCAGTGTGCAGATTTCATTTTCAAATGAGAAAGTGAGTTTGTGGGTGACTGCGGTATAGGTGCTGTTGGAGAGAAAAATTGCTAAAACTTCGTAGTGAAAAGGCCGGTTGGCGGAACCGGTGATCTTGCCTCTGACCGAACCCGCACTGATCAGGTCAGCGGCGAACTGCTGACCGATGAGATGGTGGACTGCTCGGATCAGTTGATCAGCGCCAGGCAGACCTTCACCCAGGGCGCTGGCGGCAACCTCCAAGTGGAGAACGGAGGAATTATTCGGCTGCATATTAGCCTGTGGAAGAGGATCGGCCATGGAAGCCAAGCAAAGTGGACCTTGAGGGTCCAAAGATTGAATACTCATAAAATTAGGCCTGCAGGGGGATCCTGCCACGATCTTTTCCATGTGCGCTAAAGGTGTCAAGGCCTTTTGTGAACAAACTGAGATCCTGTGGGCATTGTTTACCCTTCCAAAGCGCCTCTGTTTGGGCCAGGTCCGATTTTTTGTAGTTTGGTGTAACCTCTCTGCCAACCCCGTTGCTTTGCTAGACTCATCTTGTCGGGAGTAGCCCAAAGGGTTTGCGATCGAAATGATGATCGCCTGGAGAGTCGCGTGTTTGGAAAGACTTCGGAAGGTAGTACTGGCCGCCTGGTGCAGCTATGCGTGGGCTATTTCCTGTTTTATGTGGCCACGGGGCTCATCGTGAAATTTTTCACGGGGAGTGTTAACGGCGCCGTGCCGCGCATGGACGACATGGCCTTTCTGGCCTACAACACCTTCGGGGCCAATCTCACCTGCCTGGTCCCGGTGCTGGTGCTGGGCTGGTGGCGCATGGAAAGCATCCGAATCATCCAGCTAGGTGCTTGGAAGATCCCCTCGGAACTGCTGTACATCATCCCCAGTGGCATCTGCACCGCGGTGGTGATTCCCACCACCACACTGATGTACACACTGCCGATTTCCGTGATGGTGGCCATGGTCATCATGCGGGCCAGCGTCATCGTCATCGGCCGCGTGGTGGATGGTGTGCAGATCGCCCAAGGAATCCTGACCAAACGGGTCTACTGGGAGGAGAACGCTGCCGTGGCCTTCGCGGTCATGGCCGCCAGCATCGAGCTGATGGGGAGCAACGGCAGTAGTTTCGATTTCCTGCACAACCGTGCGGCCATGATCATTCTCACCAGCTACATCGTCGCCTACGCCATCCGCATCTACATCATGAACTACTACAAGAACACCCGGCCCAAGGGCGAGCCCTTGAACAACCGCGCTTTCTTTGCCACGGAGCAGATCGCAGCATCCCTCACCATGGTCGCCATCGCCACGTTCGTGTTCTTCTCCCCGCGGCTCTTCGCAAGTTGGGGAGAGCTGCATCAGATCACAGGTTTTGTCAGCGCCATCCGATCGCCCTTGCCTACCTGGATCTGGGCTTCGCTTTCCGGCGTTGCCTTCGGAATCGTGGCTTTCTTCAGTGTCTTCATCTTCATGTTCAAGGGGCGAACTGCCACCTTCACAGGCCTGGTGAATCGGCTCACGTCCCTGGTGGCAGGCACCACCGCCACACTGCTGGGCTGGGCCATTTTCGGCAGCAAATTCCCCAGCCTCCAGAATTGGGTGAGCCTCGGGTTCGTGCTGGTGGCGGTGGCCTTCCTGACCCGGGCCGAACGCAAGCGGGCCTTGGAACTCAAGGCGGCCAAGGAAATCTGAACAGTCTTGTGAGAGCGTTATCTTCCAATGCTCAACGGATCGAACGCGGCCTTCAACTCGCCGTGGATGGCCCGCACATCGGCGGGCTTCCAAAGCTTGGGATCCTCGCGGACGAAGGTGGTGAGGTCCTTCCGGTTGTCGAAGCGGGCCACCGGCAGGTGGTAAACCTTGCTGGCGTAGCGGTCGCCTTCCTGGACGATTCGCTCCACCCGGATCGTGCCGGGGCGGTCGCCCTGAGCCGATTGTTCCAGCAACCAGGCCATGTCGTCGCAGCCGTACTGGCCCAGCATCACTTCCATCGGTACGCTGTGGTTGAGGATGCTGCCCTGGCCGTCGGGGCGGCCGCGTTCGATGTTCTTCCGGCGGCTTTCGGCGGGATCCACCCAGACATAAAGCACGGTGGCCTTCTCCAGAATTTCCGGCGACAGGGTCTGGAACGATGAATCGTAGCCGTGGGGCGGCGTGAGTGGGAAGGCTGAGCCGTGGGCGCCACCGCGTGCGGCCTCGATGACTAGCGTGCGGCCCGTCTTGTCCTGGGCGTTCTGGCGGTTGAGGACATCCAATTCCCGGCGGCATTCGGCTTCCAGGGCTTCGGCTATGCGTACGCGGATGCGGTGGGGAATCTCGCCAAGGGGCTGGGGCAGATCAAACTTGGCATGGGCCGCATCCAGCCGGTCGAACAGGTGCTGGGCGGCGCTGGGCACCTCGATCTGGCGGCTGGCCATCAGGTCGGCGTAGTCCTGGTTCAGCAGCTCGATGAGCACCGCCCAAGTCCAGTCGTCAATGAAGGGGCGGTTCGGCCCGCGATAGTAGGCGTAGCCAAGTCCGTTCGCCTTCAGTTCATCATCAATCCGGTGCATCAGGTGAACGTAGGGGTAGTCGTCCAGTTGCAGGGTGGGGCCCATATGGAAATCGTTGCGGCACTGGTCCGGCGTGAGGCTCGCCAAGTAGCGGCGCACCTCCGATTTGCCTGAGGCGGGCAGGGCGAAGAGGAGGACTGTATCGAGAAGTTGGCTCATGGATTCAACTTTATCAGCCGCATTGCAGGTGGCGGGTCACAAGCTGGCTCAGGGAATCGGCGTTGCCGAAAAGCTTCTCGCTCATGTTCAGGTCGTCGAAGGCCTGGAGATTCTGGACGAAGGAATCGATGAGCCCCGCCGGGAATACGCCGCCGTCTTCATAGCGGGCGCGGTCACGCTTCAGACAGGCGCCCGCTTCGAAGCAGGAAGCCGGTAGCCGTTTGAGTCCCGGCACCTTCGCGGCGTCCGCCCGGACGAAAAGCTGCTCGGCGATCATCAACGCTTCGGGCTGTTCCAGGCCATAGCGCGCGGCCACAGCCAGGCCCGCCAGGAGCAGGTGGATATTGGCGGAGCCGTCGGGGCTGCGGATCTCCACGGTTTGGTTGTTTTCGAACCGGCCTGTTCCGGGGCCTTCGAGCGGGTTGGCATCGCGCTGCATCTTGTCGCCCAGACCTACCCAGCCGAGCGGCACGCGCACCAGCACCGAGCGGTTGCGATCCCCCCAGCAGATGCTTGTGGGCGCCTCCTGGTGCGGCACCAGGCGTAGGAAGGAGGTGGGCACGGTGTTGCCGAAGGCCGTGAGTGATTCGGCGCACATCAGGTAGCCCGCGATCACTTTCTTGGCGGTATCAGTCAGCCCATTTTCGTCGGCCATCAAGTTCACGCCATCCTTTACGAGGCGGCTGTGGATATGGAGGCCGCTGCCGGCCTGGCCCACGATGATCTTGGGGGCGAAAGTGACTTCCAGGCCGTGCTTGTAGGCCACTTCCCGCAGCGCCCACTTGGCCGTCACCAACTGATCCGCCGCGTCTTCGATGGGCACCGGCAGGAATTCGATCTCGTGCTGCACCATCTCCAGATCGCCCGCGATGATGTTGCCCACCTCGGCGTGGCCGTACTTGATCATGCCGCCCATCTCGCTGATGACCTGCATAGCCTCGCGCCGCACCAGGCCCCACTTCGAGAAGGGATGGGATTCGTGGTAGCCCTTCTGTTCCACGATGGGATAGATCCGGTCCACCTCGGAGAAAAGGTAGTATTCCAGCTCGCCCAGGGCTTCCAGCGTGGCTCCGGCCTTCGCCTTCAATTCCCGCTGGGCCTTGCGCAGAATGAACTCCGGTGCGCTTTCCAGGGGATCTCCCTGGTTGTTGTAGAAGGA
The DNA here is from genome assembly GCA_025361125.1 of Holophagaceae bacterium. Taxonomy (GTDB): domain Bacteria; phylum Acidobacteriota; class Holophagae; order Holophagales; family Holophagaceae; genus JANXPB01. The sequence continues at coordinate 327 of JANYBM010000024.1, read as the reverse complement.
GCAGATGAAGTCGAGGGTGGGCACTTCGCTGAAGGGATTCACGAAGGCTGTGCGGTACCGCGGCACCACGTAGAGATCGCTGGAATCGGCCGATACAAAGGAAAAGAGGCTGGAGCCATCCACCCGTTCACCCATGGACAGCACCTTGTCGAGATGCGCTTTGCTGTTTATGACGAAGTTGAGCTTCTTGAGGCGGCCATCCCCCGCCACGTAGCGGAAATTGAACATGCGGATATCGTTTTCTTCGATGAAGCGGATGATGTCCTGCTTTGTGAACTCCGCCGCAGGCTTCCCCAGGGCGCGCACGAGCTTGTTGGGGCTGAGGGC